>NZ_WOTN01000001.1:1933008-2255176 GCF_010993745.1 Fodinicola acaciae
GCGAAAGTCGCCGCGTTGAACATGCCGGCGGTCGAGTCGGTCAGCGGCGCGACGGCGACGACGTAGTCGAACCGCCCCCACGGCGTGCCGGAAACGTCATGCACCACACCGAAATCGGGATCGTCGGCGCGAGCCGTACGACCGGCGCCGGACACCTCCAGGCCGGCGGCGGCCAGCAGCCGCGCGATCGCGCGGCCGATCGGTCCGGTGCCGACGACGACCGCGCGCTTGCCGGCGATCCGCTCGGTTTCCCGGTGATACCAACGCTTTTCGGCCTGCGCCTGCAGGGTCGTACGAAAGTCCTTGGCGAAGGCGAGCACGCAACCGAGGACGTATTCGGCGATCGAGCTGTCGAAGACTCCGGACGAGTTGGTCAGCACGACATCGCTGTCGCGCATCGCGTCGAAAAGGACGTTGTCGACGCCGGTGCTGGCGATGTGCATCCAGCGCAGCCGGCCGGCCGCCGCGAACGCTGGTTCGACCGCTCTTGACAGGAAATCCCACACAAACAGCGCGTCAGCTTCGGCCAAAGCGGCCGCGAGACCGGCCGCGTCGGCGTACCGTACGTCCGCGACCGCTTCCACCGATGCCATTCCCGGCGGTCGCTGGTCTTGAGCACCCTGGTTTTGAGCACACAGCACGGCAAGCACCGGTTGGGAATCACCCGTTCGAACCACATTGACACGCTAGGTTCGTTTCGTATGATTGTCAACAATCCGCGGAAGCATCCCGGAGGTGCACCCATCTCTAACCGGCACCACACGCACCCTGGGGGTCAACGTGGATTTCACGGCCTTCGACGGCCCGTTGGCGCAGCGCGGGATCGGCATCATCGCCCCCTTCGATCTCGCCTTGGAACGCGAGCTGTGGCGGTGGGTGCCGGCGGAGGTTTCACTGCATCTGGCCCGCACGCCGTACGAGCCGGTGCCGGTCAGCATGGAGATGGCGCAGCTGGTCAGCGCCGCGCACCACCTGGCCGCGGCCACCCGCGACGTGCTGCACGTGGAGCCGGAGGTGGTCGCCTACCTGTGCACCTCCGGCAGCTTCGTCAACGGTGTCGCCGCGGAAGCGGGGCTGTGCAAGGTGATCCGCGACTCCGGCGCGCCGGACGCGGTGACCACCTCCGGCGCACTGACCGAGGTGCTGAAGGCCTTCGACTTCAGGAAGATCGCCGTCGTCACGCCGTACTATGCCGATCTCACCGCGAAACTGCACGAGTTCCTGGCCGAGCTCGGGGTGGAGACGGTCGCCAGCGAGCACCTCGGCCTCGGTGGCGGCATCTGGAAGGTCAGCTACCGTACGGTCGCCGAGCACATGCTGCGCGCCGACCGGCCGGATGCCGAGGCGATTTTCGTCAGCTGTACGAACCTGCCGACCTACGACGTGATCGAGCCGTTGGAAAACCTGGTCGGCAAACCGGTTTTCACCGCCAACCAGCTCACTATGTGGGCCTGCCTGCGGCGGATGGGCCTGCCGGTCGTCGGGCCCGGTCAGTGGTTGCGGGAGATCGACTGACTACGATTGTCGACAATCAGCACGGATGCGGAGGTTCGCCACGATGACCACGCTCGGATTCCTCTATCCGGGACACGCCGCCGAGGACGACTATCCGACCGCGGCCGGGATCCTCGGTGGCGCCGCCGACCTGCGCGTCGAGCACACCTACGGTGAGGACCTGCACGCCATCGACGAGCTGCTCGACCTCGGCAACCCCGACCGGCTCTCCGAAGGCGCGTCGCGGCTGCGGCCGTACGCGCCGGCCGCGGTGATCTGGGCCTGCACGAGCGGCAGCTTCGTCTACGGCTGGGACGGCGCGCAGCGGCAGGCCGACGGCCTGGCCGAGGCGGCCGGTGTTCCGGCGTCGAGCACGTCGTTTGCCTTCGTACGCGCGGCGGCAGCACTCGACGTGCGGAAGGTCGCCATCGCCGCGAGCTATCCGGAGGAGGTGGCGGCGCGGTTCGTGGACTTCCTCGCCGCCGGCGGCATCGAGGTGCTGCGGATGTCCAGCCACGGCATCAAAACCGCCGCCGAGGTCGGCACGCTGACACCGGAGGCGGTGGTGGAGCTGGCCACCGGCAACGACCATCCGGAGGCCGAGGCCGTGCTGGTGCCGGACACCGCGATGCGTACGGTCGCGCTCGTCGAAGCCGTCGAGGCGCGACTCGGAAAGCCGGTGCTGACCGCCAACCAGGTGACCATCTGGGAGGCGATGCGGCTGGCCGGCCTGCCGTTGGTCCACAGTGGACTCGGCCGACTTTTCCAGGCGCCGGTGGTGGTTTGATGACCGCGGAGGGGTTGGAGCCGGTCAGCCGCGAGTCGACCGCCGAGATCATCGCACGGCAACTCCGCACGGCGATCATGAACGGCGCGCTCTCCCCCGGCACCCAGCTCGGCGAGGCCGACCTGGCCGCTCAGTTCGAGGTCAGCCGCGGTCCGCTGCGCGAGGCGATGCAGCGGCTGGTGCAGGAAGGCCTGCTGCGCAGCGAGCGCCATCGTGGCCTTTTCGTCATCGACCTTGAGCCGGCGGACGTCTACGACATCTACGTCGCGCGTACGGCCGTCGAGCACGAGGCGGTCATCCGGATCATGCGCGGCGACTACGCGGCGGCCGCCGACTCGCTGGAAGAGGCGCAGGAGCTGATGCGCTATGCCGGCCAGACCGACGATCCGGAGCTGGCCAGCAACGCCGACCTGCGCTTCCACGAGTCGCTGGTGCTAGCCGCCGGCAGTCACCGGCTGGCGCGGATGGCGCGTACGCTGCTGGTCGAGACCAGGATGTGTCTTTCCGCTCTGCAGCACACCTATCTGAAGGTCACCGAGCGGGTCGACGAGCACCAGCGGATGATCGACGCGATCCGCAGCGGCGACGAGGAGCTGGTGCTGCGGCTGCTGGACGACCACATGGAAGACGCCATCGCGCGACTCATTCCCGGCAGCAGCCTGAAAACCGGCGGGCCGCACCGCGACGTCGACGCCTCGACGCTCGGACCCGGCGTCGACGGCTATGTCAGTCTTTTCCAAGCACTGGCCGACCAGGCGGCTCAGGCGGCGACACCGACGAGTCCGGCAGTCGTAGGCGTCCGCCGACATAGCCGCCAAGTGCGGTGAGCAGCGCGATCACCACCAGCAGCACCGCCACCGACCACGACTGTTTTCCACTGGCCGCGAGGAAACCGGTGGCCATCAGCGGCACGAAACCGCTGATCGCGCCGGACAGGTTGGATGCCAGCGCGACGCCGCTGTAGCGCACGTCGGTCGGGAACAGCTCCGACAGCAGTGGACCGTTGACCGCGTACGGGATGGACAGCAGAGCGATCCCGACGGTGATGCCGAGCACCACCAGAGCCGGCTGTTTCGTGTCCACCAACCAGAAAACCGGAAACGCGAACACCGCCGACAGCACACCGCCGAGCACCGTGACCAGGCCGGAGCCGAACCGCTCGGCGATCCGGCCGAAGGCGAGCAGGATCAGCACCTCGACCACCGCGCCGGCCAGGGTCGCGTTGAGCAGCAACGATTTCGGCAGCTTCAGCGTCTCGGTGCCATAGCTGATCATGAACGTGGTGAGCAGATAGAAGCCGCCGATGCCCAGCAGCGCGGCCGCGATGCCGGTCAGCAGGCGGACCGGGTTGCCCGCGACCAGCCGGCCCATCGGAAACCGCGCCGGCTCGCTTTTCTCCAGCAGCTCACGGAAAACCGGCGACTCCTCCAGCTTCCAGCGCAGGTAGAGCACGATGCCCAGCAGTGGGAACGCGGCCAGGAACGGCGCTCGCCAGCCCCACGCGTCGAAGCTTTCGTCCGGCAGCAGCGCGACCAGCGCGAACGCACCTGACGACAGCAGCGTGCCGACCGGCGAACCGATCTGCGGCAACGCGCCGTATCTGCCGCGTTTGGCCGCCGGCGCGTGCTCGATCGTCACCGTCATCGCGCCGGACCACTCGCCGCCGACCGCGATCCCCTGCAGAATCCGCAAAAGCGTGAGCAGCACCGGCGCGGCGATGCCGATCGACGCGTACGTCGGCAGGACACCGATCAGGCCGGTGACCACGCCGATTCCGGTCACCGTGATGATCAGCGCGTTCCGCCTGCCGTAACGGTCGCCGAAATGGCCGAAGATGGCCGCGCCGACCGGCCTGGCCAGGAAACCGACCGCGAAGGTCGCGAACGCGCCGGCGGTGGCGACCACCGGATCCTTGCTGGCGAAGAAAAGCCGGTTGAAGACGATCGAGGAAGCCGTACCGTAGAGGAAGTAGTCATACCACTCCAGGGCCGTACCCACGAACGCGGCGGCCGCGACCCGCCGCAAAACCGTCTCGTCGGCGAGTAGTCGAGTCGTCTGATCGGCCATTCCGGCATGAGATCACGCGATTTGCCGCTCGGCCAGCCGGCGTCCGGATAGGGTCACGCAGCATGGGTGACCTACATGAGTGACATCGAATTCACCGTCGCCGACGGCATCGGGACGATCACTCTGAATCGTCCGGCTCGCAAGAACGCCTTCACCATGGAGATGATCGACGCGTGGGCCGGATTCCTGGTCGACGCGCGGACCAACGACGACGTACGCGCCATCCTGCTCACCGGCGCCGGCGACGCCTTCTGCTCCGGCGTCGACATCGACGACTTCACCGCCGGCTCGCCTTCGGTGCTGGATCGCAAAAACGTGCTCGCCGAACGGATCCACCGGGTCGCGTACGCGCTGGAAGACCTGGACAAGCCGGTGATCGCCGCGGTCAACGGCGTCGCGGTCGGCGCCGGCATGGACATGGCCCTGATGTGCGACATCCGCCTCGCCGCCGCGTCGACCCGGTTTTCCGAGGGATACATCCGGATCGGCCTGGTGCCCGGCGACGGCGGCTGCTATTTCCTGCCACGCCTGGTCGGCTCGGCCCGGGCACTGGAGCTCCTGTGGACCGGCGACTTCATCGACGCCGACGAGGCGCTGGAGCTGGGGTTGGTCAACCACGTCTACCCCGACTCGGAGTTCACCGGCCGCGCCATCAACTTCGCCTCCCGGCTCGCGGCCGCGCCACCGGTGAACGTACGCATGATCAAACGAGCCGTGTATCAGTCTGCGCGCGCCGATCTCCGGACGGCGCTGGACTTGATTTCGTCGCATATGGCGGTGGTGCAGAGTACGGAGGATTCCGCGGAGGCGCTGGCGGCGTTTCGGGAACGGCGCGATGGGAAGTACGTCGGGCGGTAGGGCGCGGCAGTGGTGGGTCGTGTGTGGGGTGTCGCGTTTGTGGAGTGGTGGGTTTTCTGCTTGGCGCGTTGGGTGGGTGGTGGTTTTTCGCCTGCGCGGCGCGCGCTCTTGCGCGGAGGGCGACCTCAAGGGAGGGGGCGCGTGGATGCCAATCGGTGTGCATTGGGGGTGCGGGTGGCGGTTGTGGCCGGGGCTGGGTTTTTCCGGGTCACGTATGGGAAGCGATCCGTCGGTATGGACGCCAAACGATCGTGCTGGGGCGATTGACTGCGTAATACTTGTTTAACAAGACATCAAAACGGATATTTGTTGCAGGCCGGTGGTCACGACAGCATTATCAGCCTCAACAGTCAGACCCGTCACAGGGACCGGCGGTCGCGGAGGTGTGAAAGCCTTGTTTCTTGCGTCCAGCGCTAGTAACTCGACATTCACACCATCCGTCAACTTCGCAATCCCGACATTTAGCGCTCCATGCGCCTTCATGTCCCACATACTGGAACTTCTTGCCACCCACCGGGACGCCATGGCGCCTCCGGTGCAGCAGTGAAACTCACCCCGACATCGCTGGCACGGCTTCCTCAGCTTTCGCTGGCTCGGGCTCGTCCAGCATGGTTCGCTCGTCGAAGGGCAGGTCGCCGCTGAGTACGAGCGCGGCGCGGTCGGGGTCGAGGTTGCCGGTCCAGCGGCCGATGACGATGGTGGCTACGGCGTTGCCGGCGAAGTTGGTGAGGGCGCGGGCCTCGGACATGAAGCGGTCGATGCCGACGATGAGGCCGACGCCGTCGACCAAGTCGGGACGGTGTGCCTGCAGGCCGCCGGCCAGCGTGGCCAGGCCGGCGCCGCTGACGCCGGCGGCGCCTTTGGAGGCGATGATCATGAAGGCGAGCAGGGCGATCTGCTCACCGATCGCCATCGGCCGGCCGAGAGCGTTCGCGATGAACAGAGACGCCATCGTCAGGTAGATGGCCGTGCCGTCGAGGTTGAAAGAATAGCCGGTCGACACGCTCAGTCCGGCGGCCGACCGCGATACGCCGAGGTGCTGCATTTTCGCGATCAGCCGCGGCAGCGCGATGTCGGAGGACGAGGTCGACAGGATCAGCAGAAACTCCCGCGAAAGGTAGCGTAGCAAGGAAAAGATGTTGATCCGGCTGACCGCATACAACACCGGCCCCAGCACGAGAAACACGAAGATCACGCAGGTCACGTAGAAGCCGACCATGATCTGCAACAGGCTGACCAGCGCCAGCCACCCGCCGGCACCGACAACCGCGGCAATAGCACCAAAAGCACCGACTGGCGCGGCCCACATGACCATCGCCAGAATACGAAACACCAGCCGTTGTACGTGCTCCACACCGCGCAGGATCGCGGCACCGGACTTGCCGAGCGACGGCAGCGCGAAACCGACGAGCAGCGCGATCAGCAACGTCTGCAGCACCGACCCGGACGTCAGCGACGAAAACAGGCTGGTCGGGATGATGTCCAGCAGGAAGTCGACCGTACCTTCGCTGGCACCGGCCGCCGCCTTTCCGCCGGCCGCCCTCGCCGCGTCGGTCAGGTGCAGGCCGGCACCTGGATGCAGTACGTTGCCGACCACCAGACCGATCGCCAGCGCGATCGTTGACATCGCGAGGAAATACACCAACGCGAGGCCGCCGATACGGCCGACCGTCGCGGCTTTGCGCGCCGAGCCGACGCCGATCACGATCGAGCAGAAGATCACCGGGCTGATCATCATCTTGATCAGCGCGATGAACGCGGTGCCCAGCGGCTTGAGCTCCTTCGCGAACGCCGGTGCCACGAGCCCGACGACGATGCCGGCGACGACGGCGACGATGACCGCGAGATAGAGCCAATGGGTTCGGTCACGCCGTACGGACATGGGTTTCTCCTCTGCTGCTGCCGGTGGCGGACGCGTCAGAGTGTGGCGGCGGCTATGACTCAGGTCACGGTTGCGTTCATTGCGTACGCGCGCATGCAGCAAACTGTCCGGATGTCTCCTCGGTTGTGGAGCCTGGCTCGCCAGCTGCTCGTCCTGCAGCTGGTCGTGGTGGCCGTGCTGGTGGCCGGCGGGGTCGGCGCCGCGTACGTCCAGATCAGCCAGGCCAACCAGCGCTCGGCGCGGGACAAGGTGCTCGCGGTCGCCTGGACGGTCGCGCGGATGCCGGCGGTCGCGGACGCGCTGCGGCTCGGCGATCCGTCGGCGGTGCTGGAGCCGGTCGCCGAGCAGGTACGCCTGGCCACCGGCACCGACTTCGTGGTCGTCATGTCCCCCGCCGGCATCCGCTACAGCCATCCCAACCGCGCGGAGATCGGCCAGTACTTCCGTGGTCACATCACCGAGGCTGTCGCCGGCCACGAGGTCGTCGAAACCTACACGGGCACGCTCGGTCCGTCGATCCGCTCGGTCGTGCCGGTCCAGCGCGACGGCAGGGTGGTCGGCCTCGTCTCTGTCGGGGTCACCCTGGTGGCCGTCGACCGCGACCTGCGGCGTCAGCTGCCGTTGCTGCTGGCCGCCGCGGCCGTCGCGTTGTTGCTGGCCGGCGCTGGTACGGCATGGATCAGCCGCTGGTTGCGCCGCCAGACCCGCGGACTCGGACCGGCACAACTGGCCAGGATGTACGAGTTCTACGACGCCGTCCTGCATGCCGTACACGAAGGCATGCTGCTGCTCGACCGCGACCGCAAGGTGCAGCTGGTCAACGACGAGGCGAGGCGGCTGCTCGACCTGCCGGACGACGTGGTCGGCAAGCGCGTCGACCTCGTCGGCCTGCCCGACTCGCTCGGCGAGTCGCTGGCCGGCGACCGGCGGCGTACGGACGAGATCCATCTGTGCGGCGACCGCGTCCTCGTGGTCAACGAGGCGCCGGCCGCCTGGGAAGGCCGTGAGCTCGGCACGGTCGTGACCTTGCGCGACCACACCGACCTGCAGGCGCTGACCGGCGAGCTGGACTCGGTACGCGGCTTCGCCGAGTCGCTGCGGTCGCAGGCGCACGAGACCGCCAACCGGCTGCACACGGTCATCTCGCTGGTCGAGCTGGGTCGTACGGAACAGGCACTCGACTTCGCCGCCGCCGAGCTGGCGGTCGCTCAGCGGCTCACCGACCAGGTCGTCGGTGGCGTCGGCGAGCCGGTGCTCGCGGCCCTGCTGATGGGCAAAGCCGCTCAGGCCAGCGAGCGCGGCGTCGATCTCGTCGTCGATCCAAACACCGAGGTGACCGAGACCGGCATCGATCCGCGCGACCTGGTGACGATCGTCGGTAACCTGCTCGACAACGCGATCGACGCGGCGGTCGCGGGTCCGGCACCGCGGCGGGTCGAGTTCACCGCGCGGACGGTCGACGGTGAGATGGTGATGAGCATCAGCGATACCGGTGTCGGCCTCGATCCGGCCGACGTGTTGCGCGCCTTCGAACGCGGCTGGTCCACCAAGGGTGGCGGCGGCCTGATCGGCCGTGGCCTCGGCCTGGCGCTGGCCGGCCAGGCCGTACGCAGGCACAACGGCACCGTCGAGGTGACCACCGAGCCGCGTACGACCTTCTCGGTGGCGCTGCCGGCATGATCCGGGTCCTGATCGTCGAGGACGAGCCGATCGCCGCCGACGCGCACGCCGTCTACGTCGATCGAGTCGACGGCTTCACGGTCGTCGGCAAGGCTGGCACCGCGGCCGAAGCGTTGCAGCTGCTGGCGCGCGGCGGCATCGACCTCGTGTTGCTGGACATGGTGCTGCCCGACCAGCACGGCCTTCAGGTCGTACGCGCGATGCGCGCCGCCGGCCACACCGCCGACGTCATCGCGGTGACCTCCGCGCGAGACCTCGCCGTCGTACGCGCCGCGGTCTCGCAAGGCATCGTGCAGTATCTGATCAAGCCATTCGTTTTCGCCTCGCTGCGCGACAAACTCGACAGCTATCGCGATTATCGCCGGCTGCTGACCCGCGACGAGCCGGTCGCCGCGCAGCACCAGGTCGACCACCTGCTGGCGACCCTGCGCGGCCAGGACCGCCAGGTGCTGCCGAAGGGTCTCAGCCGGGAGACCTTCGACGCGGTCGCCGAGGCTTTGCGTGGAGGCGAGGGAAAATCGGCCAGCGAGGTCGCCGATCTGTTGCGTACGTCCAGAATCACCGCGCGCCGCTACCTGGAACACCTCGCCGACACCGGCCTCGCCTCGCGGCATCCACGCTATCGCGGCAGCGGCCGGCCGGAGATCGAGTATCGGTGGCGCGGCGAGGACTAGGAGGAGCTGAGCAGCGCCTGCTGCTGCGCTCTGATGACCTTCAGCTCACCGAGGACCAGCAACAAAATCGCCGGTGGTGGCAGGTAGTCAGGCAGGTATGCCTCGATGTCCGGCATCGAGAACGGCCGGGTTTTCCGCGCCATCCAGCCGACAACGCGCTCGCGGTCGACCTCGTAGAAATCCACTCGCCGCTGCGTCAACCGTCGGGTGATCCCCAGCCAGCGTCCGTCGCCCAAGTCGAGATAGTTGTCATAATGCAGGACGTACGGCAGGCCTTCCAGCACCGACCGCGGATTCGGCATCCGGCCGCGGTCGCGCGCCGGATGCCACCGGCCGCCGTATTCCACCGCCCAGTCGCGTTTGCGGCCGGCAAGCTGGATCGCGCCGAGCGCATGGCCGTCGACATTCACGCCGTACAACGTCTCCGGCTGGATCGTTCCGTACACGTGCTGCATAGGCCGAATATAACGAGATCGGTGTTGAATTGCGGTGTCATGCACTGCGATGTTGACCAGGTGGCTGACGAGGCGTTCGGTCTCCGCTTGGTTCAGAACTCCCCCATGCGGAGGAGGTCACCGAGCTCTTCGGCGGCTTGGTCACGGTGGTCGGTGTCAATGAGCTGGCCGAGGCCGGCTAGCTGGACCACGCCGACCGCACGGCGATCGACGTTCACGCCTGTCCGGCTAAATCGTCCCGTCCACGTGCGGCATAGGCCGAAATTTGACCAGGCGGCCGGGCAGATCGGTGATCCGCCGACGACGGCACTTTCAACTGTTTGCGTGGAAACGACCGGACCCCGGTGTTCGAGGTATTTTCGAACGTCTGTACGATAGGGGTCGTGTTGGTTGAGGAGTTGCCGCAGGTCGCCGGGGGTGCCCCGGCTGGTTCGCGGTTGCTGTTCGACTCGCACGACCTGCCCGATCCCGCGTCGCTGTCGGACGCGGAGATCGTGGATGCGGCGGTTGCCTTTGATCGGGTGGAGTCGGCTGCTGGTGCGCAGAAGTTGGCGATGATGGCGGAGTTGGCGCGGCGTCGGATGGCGGAGGAAGAGCGGCTGACGCTGACGCGTCGGGACGGCAGCCAGTACCGGGAAAGTCTGTCTGATGCTTTGGAGCGGGCGCAGAGTTGGTGTGCTGATGAGTTCGCTGCCGCGTTGCGGCTTACCGCCGGTCAGGCGCGGTGGCGGGTGGATCGGTCGTTGCAGGTCACCGGTACGTATCGGGATGTGTGGGTGGCGCAGGCGGCCGGGGTGATCAATGACTACAAGTCGCAGATCTGTACCGAGGAGCTGGCCGCCGTTGATGACCCGCTGGTCGCGGCGCGGGTGCGGGCGATCGTGCTGCCGAAGGCGGGTGGGTATAACTCGCGGGAGTTGCGGCGGGCGTTGCGGTACGAGATCGACAAAGCCGACCCGCAGGCGGCTAATCGTCGGCATCGGTCGGCGAAGAAGACCCGCAATGTCTCGGTCCGGGCGTTGGATGACGCGATGGGCCTGCTCTGCGCGGTGTTGACCGCCGATGAGGTGGTGCAGGTGATGGCGGTGATCGACGCGTACGCGCGGACCGCCGCACCCGGCGATCCTCGCGGTATTCAGCAGCGCCGCGCGGACGCTCTGGTGGACATCGTGGTCCGCGGCGGCATCGGCCCGATGCCGGGGCTGTCCGAGGATCTGGCCGACCGGCTCAACGACACGATCGGCGACAAGCTCCGCGACACCCTCACCACCCACCCAACCCGCCAACCGACCCGCCAACCGACCCGCCGGCCGAGTCGCCGGCCGAGTCGCCGGCCGAGTCGCCGGCCGACCCGCCGGCCGACCCGCCGGCCGACCCGCCGGCCGACCCGCCGGCCGACCCGCCGGCTGCGCCGAAGCCCGATGCGCAGCCTGATGCGCACACCGATTCCACGGTCGGTGAAGCCGAGCACCGGGATGCGCACCCGGACGCGTGTGACGAGATGTGCGGCCAGCTCTGCGACGGTGAGCGCCGGTTCGCCGCCGAGGAGGACACCCGTCGCGTCGAGGGTCCACCGCCAGCGGGGACCGGCCCGTTGCCGTCGGGTTTTCTGCGGCAGCCGTTGCCGCGTATCGACATCCGCGTCCTGGTCCCGCTGGGCACCCTGCTCGGGTTGACCGGTGACCCTGGCTATCTGCCGGGATTCGGGTCGATCCCTCCGGAGTTGTGCCGCCAGTTGGCCGCGCAGGCGGCGTTCTGGAAAGCCGCCGTGCACGACCCGCAGACCGGACAGCTTGTCGCTCTCGGGGAGCGGCGCTACCGGCCGAGTCCGCAGGTCCGCGAGTTCGTGGAGTTGCGGGACCAGACCTGCCGCAGCCCCGGCTGCGGCCGCATCGCCGAACGGTGCCAGTACGACCACGGCATCCCGTTTGATGCCGGTGGTGAGACGTGCGTGGAGAGCAACGAGATGCTCTGCGCCCACGACCACCAGCGCAAAACCCACTCCAACTGGCACTTCCGCATCGACCCGGACACCGCCGAAACCATCTGGACCACCCCCACCGGCCACACCTACGCCACCCGGCCGCCACCACTGGGCGGTGTCACACCACCGACCGAAAACCGGCCGCCACCACACAAGCAGCCCGGCTACCCCGAAGAGCCGCCATTCTAAGGGGCCTGCTCGACATCCAACCGCGGATGCGAGCTGAGCCTCAACGGCAGCATGCCCGTAGCGGTGAGCTGGCAGGTCCTGCCGAGGTTGACGGCCTCAAAACATTGGCTGAGAGGCCGCGCAAATAGGTGCGGCGTGAGATGTGATCGCGTATCGCTGACGGGATGCGGGCACGGGTCTGTTGATCATGAGGTTGCTGACGCTTGGTGATCATGGAGGACCCTGTGCCCGCTCTGCCATCATGGCTGATGGATCCGTTGTTCGACCAGTTCGCCGCGCTGTTGCCTGTCCGCGAGGTGTGTGACCCGGGTCGTCCGCTGCGGTGTCATCGTCGTCGGATCAGTGGTCGGATCGTGTTCGACAAGCTGGTCCAGGTGGCGCGGTTCGGCTGCCCGTACGAGGGAATCGCCGATACCACCTGTTCGGCCACCACGATCGGCAACCGCTGTGACGAGTGGGTCAAGCTGGGGATTTTCGCCGAGCTCAAGCGTATCGCGCTGGATGCCGTCGACCGTATTGTGGGCCTGGTCTTGGAGGAGAGCTCCGTGGATGGGTGCATCACCAAGGCTCCGGTGGAGGCGAGGTCGCCGGCCCGTCCCCGGTCGACCGGCGCAAAGGGCGGCATGAAACGGTCGCTGATGGTCGAGGGCTACGGCATCCCGTCGGACCGCGTGCTGGCCGGCGCGCACCGCCACGACTCCGCATTGTTGGCGCGCCCACCCTGGACAAACCCGATGAGGTCGTTCGCGGCGCCACCGTCGGGATTACGGCGGATCTTCCTCGACGACCATGTGGACCAGCTCGCCGGGACGATCACGTTCGTTGGTCGGGGACCGGTCGCTAGGCTTTCAGCAGGTTCCCAACGAAAGCGCTTCGCGCTGGCCGGCTATGGCTGCGATCACTCATCGCCTACGACCACCAACCGAGCTAAGCAACCTCGACGGCGCTGTGTGGAAGACCGCGGTAGGTCTCGGTGATCGTGGAGATGTACTCGACGTACGACTCGACCACCTCCGGGATGGTGATCCGCAGCTGGTTCTCCGCGTTTCGCTGTGCGTTGGCCGAGAAGTTGTAGCTGCCGGTCAGGCAAACGCCGTCGGCGACCAGGATCTTGTTGTGCAGGAAGTCGTGTTTGCCGGTAGGTGAGTACGGCGTAGAGAACTTCGGCACCAGCCGCGCGGACAGCTTCGTCCAGTTGGCAAGCTTGCTCGAGCTGTGCGGGCTTTTCCCCCAGCTCTTGGCGATCGGGCCCATCTGGCCGGCGTCGTAGATGCCGCTGACCGGCACACCACGATCGATCGCCGCGCACAACGCGGTGAGCAACGTGTCCGAGGTGATCACCATGGTCGCGATCGCGATCCGCGTTTTGGCGTCGTTGACCGAGGAACACAGCCGCGCGTCGATTTCCCTGCCGTCGCCTGGCGAAAACATCCAACCGATGTCGGTGGTCGAGCCGTCGTCCTCGCCGGTGCCCTTGATCGCGCCGGTCGACCACAGCTGCTCGAAGTCGGTGAGATAGCCGGCCGCGACCTTCGCCGACCAGACGCGCAGGATGTTGTTTTCCTGGTATGTCCAGGCGTCGTCGGTGAAGTTGGCCGATCCAGTCCACACCGCGCTCTTGTCGCGTACGACGTATTTTGAGTGCATCAGCTGCGGATACGCCTTGATGGCCCTGGTGGCGACACCGGTGCCGTCGAACTTCTCGTGGACCCAGTCCTGGGTGCCGACCGGCGCCGGGTCGGCGGCCAGCTCGGCGAAATCCAGTACGCCCGCGGTCGCCGGTTTCCCGGCGTCGAAACCGATCCGGACCTGGACGCCGCGCTTCGCGGCATCGGTGAAGGCACCGACCACGGTCGGCGCCAGCGCGTCGGACAACCGGAAGTCATAGATCGCCAGCTCGATCGAATCCTTGGCAGCGCCGACGAAATCCGCCAGGGCGGCGGCGACCGCGGCCGGCTGTCCAGCACTTCCGCCATGGCTGGCGTCGCGCAGCAGCAGTGTGCTGATTGCGTTTGTCATCCACCGATGGAAGCGCCGACAGCTAGCGACCGACAACCAACACAGCGTGAATGTGTCCGTACGGACGATGTCCATTTCCCTTCTGGAGCAGGAAAAACTCCGATAGCCCCGTAAACGCGGCAATCAGGAGAAACCCGCCAAGTAGACGTCCGAAAACTTCGATGCGCACCGAACGGTCGAGGACATAGCGTGGTCGGACGTGACGATCAACTCCAAAGCGGCGCCGCTGATCGCCGCCGGCGTAACCGTGCTCCTGTGGGCCTCGGCGTTCGTCGGCATCCGTGGTGTCGGCGCGACCTACTCCCCCGGCGCGCTGGCGCTCGGCCGCCTCCTCATCGCCACCGCCATCCTCGGCGTCATGGTGGCGCGACGCGGCTTCGTACGGCCAAGCCGCCGCGCCCTCCTGCTCACCGTGACGTCCGGCCTGCTGTGGTTCTGCGCGTACAACGTGGCGCTGAACGCGGCGGAGCGGCATCTCGACGCCGGTACGGCCGCCATGCTGGTCAACGTCGGACCGGTGGTGCTCGCGGTTTTGGCCGGCATATTCCTGAAAGAGGGCTTTCCGGCCAAGCTGGTGGTCGGCAGCGCGATCGCTCTCGCCGGCGCACTGGTGATCGGCGCGAGCGCCGCCGGCGGCCGGCACGGCGACCTGATCGGCGTCGGCCTCTGCCTGTTCGCGGCCGTCACGTACGCCGGTGGTGTCATCGCGCAGAAGCCGGCGGTCGGCGAGCTGCCGGCGCTGCAGGTGACCTGGATGTGTTGTGCGGTCGCCGCGATCGCCTGCCTGCCGGCGGCGCCGGCGCTGTGGACCGAGACGGTCCAGGCGTCCGGCGGGGCGATCGCCGGCCTGGTCTACCTCGGCGTCTTCCCCACCGCCATCGCGTTCACGACCTGGGCTTATGCGCTCGCGCGTACGGAGGCGGGCAAGCTCGGCGCGACGACCTATCTCGTCCCCATGGTCACCGCGCTGCTGTCGTGGCTGCTGCTCGGCGAGGTGCCGGCACCGCTCGCTCTGGCCGGCGGCGCGCTCTGCCTGGTCGGCGTCGCCGTCACCCGGCTGAAGAGCAAGCCGAAGAAACTCGCCGAGGTCGGCCTGTCCGATTGACGCGGGCGGTCTTCGCGGGCTGACATGGACAGGTGGATCTCGAGACCGTCGTAGACGAGCTGTACGCGCTGCCTCGCGACGAGTTCATCGGAGCGCGCGCCACCGCCGTCAAGCAGGCTCGGCAGGCCGGCGACGAGCTGCTCGCCAAGCGGCTGATGAAGCTGCGCAAGCCGTCGCTGGCCGCCTGGCTGGCCAACCGGCTCGCCCGCGAACATCCGGACGAGGTCGGCGACCTGCTGGACCTCGGCGCCGACCTGCGGCGCGCACACGCCCGGCTGGACGGCCGCCAGCTGCAGCAACTGTCGCGCGAGCGGCACAAGAAGATCCAGCGGCTGCGCGTACTCGCGGTGAAAACCGCCAAAGCCGCCGGCACGTCGGCCAGCGAGACGATCCTGCGCCAGTTGGAGGACAGTCTCACGACCGCGCTCGCGGACGCGGATCTGGCCGAGGAGCTGCGGGCCGGCCGGCTGGAGTCGGCCGGTGCGACGCAGACCGATTGGCCGGCGTCGATGGTCGCGCTCGCTCCGGCCTCGCCGCCGACCAAGCTGCGCACGGCCGCACCGCCGGCGGAGCAGCCGGCGGCGGACCGTGGTCCGACCAAGGAGCAGCGGGATCGGCTGGCCAAGGCCAAAAAGACGGCCGAACACGCCAACACCTCGGTGACTGTCGCGCAGCTGGCGGCGAAGGAGGCGGCGCAGGCCGCCGAGGAGGCGAGCGCCGAGGTCGACCGGCTGCGCAAGGAGCTGCAGGACGCGCGCGAGCGCCAGGCACAGGCCGCGCATGACGCCGACACCGCCCGCCGTACGTTGCGGCAGGCCGAAAAAGCCGCGCAGGCCGCCGAACGTGAGCTGCAGGCGGCCGAGCTCGGCTATCGCGGCGGCCGCTGATGGCGGGCCTGGACGAATACCGGCGCAAGCGCAACGTCGGCCGTACGCCGGAGCCGATCCCGGCCGACGACGCCGCGCTGCCGAAAGGCAACGACGACACGTTCGTCATCCAGGAGCACCACGCGCGGCGGCTGCACTGGGACGTACGGCTGGAACGCGGCGGCGTGCTGGTCTGCTGGGCCGTGCCGCGTGGCCTGCCGCCGGAGCCGGGCACCGTACGGCTGGCCGTACACACCGAGGACCATCCGCTGGAATACGCCACTTTCTCCGGCGAGATCCCGCACGGCGAATACGGTGGCGGCCGGATGTTCATCTGGGACCGCGGCACGTACGAGACGGTGAAGTGGAGCAAAAACGAGGTCTCCGTCGTCTTCCACGGCCAGCGGGTGGAAGGCCGATACGTGTTCTTCAAAGGCGGTCGCGCCGGCCGGGACTGGATGGTGCGCCGGTCCGACCCGCCGCAGGACTCCGACTGGGAGACGTTGCCGGCCAGCCTCGCCGCGATGAAGGCGACCAGAGGCAAGCTGCCGCCGGACGCAGACGAGTGGTCGTACGAGTTTCGCTGGCAGGGACTGCGTGCGCTGGCCCGCGTCGAAGGTGGCCGGCTGGAGCTTTTCGACGAGACCGGCGAGCCGTTGGAGGGTTTTCCCGACGTACGCGCACTCGGCGAGGAGATGGGCAGCACCGAGGTGTGGCTTGACGGCGAGATCGTGGTGCTGCGCAACGGAAAACCCGACCGCAAGGCGTTGGACCGGCGCAAGGCCGAGACCGACGACCGGCGGTCGCGGCAGCTCGCCAAGGACCTGCCGGTGACGTACGTCGTCTATGACGTGCTGCATCTGGACGGCCGCTCCTGTCTGGAGTTGCCGTACGAGCAGCGGCGCGAGCTGCTCGCCGACCTGCCGTTGCGTGGCGGCTGGCAGGCCGCGCCGAGCTTTCCCGGTGCGGCGCAGGCCGTCGTCGACGCGGCCAGGGAGCAGGGGATGCCAGGCGTCGTCGCGAAACGGCTCGACTCGCCCTACCAGCCGGGCAAGCGTACGAAGGCCTGGTTGGAGATCGCGCGGCCATAGGTGTCGAAAACGCCGTGGTGGCTTCGATGTATCAGCGACCGACGACCCCGAGCGAAGGCGGACGACCGTGAAATACCTGCTGCTCATCTACAGCAACCCCAAGGTCTGGGGCCATCCGATGTTTCTCCACCAGGACGAGGAGCTGTCCGACGACGAACGCGCGCGCCGGCTCAAGCAGTTCGGCGAGCTGATGGACGAGATCCACGACAGCGGCGAGCTGGTCACCAGCGGCGCGTTGGCGGCGCCGTCGACGGGCCGTTTCGTCCATCTCGCCGACGATCCGACGGACGGACCGTTCTCCGAGGCGAAAGAGCAGCTGGCCGGCTATTTCGTGGTCGACTGTGACAGCATCGAGCGGGCGACGGAGCTGGCGTCGCGGTTCCCGGACGCGCGGCAGGGTGGAGTGGAGGTACGGCCGATCATGGACGAGGCCGGCATGGAGATGTGACCCCCGCATCCCTGCGCCAGATCGAGGACCTGCTGCGTCAGCTGGCGCCGCGGGTCCTCGGCACGCTGGTCCGGCGCTATGGCGCTTTCGATGCCTGCGAGGACGCGGTCCAGGAGGCTTTGCTGGCCGCCGCGCAGAAATGGAAAGCCGATGGCATCCCGGAAAGTCCGCGCGGCTGGCTGGTGACCGTCGCCGCGCGCCGGCTGACCGACCAGATCCGCAGCGAGGTCGCCCGGCAGCGCCGCGAGGCCGCCGTGGCGCTGATGGAGGACGCCGCTACCCCGGTGCCGTACGACTCCGACGACACCTTGACGCTGCTGTTTCTGTGTTGTCACCCGGCGCTTTCCGCCGCCTCGCAGATCGCGCTGACGTTGCGAGCGGTCGGCGGCCTGACGACCGGCGAGATCGCCCGCGCCTACATGGTGCCGGATTCCACCATGGGTCAGCGGATCAGCCGTGGCAAACAGAAAATCAAGGCGGCCGGCGCGCGTTTCCAGCTGCCGCCGGCGGCCGAGCTGGCCGAGCGGCTGCGGATCGTCCTGCACGTTTTGTACCTGATTTTCAACGAAGGCTACACGGCGACCTCCGGAAAGTCGTTGCACCGTGTCGAACTGACCGCCGAGGCGATCCGGCTGACCCGGGCCGTACGCGCACAGCTTCCGGACGACGGCGAGGTTTCCGGCCTGCTGGCACTGATGTTGCTGACCGACGCGCGACGGCCGGCCCGTACGCGCGCCGACGGCAGCCTCGTGCCACTGGCCGAGCAGGACCGCACTTTGTGGGACTCCGCGGCGATTTCCGAAGGCGTCGCGCTGGTCGAGCGTACGCTCGCGTCCGCGCCGCTAGGCCCGTATCAGCTCCAGGCCGCCATCGCCGCCATCCACGACGAGGCCCCGCGTGCCGAGGACACCGACTGGACGCAGATCGTGGCACTTTACGAGTTGCTGGAACGGATGGCGCCCAACCCGATGGTGCGGCTCAACCACGCCGTCGCGGTGGCGATGGTCTCCGGACCGCGCGCCGGGCTGGAGCTGCTGGCGCCACTGGAGGCCGACAGCCGGCTGGTCGAGCACCACCGCCTCGACGCCGTACGCGCCCACCTGCACGAGATGGCCGGTGACCTCGCCGCCGCGCGGCGGCTCTACGAACAGGCGGCGCGGCGTACGACCAGCATCCCCGAACAGCGCTATCTGGAGTCCAAAGCCGCCGCGATTCCCTAGAACAGGTGTACGATCGTACATATGTTGCAGGCGAGTCTGTTCGACGAGGCGGTGGTCGGCCTTGGGTCGCTGGCCGGCGTACGCCGCACGGCGCTGAGCCGCGGCGCCTGGGTCGACGTGCTGCCGGGCTGGCTGACCGGCGCCGACGTGCTGTTCGAGCGGCTGCTGCGGGACGTGCCGTGGCACGCCGAGCGCCGGCAGATGTACGACAACGTCGTCGACGTGCCGCGGCTGCTGTGCTTCTACCAGGAACGCCAGGATCTCCCCGACCCAGTCCTGGCGCAGGCCCGAGACGTGCTGTCCGAGCACTACGCCGACGAGCTGAAGGAGCCGTTCCGCACGGCCGGCCTGTGTTACTACCGCGACGGCCGGGACAGCGTCGCGTGGCACGGCGACACCATCGGCCGCGGCCGTACGCAGGACACCATGGTCGCGATCGTGTCGGTCGGCGCGCCGCGACAGCTGTTGCTGCGACCGCGCGGCGGCGGCGACATCATCAAGCACGCGCTCGGTCACGGCGACCTGATCGTGATGGGCGGCTCCTGCCAGCGCACCTGGGAACACGCGATCCCGAAGACGGCCAGACCGGTCGGGCCGCGGATCAGCATCCAGTTCCGGCCGCGCGGAGTCCGCTGACGACCGCCGCGGTCAGTCCGGTGCCGTGAGAGCCGTGAACATCGCCTCGCGGCGGCGTTTGAAGCCGAGCGACTCGTAGAGCCGGATCGCCCCCTCGTTGGCCGCCCCGGTGTGCAGAAACGGCACGTCGCCGCGCTCGCGGATCACGTACGCCACCGCGCGCACCAGCCGGCCGGCCAGTCCGCGGCCGCGGTAGGCCGGGTCCGTACACACCGCGCTGATCTCGGTCCATCCCGGCGGCCGCATCCGCTCGCCGGCCATCGCGACCAATGCGCCGTCGATCCGGATGCCGAGATAGGTCCCCAGCTCCACGGTGCGCGGCCGGAACGGGCCCGGCTGCGTACGCTCGACCAGGTCCAGCATCTCCGGCACGTCGTCGACACCGAGCCGGACGGCCTCGGGCGCCGGCTCCGCCTCCATCGCCACGTCGACCAGCTGCACACCGGCGACCTGGCTCAGCTGCCGCCAGCCGTCCGGCACCGACGGCGACACTCCGGCGAGTACGGCCAGGCCGCCGGCGCCGACGAGCGCGGCGAGATCCGGCCAGCCGGACTCGTCGGCCAGCGCGACGAACGGCGACACGTCCGGCCGGAAACGCGCCGCGTGTCCACGCACCTCGGCGCAGGCGGCCTGCGACCCCGTCATCGCCAGCCACGCCGGATTGTCCAACGGATGCGTGTCAACGACCGCGCTCATACGCCACCTTTCGTCGGTCCGTAAACCATCCAACCCGGCCGGACCGGTTCACAGTCCCGACTGTCGGCTGAGCCACAGTGATCTCTGGCAGACTGCGGGAAACACACCGTACGCGGAAGGTGACGACAATGCCGAAGGCTTATTCCAGCGCGGTCATCCCGGCCCCGGTCGAGGCGGTCTGGGACCTGGTCAGCGACTTCAACGGCCTGCCGAGCTGGCATCCGGCGATCACCGACAGCAAGCTGACCGCCGGCGCCAGCGCGGCCGAGATCGGCGCCGTACGCGACCTGACCCTCGGCGACGGCGGCCGTGTCGTCGAGCGGCTGGTGTCGCTGGACAACGACGAGCACACCTACTCGTACGTTTTCGTCGAGAGTCCGTTTCCGGTGCGCAGCTATTACTCCACGATCCGGCTCGCGCCGGTGACCGCCGGCGACCAGACCTTCGCCGAGTGGACCGGGTTGTACGACTCGGAGGCCGCCGACGAGGAGGCGATGACCAGCCTGTTCGCCAACGGTGTCTACGCCGCGGGCCTCGCCGCCCTGGTGAAGCATTTCACCAACGGCTGACCCGGCCACGCTTTCGCCGGCGGAAAAGCCGTCGATAGAGCGGCTCGCCGTCGTAGTAAGTGTCGCCGGCGACCATGAAGGCGACCGCGATGCCGCCGGCGAACAGCGTGAACGCCATCCGCCAGAACCAGTCCCAAAAGCCGTAGCCGGCGCCGAGCACCACGTCCGGGATCCAGCTCAACACCAGGCCGAGGAAAATCCAGCCGACCACGCGAAAACCCAGCGGACCGAACAGGCTGCCGAGCGCGCCGCCGCCGACCACGACCCACAGCAACAGGCCGGCACCGAGCCAGCCGACCAGCAGCGTCCACACCAGCGCCGTGGACGCCGGCGCCTGGAAGGACTGCTCGTGACCGGCCGCGCTCACTCGTACGATCGCACCTTGCCACACCCGAAGTCTCGCCGCGTCACCGGATTTCACCGCATCGTAGAAGCCAAAGTCGACCTCCTTGGTCTCGGTCGTCCCGGAAACCCGGCGGATGGTCACCTCGTAATGCGTGACCGGCGGATCCGGCGGATCGGTCGCGCTGCCACCACCGCCACCGGTCTCGTACGTGTCCTTGTCGACAATGCGGCCGGCCTCGAAGCCGAGGCAGCCGGCTTTCTCCGATCCGGCGGCGCAGTCCGGCGCTCGCCGATAGGCCAGCACGCCTTGCACCGGACCACGGGACAGCTGAACGCTGACCGCGATCGCGATCGCCACGATTCCGAGCAACAGAGCCACAACGCGTACGACGGCAACGCGCACAACACCATCCCATCGGCCCGTAGGCTGCCCCGCGGACAGCATACGAGGTCAGGGCAAGGCGGTGCCGTCGTACGCGTGGCCGATGATCGTGCGCAGGCCGGCCTCGGTCACCGGCCGCACGTTGTCGCTGAAGTCCTTTTCCAGCAACAACTTCACCGCCGCGTCCACATCACGCAGGCCGATCTCGCGCAGGCTCCGCGGTGTGCCGAGACGCCGTGTCAGCTCCTGTAATCCGCGCGGTGCCGACGAAACCTCGAGCGCGGCGGCGATCCGGCGCATCACCTCCGGCGCGGCCGGCTCGTTGAAGGCCACCACGTACGGCAGCACGATCGTGTGCGTTTGCGCATGTGGCAGGCCAAAACTGCCACCGAGCAGGTGGCAGATCCGGTGGTGCAGGCCGGATCCGGTGACCGCGAAGGCGGCCCCGGCCAGATAGGCGCCATAGAGTGCGTCCGTACGCGCCTCCACGTCGTCGCCATTCGCGACGACAGCGGGCAAACTCCGGCCGAGCGCGCGGATGCCTTCCTCCGCAAGCAATCCGGCGACCGGACTGGTGGCCGGCACCCACAGCGCCTCGACGCAGTGCGCGATGGCGTTGACGCCGCTCGGTGCGCTGATCGTTGCCGGCAAAGACAAAGTCAACAACGGATCATAGACAACGGTGGCTGGCAACACGTTCGGGTCGCGGCCAGTGGTTTTCCGGCCGCCTTCGGTCAACCCCCAGACCGGTGTCATCTCCGAGCCGGCGTACGTCGTCGGCACCGCGACGATCGGCACCGGCCGGTCGAGCGCGATCGCTTTGGCGGCGCCGATCGCCGAGCCGCCACCGATGCACAGCAGGCAGTCGACGTCGAGTTCTTCGGCGCGGTCGCGGGCGGCGGTGGCCACCTCGATCGGCACGTGCTGGCCGATGCCGCTGAACACACCTGCCAGCCGGTCGCCAAGTGGTGCGACGAGTTCGTCGACAAGGGCGCGGTCGCGGTTGGACGCGATGACGAGTACGCGCTCGCCATCGAGCCGCTTGGTCTCGGCGGCCAACGCCGTGCGTGCTTTGCCTGCACCGAAAACGACTCGGCCCGGCAGCGCGTCGTAGCTGAAATCTGCCGGCATCAGGCACCAGCCGCGATGACGGCGGCCGCGGTCGGCGGATCGGTGACCAGCTGGTTGAAATAGCCGGCGCGCGCACCGGCGATCAGGCCGCCGACCTTCTCCTCCCCCACCGCCAACGCGATGCTGGCCGGGATCCGGCGTAACAGCTCCAGGCTGGTCGCCATCAGCCGTTCGCTGCCGGGAAAAGGCACGTCCTCGCCGGCGCGATCGTAGAAACGCGAACAAATGTCGCCGACCGCCTCGCTCACCGCGTCGATCGGCACGAACTTCGGCAGCGCGCGGTTGGTGGTGGGCGGCGCGCCGACGCCGAGCAGTGCGCATTTGGCTCTGCTCCACAGCTCCAGTACGCCTTTGATCGACGGGTCCTCCAGCAGCCGCTCATGCAGCTCGGGACCGGGAAGTGCCGGCGCGTACAGAAAACTCGGCGTGCCGCCGACCTTGGCGGCGACCATCCTGGTGATCTCGTTGGTCTGATACCACGCTTCCGGCTCGTCCTGGCCGCCGACCGTCGGCGCCACCCGCACGCCGGACAACGACGGCAGTCCGCTTTGCGCGACCTCGAAAACCGTACGACCGGAGGAGACAAGCACGCTGTCGCCGGCCGCCAACCCCAGGTTTGCCAGCACCGCGGCCAAAACCGGCGCGAGCACGGTGCCGAGCGCACCTTCGGCGCTGAACGGCGACAGGTGGACGGCGTCGATCCCCAGCACGGACGCGGCCTCGGCGGCCAGCTCCGCCGTGCTGACCGCGACCGGCTCGACGACCTCGATGCGGACGATCCCCTGCCGGCGCGCTTCCGACAGCAGCCGGCTGACCGTCGCGCGGCTGGTCCCCAATCGCTCGGCGATCTCGGCCTGGGTGGCGTCGGCCAGATAGTAGAGCTGCGCGGCCGCGTACATCTGCTGCGGAGAGAAGCGCGGGACAGCCGCGACGGACTGGCCAGCACCCTCAGGCATGGGTCCCAGCGTAGCCACCGGCCACTCCCTTTCCGCAGGCAAACCGCGGTCCGCTCAGGTGAACATTCGTTCTGGACATCGGTTCCCCCTCTGTTTATAGTGAGCCCCGCCACAAAGCAACCCCAGACCCGGACAGACCGGCTTCAAGGAGGCGTGGTGCCGAGAAATGCGACCGAGTCCATGCAGGCCGTGGTCTGCCACGGACCTCGCGACTACCGGCTGCAGGAGGTGCGGCGTCCGAGCATCGGACCCGGCGAGGCGCTGGTACGCGTCGAGGCGGTCGGCATCTGCGCGAGCGACCTGAAGTGCTATCACGGCGCGGCCAAGTTCTGGGGTGACGACAATCGGCCGGCATGGGCCGAAACCGAGGTCATCCCCGGCCACGAGTTCGTCGGCGAGGTGGTCGACATCGATGACGCCGCCGCGAGGAAATGGGGGGTCGACGTCGGCGATCGCGTTGTTTCCGAGCAAATCGTGCCGTGCTGGCAGTGTCGCTATTGCCGGCGCGGCCAGTACTGGATGTGCGCACCACACGACATCTATGGCTTCAAGAGGCGTACGCCCGGCGCCATGGCCTCGTACATGATCTATCCGGCCGGCGCTCTGGTGCACCGTGTGTCCAAAGACCTGCCGCCGGCCCACGCGGCCTTCACCGAGCCACTTTCCTGTTCCGTGCACGCGGTCGAACGCGCCGACATCCATTTCGAGGATGTCGTGGTGATCGCCGGCTGCGGTCCGATCGGACTCGGCATGGTGGCCGCCGCAGCGGCGAAAAACCCGGCGCACGTCATCGCGTTGGACGTGGCGCCGGCGAAACTCGAGCTGGCCCGGCTGTGCGGCGCGGATCTGACCGTCAACATCGCCGAGAACGACCCCGGCGAGCTGGTCCGCGACCTCACCGAAGGCTATGGCGCGGACGTCTATATCGACGGCACCGGCCATCCGTCCGCCGTGCCGCAGGGCCTCAACCTGCTCCGCAAGCTCGGCACTTTCGTGGAATACAGCGTGTTCCGCGAGCCGGTGACGGTCGACTGGAGCATCATCAGCGACGACAAGGAGCTGGACGTACGCGGCGCGCACCTCGGACCGTACTCGTGGCCGTCGGCCATCCGGATGATCGAGTCGGGCCGGCTGCCGATGGACCGGATCTGCACGCACCAGCTGCCGGTCGAGCGGTTCCAGGAGGGGCTGGACCTGGTCGCCGACGGCGGCAGCTCCATCAAGGTCTCCCTCATCCCGGCCTGACGACGGCGACGAATCGCCGGAACATCCGGAAAACTCGGCCGGATGCCTATACTCCGGCTGATGACGGAGCTGCTTCTCGGCGTTGACATCGGCACGGCCAGCAGCAAGGCCGTGCTGGCGACGCCGGACGGCCAGCTCGTCGCGACCGCCAGCCGGCCGCACGAGCTGAGCCTGCCGCGGCCGGGATGGGCCGAGGCGGACGCGGAAAACCTCTGGTGGGGCGACGTTGTCGCGCTGTGCCGGGAGTTGGCCACCGACGCGGTCGCCGGCGTCTGTGTCAGCGGCGTCGGTCCGTGCCTGCTTCCCTGTGACGGCAACGACAATCCGCTGCGGCCGGCGATCCTCTACGGCATCGACACGCGCGCGACCGAGGAAATCCGTGAGCAGACTGAAAAGTACGGACCACGGCGGCTGCGGGAGCGGTGCGGCAAGACGCCGTCCAGCCAGTCCGTCGGGCCGAAGATCGCCTGGCTGCGCCGGCATGAGCCGCAGGTGTGGGAAAAGACCCGCAGGTGGCACAATTCGCACTCGTACGCGGTCGCGAAGCTCACCGGCGAATACGTGCTGGATTTCCACACGGCCAGCCAGTGCGATCCGCTTTTCGACATCCAGGCCGGCGAGTGGACCGCGGACTGGTCTGCCGACATCTGCGGCGACACGCCGTTGCCCCGGCTTGCCTGGCCGGCCGACATCGTCGGCACGGTGACCGCCGAGGCCGCCGCCGAAACCGGTCTGCGGCAAGGGATCCCGGTCTGCGCCGGCACCGTCGACGCGACCGCAGAGGCGTTCAGTGTCGGCGTACGCCAGCCTGGCGACCTGATGGTGATGTACGGCTCGACGATGTTTCTCTTGCAGGTCACCGACAAACTCGCCGCGAGTCCGCCGCTGTGGTCGACCGTGGGCGCCGAGCCAGGCTCCTTCCAACTCGCCGGCGGCATGGCCACGTCCGGCAGCCTCACCGCGTGGCTGCGCCAGCTGACCGGAGACACACCGTTCGCCGACCTGGTACGCGAAGCGGCCGCGACACCACCCGGCGCCGACGGCCTGCTGGTGCTGCCGTACTTCGCCGGCGAACGCACACCTCATTTCGACCCGAAGGCGCGCGGCGTCATCGCCGGTCTTACCCTGCGTCACACACGCGGTCATCTTTATCGCGCCGCGTACGAGGGAATCGCCTACGGCATCCGGCAGATCATCGCGCTTTTCGACCGCCCCGGCCGGATCGTCGCCGTCGGCGGCGGCACCCAGGGTGGCCTGTGGACGCAGGTCGTCAGCGATGTCATCGGACAGCCGCAACTCGTGCCGCGGCAGGCGATCGGGGCGAGCTACGGCGATGCGCTGCTGGCCGCGATCGGCACCGGCCTGACCGCGTCAGCCACCGACTGGACCACCATCGACCGCACCATCCACCCCGATCCGGCCACCGCCGGCACGTACGACGAGCTCTACCAGGCCTTCACCGAGCTCTATCCGGCCACCCGGGGGCAGGTGCACGCGCTGGCCGACTTTCAAAACCGGCAGCACTTGTGAAGGGGTTGTGAAAGGCGTCGGACACTAGCGTCGAGGCGACCTCGACGGAAAGGCTCACCATGCGCGGCACCCGCATCACGCTCCGCTAACACCTCGCCACTGTCACACCCGGTCCGTACGCTCGTCGGCGAAGACCGACCGAAGGAGCGCGCGTTGATCCTGGTGACCGGAGCAGGTGGCGCCGTCGGTGGGGCGCTGGCCGCCGAGTTGGCCGCGGCCGGCCAGAGGACCCGCCTCGCCTTCCACAGCCAGCGAGGCGACGGCGTGACGATCGACTTCGCCCGGCCGGATACACTCGCGCCGGCGGTGGACGGCGTCGAGTCGGTCTTCCTGCTGAGCGTCAGCGGCCCGACGCAGGCCGACCACGAGGGCAACCTGGTCTCCGCGGCCGCGCGGGCAGGCGTACGGCGGATCGTCAAGCTGTCCGCGTGGCGCGCGCCGGAGGAGCTGACCCCGATCGGCCGCTTCCACCACGCCGCCGAGCAGCGCGTCCGCGACTCCGGCCTGGCGTGGACGTTCCTGCGTCCCAATTTCTACATGCAAAACTTCACGCGCCAGCTCGCCGGCGCGATCCGCCGCACCGACGCGTTCGCACTGCCGGCCAGCACGGCGGCGATCAGTTTCGTCGACACGCGGGACATCGCCGCGGTGGCCGCGCGAGTCCTGGTGGAGCCGCGCCACGAGGGACGCGCGTACGACATCACCGGCCCGGCCGCGCTCACCTATGCGGAGGTCGCCGACGTTTTCTCCGCCACGCTTGGCCGTCGCATCGAGTTCCACGGCCAGACCGACGACGAGGCACGTGCCGCCATGCTCGCCCGTGGAACGCCGGCCGACACGTTGTTGGCTGTTTATCGCGCCTATCGCGACGGTGGCGCCGAACAGGTCAGCACCGTCGTACGCGACCTCACCGGCCGCGACCCGATCAGCTTCGGTCAGTTCGTCCACGACCACCGAGCCGTCTTCAGCCGTTGACCGGGTCACCGACCCAGCTGTACTCGTGCTCCGGCCGGCCGGTGGCGCCATAGCGCAACCCCACCTGCGCCGCGCCGGTTTCGGTGAGTACGCCGAGATAGCGCTGCGCCGTCGCGCGCGCGATCCCCAGCTCATTGGCGATCTCCACCGCCGAACGCGGTTCGCCGGCCTTGCGCAACAGGTCGACCACCAGCTTCGCGGTCACCGGCGACTGTCCTTTCGGCGCCGGCGCACGGTCGTTGTCGTGCAACGCGCGGACGGCACGGTCCACGTCGTCCTGCCGCAGCAGGTCGTTTTTCTCCAGCAGCGCGCGATAACGCGCGTACGCGGTGAGCCGCGCGGTGAGCTGGCCGGCGGTGAACGGCTTGACCAGATAGTTCAGCGCGCCGGCCCGCAGTGCCTGGCGTACGGACCGCGGATCGTTGGCAGCACTGAGAATGATCGCGTCGACGTCCAGGTCCGCCAACACGCGCAACCCCGACTCGTCCGGCAGATAGACGTCCAGCAGCACGAGATCTGGCCGCAGCTCGGCGATTCTCGTACGCGCCTGCGCGCCGGAACGTGCCGTGCCGGCGACCGAGAATCCGGGGATCGCGGCGACGAAACCGGCGTGCACGGTGGCGACCCGGAAGTCGTCGTCGACCACCAAAACCTCGATCATCCGTGCTCCTTTCCGCCTGATGCCTCCACATCCAGCACACCTGGCAACTCCGCGACGAATACCGCGCCGTGGTCGGCCCCGGACGCTTCGGCCAGCCGTACGTGACCGTCCAGCGCCTCGGCAGCCTGCCGGGCGAGCGCCAGTCCGAGGCCGTGCCCGTCGCCATCCTTTGTGGACACACCTTCCGCGAAGACGGTCGTCCGCAAGGAATCCGGCACACCGTCACCGGAGTCCACAATGGACACGTGCAGCGCGTCGCGGTCGTCGAGCACGGTCACCTCGACCGTCGGTGGCGTCCGCTTTCCGAGCCGTGCGGCGCGGATCGCGTTGTCCACGAGGTTGCCGACGACGGTCGTGACCGGCATCGGATCGCGGACTCGGCCGCTGACCCAGCTGTCCGGCGCGAGCCGCAGCACGACGCCGGCCTCCCGCGCCACCGCCGTTTTCGCGGCCACGAACGAGCGCAGGTACGGGTCGGTGAGGCCGGCCGGTGCCTCGACCGACTCGCCGGCGAGCAACTGCAGGTATTCGACAGCCTCGTCGTAATGACCGAGCTGCATCAATCCGGACAAGGTGTGCAACCGGTTGGCCGTCTCGTGCCGCTGCGCACGCAGGCCGTCGGTCAGCGCGCGTACGGCGTCGAGCTCGTTGGTCAGCGACTCCACCTCGGTCTGATCACGCAATGTCACGACGACACCGAGCCGCAGCTCGCCGCGGCGCACCTCTCGCACGTTGGCCACCAGCCGGCGAGAGCCAACTGTCGTGATCAGGTTGTCGACCCGGCGGCCGTGCAGCACCGCCTTGCGCAACCGCTGTGGCAGCCGTACGTCTGCCGGATCCAGGCCGTGCAGGTCGAGCAGTCGGTCAGCTTCCGAGTTGTACATGGAAACCCGGTTGTCCTTGTCGACCGCGAGCACGCCTTCGTCGATGCCGTGCAGCACAGCCTCGCGGTCGGTCAGCATCTCGGCCAGCTCGTACGGCTCAAGACCGAGCGTCAGCCGGCGCAACCGACGGGTCAGCAACGCCGAGGCCGCCACCCCGAGCAGCAGCGCGCCGCCGGCGAACGGGGACATCACAACGAGTAACCGGGTGAACTGCTCGGACACGTCCTCGACCTCGAAGCCGACGCTCACCTCGCCGACCACGCGGCCCTGCCAGCGCACCGGCGTCTTGCTGCGTACCGACAGGCCGAGCGTGCCGTTCTGCACGGAGCTCACCACGTCGTGGCCGGCCAGCGCCTCCGACGGGTCGGTGCTGACCGGCCGGCCGATCTCGCCGACGTTCGGATGCGCCAGCCGGATGCCGCGATCGTCAGTGATGACAACGAAAAGCGCGCCGGTGGCCAGCCGCGACTGCTCGGCGCGCTGCTGCACGATGCCACCAGGTTGGCGCTCCGCGACCGCGGCGGCGACGGACGGATCGGCGGCCACCGTGTGCGCGACCGACAACGCGCGCTGGCCGAACTGGTCGGTCAGCTGGTGGCGCATCATCCACGCGACGAGCGCGAACCCGACGCCGAGCAACAGCACGACCACCGCCACCTGCAGGATCAGGATCTGCCAGGTGAACCGCATCGGACGCCGGTGAGCTGCCATGACGGCCAGACCGTACCGCCTCGGCCGGCCGCTGCACAGTGCCGAGCAAAAGGCGCAGAACGCGGGAAACGTGCGACGGCTTCGGTTTACGCGCACAAGGTGGGATCGGCCGGTGACCGCGCGTACGGTCCGGCCAGATGTGACCCCGATCATGTGGTGAGGGAGCCATGATCATCCTGACAGAAGCGACAAAACGCTTTCCGACGGCCAGCGGTGGCGTGCACACGGCGGTGCGTGACCTGACGCTGACCGTGCGGTCCGGCGAGTTCGTCGCCGTCGTCGGTCCGACCGGCTGCGGCAAGTCGACCATGCTGTCGCTGATCTCCGGCCTGGAGCCGGCGTCGGCCGGCCGCGTGCTGGTCCGAGACGAGCCGGTGCGCGGCATCCCGGACGGCGTCGGCTACATGTTCCAGAACGACGCGGTGATGCCGTGGCGTACGGTGCTCGACAACGTCGCGGCCGGCCCCCGTTATCGTGGCGAGGCAAGGAAACCCGCGCGAGAGAAGGCCCGCGACTGGATCGACCGGGTGGGCCTGGCCGGCTTCGAGGGCTACTATCCGCACCAGTTGTCCGGTGGCATGCGAAAACGTGTCGCGCTGGCGCAGACGTTGGTCACCAGTCCGGAAATCCTGCTGATGGATGAGCCGTTCAGCGCGCTGGACGTACAGACGCGCAGCCTGATGCAGGACGAGCTGCTGCGGCTCTGGTCCGGTACGTCTGCGGCGGTCGTCTTTGTCACGCACGATCTGGAAGAAGCGATCGCGCTCGCCGACCGAGTGGTGGTGATGACCGCGAGTCCGGCGACCGTCAAGGCGGTGTTCGACGTGCCGCTGCAGCGTCCGCGAGCCGTCGAGGAGCTGCGGCTGACCGAGGAGTTTCTGCGTATCCACCGGGAAGTCTGGCGGTCACTGCGCGAAGAGGTCGAGACGAGCCGGAACAGGAGCGCGGCATGACGACCTCGACGGCCTCCCCCACCCTGCGTACGGTCGACGGCGAGAAAAACGTCCTGCTGGCCGCGCGCCGGCGGCGGCTGTTCACCACCTGGGCCACCCGGATCGGCATCATCGTGGTCTGGCTGGCCGCCTGGGAGGCGACGGCCACCTGGTGGATCGACCCGTTCTTCTATTCCAAGCCGTCGGCGATCGCGCGGCGGCTGTACGAATGGTTCACCATCGGCACCGACTTCGGCTCGATCTGGCTGCAGATCGGCATTTTCCTGGAGGAAGCCGTCATCGGCTTCGTCATCGGCGCGGTCGCCGGCGTCCTGCTCGGCGTGGTGCTCGGCCGCAGCCAATACCTGGCCGACGTGCTCTCGCCTTTCATCAAGGCCGCGAACGCCGTTCCCCGTATCGTCCTGGCCTCGTTGTTCATCATCTGGTTCGGCCTCGGCCTGTCGTCCAAGGTCGCGACCGTGGTCGTACTCGTGTTCTTCGCGGTGTTCTTCAACGCGTTCACCGGAGCGCGCGAGGTCGACCGCAACCTGATCAACAACGCCCGCATTCTCGGCGCCAGCAGGTTGCAGATCCTGACCACCATCGTGCTGCCGAGCGCCACCTCGTGGATCCTTTCCTCGCTGCACACGGCTTTCGGCTTCGCGCTGATCGGCGCGGTCGTCGGTGAGTACGCCGGCGCCGAGAAAGGCGTCGGCCTGCTGATCGCCAACGCGCAGGGGACGTTCGACTCCGCCGGCATCTACGCGGCGATGATCATCATCACGGTGATCGCGCTGGTCGCCGAATGGGGAATCGGCTGGCTGGAGAGCCGGCTGCTGCGCTGGCGGCCGTCGATGGTCACCAACCCGGCCGCGGGGATCTGACATGCGACGCATGCTCATCGCGATTTTCCTTGCCATCACAGTGATAACCGGCGCGACCGCGTGTCGCGACTCGCGTGTCGTGCCGGTCGGCGCCGACGGCAAGCCGCGGATCGCCATCATGGTCGGCGGTCTGGAGAAGGTCATCTACCTGCCGGCCATGCTGACCGAGCGGCTCGGTGGCTTCCGTGCGCAGGGACTGGACGTGAAGCTGCTGAGCCAGCCGTCCGGCGCCAACGCCGAGACCGCGTTGCTGTCCGGCGACGTACAAGGCGTGGTCGGGTTCTACGACCACACGATCGACCTGCAGGCCAAGGACCAGTGCATCACCAGCGTCGTCCAGTTTGCCGACGTACCAGGCGAAGTCGAGGTGGTCGCCGCCGGCAAGGCCGACCGGATCAGGACCCCGGCCGACTTTCGCGGCCGCAAGCTCGGCATCACCTCGCTCGGCTCGTCCACCGACTTTCTCACCAAGGCGTTGGCTTCCAAGGCCGGGGTCGGCGTCGACGACTACACGCCGGTCAAGGTCGGCGCCGGCCAGACGTTCATCGCCAGCATGAAAAGTGGCGGCATCGACGCCGGCATGACCACCGACCCGACCGTCGCGCAGCTGACCACCAGCGGCCAGGGCAAAATCATGCTCGACCTGCGTACGGAGGCCGGCACGCGCGCCGCCCTCGGCGGGCTCTATCCGGCGACCGCGTTGTACATGAAATGCGAGATCGTGCAGCGATATCCCGACGCCGTACAGAAACTGGCCAACGCGTTCGTCGCCACGCTGCGCTGGATCAAGTCGCACACCGCCGAGCAGATCGCCGCGGCCATGCCGCCGTCGTACGCGGCCGGCGGCAAGGCGTTGTACGTCAAGGCGATCCGCGACAGCATCGGGATGTTCAACGCCGACGGCCGGATGGACCCCGCCGGAGCGCGGAACGTGCTGCGGATCCTCGGTGGTTTCTCGGTGAACGTGAAGCCGCGCAAGGACGAGATCGACCTGTCGAGGACCTACACGACGGCCTTCGTCGACAGGGTCCCGAAAGCCTGAGAGCGCGTCTGGAAACTGTGGTGGCCAGACGCCCTCTTTACCTCGCAGGTTGCTGCCATCGGGGAGGGGTCCCGGCGGTTTGGACCTAACGTCTGCGACGGGTCCCGGCGCGGCAGTGCCGCCGCGCCGGGGACGCGGTGTGCGACGCGGACGTTGGGAGTGCGGTGAGCCTGCTGGAGCCGGGGGCCAGGGTCAGTGACGCGGTGGTCGTCGACCGGCCACTCGGCCAGGGTGCCTTCGCCGAGGTTTACCGCGTACGCCACGAATATCTCGGCTGGCAGGCACTGAAGCTGTTCAAGCGGGTCGGCTCTCTCGGCGAGACGCGGGCGATGCTGGACGAGGCGCGGCTGCTGTCGACCATTGGCCACCCCAACATCGTGCGGCTTTTCGACGCCGGCACGGTGCGCACCGGCCACGGCACGCGCGGCTTCTTCACGATGGAGTACGTGGCCGGCGGCAGCCTGGAACGGCTGGTCGACTCCTACCGCGGGATCGTGCCGGCCGACATCGCCGTCGGAGTCGCCGAGCAACTGGCCAACGGTCTTGCCGTGGCGCATGCCCAAAATCCGCCGATCATCCACCGCGACCTCACGCTCGCCAACGTGCTGGTCGGCTATGACGCCGGTGGCCTGCGGGTCCGGATCAGCGATTTCGGACTGGCCAGACGCGCCGACCCGGTCAGCCTGCTGGCCAGTGCACAGGGCACGTACGCGTTCATGGCCCCGGAGGTCGTACGCGAGGACGGCTACAGCCGCGCCGGCGATGTGTGGTCGATCGGCACGATCGCCTACCTGTTGCTCACGAATTCGTTGCCGTACGCGGCAAAGACCGAGGCCGGGCTGCGATCGACGAGGCGGTTCGAGGAAACGCCGCTGCCGCCGAGCGCGTACAACGACGAGGTCGATGCCGAGCTCGACGACATCATCATGTCGACGCTCGAGCCGGAGCCTTCGCTGCGACCGCGCGACGCCGGCGCGTTGGCGCGCCGATTTCACGACCGCCAAACGAAAAGCGTACGGGTCGCGACACCGCCGACGCCAGCGCCGAGCGATCGCGCGCAGCGGTTGGCGGCCGAGGCGCTCGAACTGGCGCGGCGACCGGAAACGCTGGCGGAGGCCGCGGATCGCATGGAGGAGGCGGTCACCCGCTCACCTCGGCTGCGCGACCAGCACATGGCCAAGCTGTTGCTCTGGCGGCGCGGGGTGATGATGTGACGACCGCGCAGCGGATGCGCGAAAGCGCCGTGCCGGATCTCTATCGCCGCAACGCGTTCCGGATCACCGGCCTGGCCACCGACGCGACCGGCCGGGTCGTACGCGAACGCCGGCAGAAGCTCGTCACCGCCGCCGCGTTCGGCGGTCACACGCCGACCGAGTGGCACCTGCCGGAAACGCCAGACGAGGCACAGATCCGTGCCGCGTTCGAGACAATCGGCGATCCGGCGCTGCGGATCGTCGACGAGCTCCTCTGGTTTTGGGGAGACGACACGGCATGCGGCTGCGAGCCCGCGCTCCACAGTGCGCATGACGCGGCCGTACGTGCACACGCGCGTGCCCTGGACGCCGAGCTGTCCGGCGATCCAAGCGGTCCATTGTGGACAGAGGCAGCCCGGCAGTGGTCGGACGCGTTCCACCGGACCGGATTCTGGAAACATCTGCGGCGCCGGATCGAAACCTTGGACGATCCTCGGCTCACCGAGGACGCCATCCAGTCCATGCACGCCGAGCTGCCGCGTACGCTCATCCGTCCCCTTGTCCAGCTGGCGATCGCCTCGCCGGAGCCGGCGAAACTGTTGTCGCGTGCCGCCGAGTGGGACATCGGCAATCACACTCTGCGCACGATCGTGGAGGAGACGGTCGCCAGCGACGTGGACCGGATCACCGAGCACCTGCAGCGCGCCGGAAACCAGCTGGACGCGGGAAAACTCGTCGACGCGGCGGACAGCCTGAAGGATGTGGTCCTGCCGGCGCTGCGTCAGGTCGAACGCCTCGCCCCGCACGCCGAACACCGGGTGGTGGCGCGCGTACGCGAAAAAATCGCCGTGTTGTTCAACAACTGCGCGCTGGCGATCGCCGAGAAGATGCCGTACGGCCGCGGTGACCTGATCCAGCAGCTGTTCGCGACCGCGCTCGAGCTGGCGCTCGAAGCCGACACGCTGGAAACCATCCAGAAAAACGCCACCATGGCGCGCACCGCGACGGCACGGCGAGCGGCGAGCACGACCGGCAAGGCCATCGGCGTCATCGGCACCGTCATCGCGATCCCTGCCGGCATCGCACTGGTGGTGGCGCTGGTGATGCTGGCTTTCGGCAACCACGGCGGCTTCGACGCGGTCTGGGGCTGGGCCTGCCCGGCGATGATCGTGGCCGGCGCACTCGGCTGGCTCGCCGGCAAGCTGGAAGGCCTCGGATGAGCCCCGTCGACCTCGCGACCGTTGACGTCTATCGGAAAAACGCCTTCCGCGTGACCGGATTGGCGACCACGGCCACCGGCCGCGACATCCGCAACCGGCGTCAGAAACTCGTGTCGGCCGTACGCGTCGGTGCCGCCGATCTTCCGTCAGAGCAGGAGCTTTCCGCCGCCTTCGAGGTGATGTCCTCGCCGGTCGACCGGCTCGCACACGAGATCTTCTGGTTTTGGGGGTCGTCAACCGACTGCGGCTGTCCTGAGGCCGTACACGCCGAGCACGACGATGCCGTACGAGCGTTCAACACCGAGGATCCCGAGTCGTTGGCCGCGGCCGCCAAGCACTGGAATCTCTTGTTTTCCGGCGGTCTTCGCGATCATCTGCGGCGCCGCCGGGAGGCCATAGACGATCCACGGCTCGATGCGGCAACTGTCGACGACCTGGCGGCGTCGGTGCCGTTGGCGTTGGTCTGCCTCACCGTACGAATGGCTGCCGACGACGAGCGTTATCTGCCGCATCTGCGCACATGGCGGGTGTCGCCAGAGCTGATCGAGGACGCGGTCGACAGGATGGTTTCGCCGCTCCTGGACGACATCGTCACGGCGACGGACGAGGCGCGCCGCCTGCTCAACGACGACCTGCCGGACAACGCGGCCGAGTTGGTGCTGGAAAAGGCGAAACCAGCGCTGGCCCGGATCGGTCCGCTCGTCGCCGAGGTCACGCACCGGCGAGCCGCGACGGTCGCCAATGACGCGGCTGTCGTGCTGAACAACTGCGCTGTCGAACTCGGCGAGGCGGCACGAAAAGCCGGCGACTACGACGCCGATCTCGCCGACCAGATCCTCGGATGGTTCGACACCGCGCTCGAACTCGTCACCGTCGACGAGGACCGCTGCTCGATCCTGGAAAACCGTACGCTGATGCCGCGGTCCACGCCGCGCCGGAAACCCAAGCCGGCCTCGAAAAAGCGGACGGATCCGGCGACCATGCGGTCCGTACACGGGTGGATCGACGGCGTGACAGCCGCCGGCGACGCCTACTATCTCTATCCCCTGCTCGCGGAGTGGCGACGCGAGGTGACGGACCCGGATTTCCGTACGGCGTTGGACGTCATGCTGATCAGCCATCTGCCCGACGAGCAGCAGCGCCGCGCGACGCGGCAACGAAACTGGTGGATCGGCGGCGCGGTGGCCGCCGGCGTCGTCCTCATGACTTTTCGTTACGCCGGCCTGATTCCGGCACTGCTGGTCGTGGTCATCGCGGCCGGTGCCGCCGGAATGATCGCACTGCGGGCCAGGATCCGGCTGGACCGCCGGATCGCCGTCCACCTCGATCCCGAGAAAACCCCCGGAGGACTACTGTGACCGGCCGGCTAGCCGAGTGGCGCGCATCCGTGCGCCAGCACCGATATCGCAAGGCGTTTCGCATCCCACCGCCGACCTGGGACGAGGAACAGCAACGCTGGCTGGCCGACACCCTCGGCGCGGCTCCGGAGGTGGTGCTGCCGGCCGAATCCACCGCGGTCGACCAGGAGGCGCTGGCGGTCTCGGCCACGAATCTCTGGCGAGCGCTGCGAAAACTCCAGGACGCCGACGACACGGCCCCGGCCGTACGGCATGCGCAGCACTATCTGCGCAAGGTGCGGCAGACGCTCGCCGACGGCGGCCTGGTCATCTACGACCACGACGGCGAGCTGTTCCATCCCGGCCTGTCGCTGGAGGTGCTGGCCAGAGAGACCAGCGCCGGCGCGGAAAAAGAGACGGTGGCCGAGACCGTACGACCGACGGTCTATCTCGGCGACGAGCGGATCCAGCTGGGCCAGGTGATCGTGGTCGGCCCGCCATTCGAGCAGACACAGGAGGGGGACGGCGGTGCGTGACACCATCGACTTCGGCATCGACCTCGGCACGACGAACAGCGCGATCGCGGTGGTCGACAACGGCGAGGTCAAGGTCATCAGGAGCAACCGGCGGATCGACTACATCCCGTCGGCGGTGATGATCAGCGGCAAAGGGGAAGTGCGGGTCGGCGACAGCGCGCTTCCGTACGTCTACAGCGATCCCGCCAACGCGGCCGCGGAGTTCAAGCTGAAGATGGGGATGGCCAACGCCGGCCGCGCCTTCGCCAACTCCGGCCGCCGGCTGACGCCGACCGAGCTTTCCGCGGAGGTGCTGAAAACGCTGCGGTCGTTCGCGGCCCGCGACTACGGCCAGCCGCCGGAGTCGGCGGTCATCACCGTCCCGGCGGCTTTCGCGCTCAACCAGACCAACGCCACCAACGAGGCGGCCAAACTGGCCGGCTTCACGGTGAACTGTCCGCTCGTGCAGGAGCCGACCGCGGCGGCTTTCGCGTACGGCTTCGCCGACCAGTCCGAGCGTGCCTACTGGATGGTCTTCGACCTCGGCGGCGGCACCTTCGACGCGGCCATCGTCACCAAGCGGGACGGCGAGATGCAGGTGCTCAACCACGCCGGGGATCCCTATCTCGGTGGGAAACTCATCGACTGGGCGATCGTCGAGCGACTGGTCGCACCGACCGTGGCGGCCGAATACCGGCTGGCGGACTTCACTCGGGACAATCCGCGCTGGGAGACCGAGTTCCTGCGGATGAAACAGGCCGCCGAGGAAGCCAAGATCCAGCTCTCGCAAACGCATCACACCGACGTACTCGTCGACTTTGGCCGCCGGTCCGAGCTCGAGGCGTTCGAATACGCGCTGACACGAGAGCAGCTGGAGCAGATCGCGACACCGTTCTATCTGCAGGCGATCAACCACTGCCGGAACGCGCTCGCGGAAGGAAACCTGAGCCCGGCCACCATCGACCGGCTGCTGCTGGTCGGCAGTCCGACGCTCGCGCCCGGCCTGCGCGAGCTGCTCGCCGATCCGCGCGACGGACTCGGCATTCCGTTGGACCACAGCCAGGATCCGTCGACCGTCGTCGCGCGCGGCGCCGCCCTGTACGCCAGCACCGTACGGCTGGAGCGGCCGATGGCCGCGCCGAAAGCCGGCGAATTCGCTGTGGAGCTGTCGTACGAGCCGAGCGTCGACACGCTGCAGCCGACCGTCGGCGGCCGGGTGTCGACGGCGTCCACAGTGGACTGGACGACGTACTCGGTGTCGTTGCGCGCACCGGGCCGACCGCACGACTTCGACAGCGGACGGCTGCCGTTGCGGGCGGACGGCACCTTCCTCACCGAGGTGCAGGTGCAGCCGGACACCACGACCCGGGTGTCTATCCAGCTGGTCGACGGCACCGGCCGGCCACAGCTGCTGCGGCCGGACTCGTTTTCCATCACGCACGGCGGTCCGATGTTTGGCGGCCCGGTTTTGGCGCAGACCCTGGGGATCGGCCGCGCCGACGACACTTTCGCACGGATGCTGGAAAAGAACAAGCCGCTGCCGGCCGAGACAACACAGCCGTTCGAAACCACGGTCGCGCTGCGCCGTGACATGGTCGACTCCGTCGTACGCATCCCGGTCTTCGAAGGCGAGAACAACCGGGCCGAGCGCAACCGCGAGATCGGCATGCTGGAGATCAAGCCGACCGACGTACGCATCGACCTGCCGGTCGGCACGCCGATCGACGTGACGCTGAAGGTCGACACCTCGCGGCTGGTCGCCGTGTTGGCCGAGATTCCGTCCCTCGGCACCTTTTTCGAGGCGACGCTCAACCTCGACCAGGTCGAGCCGCCGAGCCCCGACGAGTTGCTGCGGATGCTCGCCGACACCGAGCGCAGGCTCACCGAGCTGCACGCACAGGCCGAGCGGTCCGGATCGCCGGAAGCCCTGACGCCGCTGGCAAAACTGGACGAACAGAACATGCTGGAAAACACCAGGGAACAGGTCCGTGCGGCGCGGGTCGACCGCGCCGCGGCCGCCACCGCCGACGAGCGTATCCGCGAGATCGAGGCCATCCTCGACGAGGTCGAGCAGCTGATCAAGCTGCCGGCGCTGTTCAAGGACCTGCAGGACGCGCTGTCCGACTGCGCCGACGAGGTGCGGCGCGACGGTCGCGGCGAGGACCAGCGCGAGCTGGACAACATCAAGAAGCGCGCCGGCGAAGCCATCGCCAACCGCGACGGCACCGCCGCGACCGCGCTGCTCGAACGCACGACCGAGCTGTATTTCGACGTACGACGGCGCAGCCCCACCTGGGACGCGGAGATTTTCTATGCACTGCGCCGGATGCGTGACCAGATGTCGCCGTCCGCGCAGGCCGACACGCTGTTGTGGGAAGGCGAGCAGGCCATCGCGGCCGGCAACTATCGCGTGCTGCCAGGCATCAACCAGCGGCTGCGCCGCCTGCTGCCACCCGGCGTGACGGAACCGACGCCCGGCAGCGGCCGCAGCGGCGTTGGCCAGCAGCGAAGTGGTGGCCGATGATCGACCTCGTCCTCGATCGCGCGCGTACGGCCGCACGCGCCGGCGATCTCGATCGCGCGTTGCAGCTGCTCGACGGCGCGAGGCTGGACAATGCCGGCCTCGACCTGCTCGCACGCGTACACGCACAACGCGGTGACTACGACAAGGCCGACGCCTGCTGGATCCGTGCCGGCGAGCCGGAAACGGCTCCTGGCCGCGCCGAGATCGCACGGATCCGCGCGGGCCGGTCGGCGCGGCCGTTCTGGCAGCCTGGCCGCGTGGCGGTCGCCGGTGTCGTGGCCGCCGGCTTGGCGGTGACCGGTGGCGTGACCTGGGTCAACTCCCTGCCTGCGGCGCCGCCGGACCCGCGGGTCGTCGCCGCACAGAGCCAAATGCGGTCCGTACAACAGCAGAACGCCCAGGAGAAGGCGCAAAAAGCGGCTGCCGCCGCGGCGCTGGCCGCCGCTGTGGATCGCACGGCGGCGAGCTTGGCGGTGCCCGGGGTTCAGGTGCTCAAACACGCCGACTGGGTCGAGGTGCGGTTCACCAAAGGCGTGTTTTCGTACGAGGACGCCCTTACCGACGAAGGCACTGAGCGTCTGCGGCAGGTCGGCACGAAGCTGCGCGGCCTGCCGGCCGCTGTCACGGTGATCGGCCACGCGGTGCCCGTCGCCGGTGGTCCCCAGCGGGGCGGCTCGGTGTTGGCACTCGCGCGTGCCCTGGTCGCCGCACGCGAGCTGGCCCGTACGAGCGGACGGCCGTTGACCGCCTTCGTACTCACCACCGGCGACCAGACCGCCAATCCATTCTCGACGAAGGCGGCCAACCGTACGGTCACCCTCGCCGTCCGCCCCACCGCCCCGGCCCGGCCGTCCTAGGCATACCTAGGCATACCTAGGCGTGCCCGGACGTGCGTACGCACCGTCTAGGTATGGCCTGAGCTGCGAAGATACGCATCGTCGTCCGATGCCGTCGACGCTTGTGCGGACCAGTATGGGAAGCACAACGAAGACAGAGGAGAAGACGATGTACCTGCACCCCGAGATGCTGACCGCACTGGCCAACGAGCGCCGCCACGAGCTGATCGCCGAGACCGAGCGCCGGCACGTACTCACGGCCGCTCGCCGGGCCCGCCGCCACCGCCGCGCGCGGTGACAGCCAGTCGCCCCATCCGTCCGTCACCGGCCGCCGTGCATCGAGCACGGCGGCCGTTACCATTGCCGGCATGGCCACGCTCAGCGACGAGGAACGCGCGATCGTCGCCGTCGTGGCCGAGTTCGTCGACCGCGAGGTGCGGCCGGTCGCGCGCGACCTGGAACACGCCAACGAATATCCGGAAGAACTCATCGCCAAGATGAAGCAGCTGGGGATCTTCGGACTGGCGATCCCCGAGCCATACGGCGACGTCGCCGTCTCGACGCCGTGCTATGTGCGGGTCACCGAGGAACTGGCGCGCGGCTGGATGAGCCTGGCCGGAGCGATGGGTGGCCACACCGTCGTCGCCAAGCTGATCATGACTTTCGGCACCGACGCACAGAAACAACAGTGGCTGCCGCGGATGGCGACCGGCGAGGTACGCGCGACGATGGCGCTCACCGAGCCAGGTGGCGGCTCCGACCTGCAGGCGCTGACCACCACCGCGGCTCGCGACGGCGACGAATACGTGGTCAACGGCACCAAAACCTGGATCACCAACGCCCGCCGCTCCGGCCTGATCGCGTTGCTGGCGAAGACCGATCCACGCGCACGTCCGGCGCATCGCGGCATCAGCATCCTGCTGGTCGAGCACGGCGACGGCCTCACCGTGTCACGGGACCTGCCAAAGCTTGGTTACAAGGGCGTGGAGAGCTGCGAGCTTTCCTTTGCCGACTACCGCACACCGGTCTCCGCTCTGCTCGGCAAGGTCGAGGGGCAGGGGTTCGCGCAGATGATGAAAGGCCTGGAGATCGGCCGGATCCAGGTCGCCTCGCGCGCGCTCGGAGTGGGTCGCGCCGCCTTCGAGGACGCGCTGCGATACGCGCAGGAGCGGGAAAGTTTCGGCAAGCCGATCTGGCGGCACCAGTCGATCGGCAACTACCTCGCCGACATGGCGGCCAGCCTCACCGCCGCGCGACAGCTGGTGCTGCACGCGGCCGAGCGTTACGACAGCGGTGACCGCAGCGATCTGGAGGCCGGCATGGCCAAGCTTTTCGCCTCCGAGACCGCGATGACGATCGCCCTCAACGCCGTGCGCGTCCACGGCGGCTACGGCTATTCGACCGAGTTCGACGTGGAGCGCTATTTCCGTGACGCCCCGCTGATGATCGTCGGCGAGGGGACCAACGAGATCCAGCGCAACGTCATCGCGGCACAGCTGGTCGCCAGAGGCGGGCTGCCGGATTGACCGCCACGATGGTCCGCAAACCTCGCACCGGCCTGCGCGTACGCGATGTCGCGCTGGGGTTTTTCGCGCTGGTAGTGGCATTCGTGCTGGTCGCTCACCAGGCGATCCCCGATGTCGCCGGCCTGGTCACGGTCGTGGAGAGCGTGCTGCCGTGGATCGGTCTGCTCATACCGATCCTGCTGGTCCTGGGACTTGTCGGCGGCGTACGCGCCGGCCTGGTCGCATTGTTGGTGCCGGCCATCGCCTGGACCGCGCTCTTCGGCCCGGCGATGCTGCCGAAAACTCCTGGCGGTGCCGCGCAGTTGTCGGTCGTCAGCCAGAACATCGGCGCCAGCAACGCGAATCCGTGCACCGCCATGACGGCTTTGGCCGCGCAGAAGGCGGATCTGGTCGCCGTGCAGGAGCTGACCGACCGCGCCTCAGGTTGCGACGCGCTGTCCAACGCGTACCAGTATCGCTATCGCTCCAGCAGCGTGCGGCTGTGGAGCCGATATCCGTTGCGCCCGAGCAAACCGCTGATGCTCGGCCTGGACTGGGCTCGCGCGTTTCGTACCGAGGTCATCACACCAAACGGCAACGTCGTCATCTACGCCGTACACCTGCCGTCGGCGCGAGTCGACGCCACCGTGCAGCGCAACCGCGGCCTGGCCGAGCTCGCCGAACTCATCCGCGACGAGAGCGGAAAACACGTGCTCGTCGTCGGTGACCTGAACACCGCGAGCACCGACCGTCAAATGACCGCTTTCGCCGGCCTGACCGACAGCCAGCAGGCTGCCGGCAGCGGCCTCGGCTTCACCTGGCCGGCCGGTTTTCCCATCACCAGGCCGGATCACCTGCTGACCCGCGGCCTGCGGCCGGTGGCCGCCGGCACGCTGCCCGGCAACGGCAGCGACCACCTCGCGATCAGCGGGTCGTTCCGGTTCGAGTGACCGACGGGCCGGACGCCCCCGAAGCGTCCGGCCCGCGGGTTTCCGGCTAACCGATGTGATACGGGTCGCCGTAGACCTTCCAGTCCAGCGGCGTGTGCAGGTCCAGGTTGTTCTCGTTGAGGAACTTCAGCTGCTCGGTGTCCACCCGAGAGGTGTCGGCGTGCGCCTCCTCCTCTTTCATGACGCTCTTGCGTACGTTCAGGAACGCCTTGATGTAGGCCTTCTCGTCGCCGCCTTGAGCCGGGGTCTTGGCTTTCTTCATGGCCGCCGAACGGATGCCGCCGAAGCTGTCGTGCGAGCTGCCGGGACCGTGCATGACGATCGCGTCGTAGTAGGCAAACTGGCCGAGCGCGCCGAGGCCGTCGGCTTTGGCCTGGTTGACCGCAGGGTTGAAGTAGACGCGGTCGCGCTCACCGTTCTGCGCGTCCTTGAACGACTGCAGCTTGGCCGCCTTCTTCCAGTCGTTGACAAACGGCGTGCCCAGGCCGGAGTGCGAGTCGCTGCCGTTCACCTTGCGCAGCGCCGGGAGGTATTTGGCGAGCGGGTTGTCCGGTACGGCGTTGGTGTAGCGCTCGACCAGCTCCAGCATGTCACCGGTGCCGGAGCAGAAACCGATGATGCCGGCGGTGTAACCGCGGCCGTCGCCGATGTCCTCGATGTAGCCGTACTGCGACTTCCAGTCCAGCGTGGAGTTCTCCGCGCTGGAGACCAGCTCCATGGCGATCTCCTTTTTCGCCGGGCTGGACAGGTCGCCGCCGGAGGCGGCCGGTTGGACGACACCGGTCGCCGACCGGGTGGCGGCCAGTGCCGGTGGCGCGGCCAGCATGCTGCCGGCCAGCAGGACCGGGATCGCGACCGCTGTCACGAGCTTGACGGGACGTGCGGGCATGGCGGTGCTCCTTTCAGTACGGGGGTCAGGCCCTGAAGGAGGTGCGCCGAGGGTCGCGCTCGGCCGTGCTGGCTGCCAAGTTAAACCACTTCAATGCCGCGGGTCCAGACGTACGCCGAAAATATCCGAAAAAGCGATTTCGTTGCACCGCAACGGTGTTCGTATCCGTGAATCGCTGAATTGCAAAATAATAACTAGGTGGTTACAATTACCGACGTGCCGACCGACCACCCCGCCTGCTCGATCGAGCGAACGCTGGAGGTCGTCGGCGAACGCTGGACGTTTCTGATCCTCCGCGAACTGTTCGGCGGCACACACCGGTTCGCCGACCTGCGCGCGAAGCTCGGCATCGCGCCAAACTTGCTGAGCACCCGGCTGAAGACGCTCACCGCCGCCGGGCTGGTCGAGCAGCACAGCTATCAGGAGCCCGGCAGCCGCACCAGGGAGAGCTATCACCTGACCGCGACCGGCCGGCAACTACGGCTGGTGCTGGCCGCACTTCAGCAGTGGGGTGACGAAAACCGGCCGCGGCCGTCCGGTCCGACGTGCGTACGGCGGTCACGCCGCACCAACCGGCCGGTCCGCGTCGCACTGCTGGACAGCGCCGGCCGCGAGGTGGCACTGGATGACCTGGACTTTGTCCGGACCGATCAGGCCTCGATCTCGACCGTCAGCTGGGGACGACGAGTGCGCTGACGGCGGCCAGACTGCTGCGCGATGATCGGACTCCACCCGGAACCAATTCGGTTACCCGGTCGCCGACCGGCCCGTGACAATCGAACGTTATGCAGGTTTTCCTGGAGACCGAGCGGCTTGTCCTGCGCCGGCTCACCGCCGACGACATCGACAACCTCGTCGAAGTTGACAGCGATCCGGACGTCGAACTGGGCTATCGGCTGCGTAAGTCCGCGTGGGGCAAGGGGCTATGGCACCGAGGGATCGCGCGCGTTGATCCGCTAGTGGTTTCTGAAACGGGATGCCGGAACCGGCGTGCCATTTCGGAAACACACCACTAGGGTTTCACCGAGCTGGGCGTACGCCGGGTCTACGCGGAAGCGATGGCGGTGAACACGGCGTCGCGGCGGGTGATGGAAAAGGCCGCTCTGACCCCCGTTCGCCATTCCCACCCGCCCTGGCCATACGGGATCCCCGGCGACGAACCCGGCGATGTGGAGTATGCGCTGCTCAAAGCCGACTGGCCCGGATAGCCTCCACCAACGCCTCGGCGGCGGCCGCGTCGAACTCCGGTGCCGCGCCGAAGTCCACAACGGATGGACTGGGCCGACGCGCCGGCCGGCGTGGCGCCGCGTGCACGTCGCGTACGCCGGTCGCCTCGATGACAGCGCGGACGTTGTTCGCACGGATGCCGCCGCAGGCCATGATGTCCAGCCTGCCATCGGCCACCCGCACCATTTTCCTGAGAGTCGGGATGCCGTTCTCCACGCGTACGGCCCCGCCGGAGGTAAGGATCCGGTGCACGCCCAACTCGGCCAGGGTTTCCACCGCGGCCAGCGGATCCGGGCACAGGTCGATGGCGCGGCTGAAGGTGATCGTGGCCCCTTTGGCCGCCTCGATCAGATCCGCCATCGCGTCGGCCGCCACCTTCAGGTCTGGCGTCAGCACACCGAACACGGCCCCGACCCCACCAAACTGGGTGGCGGCGCTGATGTCCGCCGCCATGGCCAGGATCTCCCCGGTCGAATAGACGAAATCGCCTTCCCTGGGCCGCACGAGCACATGCAGGATGGGCTCGGGCAGCTTCAACCCGAGATAGGTGATCAGGCCGGCGCCCGGTGTCAGCCCGCCGAGCGTGCCGGCAGCGCAGAGCTCGATGCGGTCAGCTCCCATGTTGTAGGCCGCCACGGCTCCGGCCACCGTGTCGACACTCAACTCCAGGTTTGTCACGCCAACAATTCTGGCCTGAGCACCGGATCGGCCATCTCCGGGTCGAACGGAAACATCGGCCGGACGATCCGGTGATGGCCGAGGCGCAGCAGATCCTGGTCGACCCCACCGGGAGTCAGGGCGAGCAGCCAGCCGGCGGCCAGGTCGTAGAGCTCGGGCTCCAGATAGCCGATCTTCACGATCACCAGGTCGGCCTTGCGCGGCTGCAGGCCGAGGGCGACGAAGTCCTCCTCCAGATGGTACGGCTTGCGGCGCGAGGTCACGATGATGTGCAGTCCACCGACGACCAGGACGACCGCCGCCCCGGCCACCGGATCGCCGAGATCGATCGCGGCGACGCGTGCCTGGACCAGCACCGGAGCGCACGGTCCCGAGTCGACATGTCCGCCGAGATCAACGGAAACTTCCGCGTCGACACCGGCGGCGACCGCGGCGGAAACCGCGACCGGATCGACGATCGCCGCATAAAGCGTCGTCAGGTCAGAGGCCACGATGTCCGGCGTACGCAGCAAAACGTCCAGCGTCCAGGACGTGTCGCCAGCGCCTCCGGCGGTCGGATTGTCGCCGGAATCGCTGATGAAAAACGGCCTGGCCGTGCTGTCGATCGCCTGCCGTACGCACTCCTGCAACGTGCCGGTCGGTGCCACGAAAGCGAAATCGCGGCGCGCATCCCAGTACGCTCGGGCCAGCTCCTCCGCCTTTGCCGCGATCACCGCGCGATCGTCGCCAGTCACCACGACCGCGGCTTGGCAGCGCGGCTCGTCGGCCCACGCGTAGCCGACCCAGATGGCCGCGTCGAGCACGCCGTCGGTGGCCTCGACCTCGTCGACTTTGGCGTAGATGCTGGCGGCCGGCTCGATCCGCGTACTCGTTTTCTCACCAGGCAACAAAACCGGCACCTGGATCCACGCTTTGCCGGGACGGCCACCGGATCGCAGCCGAGCGACCAGGTTGCGCATCGCGCGCTCACGCGTGTCCCAGGCGTCGGTGTGCGGCGCCTTGCGATAGCAGGTGATCAGGTCGACCGCGGCGGCCAGCCGCCGCGACACGTTGCCGTGCAGGTCCATCGACGCCGACACCAGCACCTCAGGGCCGACGATCGCACGGATGCCATCGATCAGGTCCGCCTCGGCATCGGTCCGGCCGAGCACGCTCATCGCGCCGTGGATGTCGACGAACAGGCCGTCGAGCGGGCCGGCTTCGCGCAGTCGCAGGAAAATCTCGTCGGACAGCTCCGCGTACGTCTGCGCCGTCACCGGTCCCCCCGGCAGCGACACCGCATGCAGCAGCGGCAGCCACTCCACGCCGTCGACCAGGTCACCACCGAGAAAGCCATATCTGGCAAGCAGATCGGCGCCACGGGTGACCCGGAAGTCGGCGATCGTCGTGCGGTGCGGCGAAAACGTGCTCGACTCGATCGCGATGCCAGCGATGCCGATCCTCAACGCGCGACCTTCCCACTTTGACCGGTGCGGCTGAACGCCTCTTCCAGCGCCAGCACGCCGGCGCCGACCAGGCCGGCGTCGGCACCCGCGCGTACGCGGTCGATTCGCAACGCGCGAGTGGCCAGCGGCAGGCACCTTTCGTACAACGCGCCGCGTACGGCCGCCACGAACGCCTCCGAGCCGGACAGCACGCCGCCGAGCAGAACCGCGTCCGGATTGGCGAAGTTGACGACTGCCGACAGGATGCCGCCGACCTGCAGGCCGGCGCGGCGTACGGCCGTCGTCACCGCCGGCTCGCCCCCTTCCGCGGCCGCCATCACCGCCGCCGTGTCGGCCAGGTCCATGCCCTGCGCGCGCAGGCCGGCGACCAGGGCGGCACCACTCGCGACGGTCTCCAGGCAGCCGTGATTGCCGCAGCTGCACGGTTTGTCGGCGCCGGCCGGCACCCGTACGTGGCTGATGTCGCCGGCGACGCCGGCGCGGCCGCGGTGCAGTCGCCCCTCGATCACCAGGCCGGAGCCGATTCCAGTGCCGGCCTTGACCACCACCAGCGTGTCGCCAGGCGGCTGCAGCCGCGACTCCCCCAGCGCCATCAGATTCGCGTCGTTGTCGACCGCGACCGGCACGTCGAGATGATCGGAAAGCGCCGCCCGCGCTTTGAACCCGCGCCATTTCGGCATCCGCGATCCCCATGGCACCGAACCGTCAGCGACATCCACCGGACCCGGCAGGCCGACGGCGACCCCGAGCCACTCACCCGGTGCGCGCGTTTGCCTTGCCAGCTCACGAATCTCGCCGGCGAGCTCGGCCAGCACCGCGCTCGGGTCACCGTCGATGTCCAGCGGCCGCTCCTCCACGTGCAGGATGCGGCCGGCGATGTCGAGCACGCCGATGCGTACGTGCCGCGACCCCAGGTCGGCCGTCCACACGTGGCCATAGTCGGCGTTGACGCGCAGCAGCCGCGGCCGCCGGCCACCGCTGGACCGGCCCTGGCCGGACTCGGTCAGCATGCCGGCCGCGATAAGTGCCTGGATCCGCACCGAAATCGTCGACTGCGGCAGGTCGAGCAGCCGGGTGAGCTCGATCCGCGACCGCGCCTGTCCGCTCGCGACCAACCAGAGCAGCCGGATCGCCGCCGCGTCTAACATGTTAATCCAGCCATGATCTAAGTGCTGTCCTCTTGGCCGCGGCCCGTTCGAGTGATTCAATCTCAGCCAACCCGCGGCACGCAGGTTATCACGAAGCCGCCGGTCAGATCTTCAATCACTTTTGTTGGAAGTGAGCACATGAGGACCATTCCACGCGGCTGGGTCGCGGCTTTGCTGGCGATCTGTCTGGCACTGACCGCCTGTGCCGGCACGCGGCGTCAACACGGTGGCGGCAGCGGCCAGCCGATCCCTGGCGGCACGGTGTCCTTCGCGCTGCCGCCGTCGGCGCAGCCAAACTGGATCCTGCCGCTCGCGTTACCGGGTTACACCGCGAGCTACAACGGAGCCATCCAGTCCATGCTGTTCGTGCCGCTGTACGCCTATGACGGCACCTCCGGCTCGGTCACCATGGATCCGCTGGCAAGTGCCGCGCTGCCACCGAAATACTCCGCCGACAGCCGCACGGTGACGATCACGCTGCGCCCGCTGACCTGGTCCAACGGACAGCGACTCAGCACGCGGGATGTGGAGTTCTGGCTGAACCTGGTGCGTGCCAACAAGAGCGAGTGGGCAGCATACACCGAAGGCCTGATGCCGGACGACATCGTCGGCTTTCACGCCGTCGACGACCGCACTTTCACGCTGACGCTGGACAAGACGTACAACCCCGACTGGTTCACGGCCAACCAGCTGACGCTGATCACGCCGCTTCCGCACTCCGCCTGGAGCCGCACCGGTCCCGGCACGCCAATCGGCGACGCCGACCGTACGGCTGCCGGCGCCAAGCAGATCTTCACGTATCTGGCCAGCCGCGCGAAAAACCTCGGCGGCTATGCGACCGATCCACTGTGGAAGGTCGTCGACGGTCCGTTCGCACTGTCGCGCTTCTCCTCCTCCGGCGCGGTGACCGTGGCCCGCAACCCCCGATATTCGGGGCCGGACAGGGCACATCTGGACAGCGTGTCGTTCGTGACGTTCACCAGCGCGTCGGCCGAATACAACGTGTTGCGCTCCGGCGGACTCGACTACGGCTATGTCCCCACCTCCAACCTCGGTCAGCGCACGGTGCTGGAGAAGCAGGGCTATCGGATCAGCCCGTGGAACGGCTGGTCGATCACCTACATTCCGTACAACTTCAACAATCCGGCGATGGGAAAGGTCTTCTCGCAGCTGTACGTGCGGCAGGCGATCCAGCACGCGGTCAACCAGCCGGCCATCACCTCGGTGATCTGGCGCGGCACGGCCAAACCGGATTACGGACCGGTGCCGCAGGACAATGACAGGAAATATCTGTCCGACCGGCAGAGGACCAATCCCTATCCGTACGATCTCAACCGTTCACGGCAACTGCTGGCCGCTCACGGCTGGAAAGCCGGAAGCGACGGCATCCTGGTCTGCCGGTCGGCGACCAGCTGCGGTGCCGGAGTCGCGGCGGGGACACGGTTTGCCATGACGTTGCTGACCGAGTCAGGATCGGACGAGACCGACAACACCATGCAGGAGTTGAAATCCTCCTTCTCCAAGGTCGGCATCGAGATGACGATCAACGGCCAGCCACTCAACACCGTGCTGGGCAAAGGCACCTCCTGCAAGCCGGCGGACGCCTCCTGCGCCTGGCAGCTGTCGTATTTCGGCACGCAGGGCAGCTGGTATTTTCCGGCCAACCCCTCCGGCGAGCAGCTCTTCGCCACCAACGCGAGCGTGAACTTCGGCTCGTACTCGGACAAACGCACGGACGATCTGATCAATGCCTCCAACCGTAGCGATTCCGGGACCGCGATGGTGGACTACAGCGCTCACCTGGCCGAGCAGCTGCCGGTGATCTGGATGCCCAACCCGCCATACCAGGTCTCCGCGATCGACTCCGCACTGCACGGCGTGGTCCAGGATCCGCTGGCCGGCCTGCAGCCACAGCGCTGGTTCTGGACGAGGTGACATCATGACGCGATACCTCGCCAGGCGGCTCGTTCTCGCCATCGTCGTCGTCCTGCTGGTCACCGTGGTGACCTTCATCCTGCTGCACTTGCTGCCAGGTGGACCGGCTCGCGGCGTACTCGGCGTCAAGGCCACCGCCGAGCAGATCGCCGCCTTCAACGAGGCGAACGGATTCAACAAGCCTCTTCCGCTTCAATACTGGGACTATCTGCTGCGGCTGTTACATGGCGACCTGGGTTCGTCGTACACGATGAACGAGGACGTCACCACGCTTCTGGCCGAGCGGCTGCCGAAAACCTTGCTGCTGACCGTCACGTCGACGCTGCTCGCGACGGTGATCGCACTGCCGCTCGGCAGCTGGCAGGCCACACGGCGTGGCAAGGCGGTCGACCACGCCGCCACCGGCGTGAGCTTCGTTCTCTACGCGACACCGGTGTTTTTCCTTTCTCTGCTGCTGATCATCGTCTTCGCCCAACTGCTGCCGGTCTTTCCGGCGCAGGCCGCGCAGGGCGAGGACATCGGCACACTGCTCTCGCAACCGGCCTCGCTGGTGCTGCCGATCGTCGCCGGCACCGGTGTGACTTTGGCCGTACTCGGCCGATACATGCGATCGTCCACAGTGGACAACCTGGCGGAGGACTACGTACGCAGCGCTCGCGCGCGAGGGACGTCCGAGCGGGCCATTCTGTGGCGACATGTCTGGCCGAACTCGCTGACCAGCGTGGTCGCGATGCTCGGCTATTACGTGCCGGTCATTTTCAGCGGATCACTGGTGGTGGAGTCGATGTTCAACTATCCCGGCATCGGTCTGCTGTTCTGGACGGCGGCTCGTAATGCCGACTTCCCGGTCCTGCTTGGCGTGGTGCTGGTGATCGCGATCGCCACGGTCACCGGGGCGTTGCTGGCGGATGTGGCGCAGTTGCTGATAGATCCGCGCGTACGCATGCCGGCGAGGGCGGCCGCATGACGACCGTGACGCCTCCTGTCCCGTTGACGCCGGAGCTGCCGGCAACGGCGGTGCTCGCCCGCCTCCGTACGCGCCGCGGCGCGGTCGTCGGACTGGCGATCCTGCTTCTGGTCGTGCTCTTCTGTTTTCTCGGACCGCTGATCCATCACACCGACCAGGTCCACACGGACCTGCTGTCGGCACGCCTCTCGCCGCGGCCGAGTCACTGGCTCGGCACCGACGATCTCGGCTATGACGTGCTGGGACGGCTGATGGTCGCCGGCCGCACGTCGCTGATCATCGGCGTGCTGGCCGGCCTGCTCGGCACCGCGATCGGTGCCGTCTGGGGCGCGATCGCCGGCTATTTCGGCGGATGGGCCGACACCGTTCTGATGCGGATCGTCGACACCGGCGTAGCGATCCCAGCGCTGTTTCTGCTGCTCGTCGCGGCCACTCTGGTCACGCCGGCGGTCGGCGTCCTTGCCGTACTCATCGGATGCGTCACCTGGCTGGTGCCGGCGCGGCTGATGCGCGCGGAGACGGTGAGCCTGCGAGAGCGCGACTACATCAAGGCCATCGAGGCGATGGGGGCCGGGCCGCCGCGGATCGTGTTTGGGCACCTCATCCCCAACGCCGTCGGCACGATCCTGGTCAATGCGACGTTCCAGATCGCCGACGCGATCCTTTTGGTGACATACGTGAGTTTTCTCGGCCTTGGCGCGCCTCCGCCGACGACCGACTGGGGTGGCATGCTCAGCAAGGGAATCACCTACACCTACGACGGCGCGTGGTGGCTGATCCTGCCGCCAGGCATCGCGATCGTGCTGGTGGTGTGCGCGGTCAACTTCGTCGGAGACGGCCTGCGCGACGCGTTCGCCGGCAAGGGCAGGCGATGACCATGGAATCCATTCTCGACATCTCCGGGCTGTCGGTGTCGTACGGTCCGGTCGACGCGCTCGACGATCTGTCGCTTTCCGTTAGTCAGGGCGAAATCGTGGCGCTCGTCGGCGAGTCCGGCTCAGGTAAGAGCACGGCGGCGCTGGCGAGTCTCGGCTTGCTGCCGGAGTCGGCGACGATCAGGGGCGACATCACGTTGGCCGGCGAAAAGGTGGTCGGCGCGAGTCTGGGCACGTTGCGACGGCTGCGTGGTCACGGTGCCGGCATGATCTTTCAGGAGCCCACGCGGGCGCTGAATCCGTTGCTGCGCGTCGGTTTCCAGCTGGCCGAGGCGATTCGTAACCACGATCCGCGGCCGAAGCGGCACCGGCATTATCGCGACCAATGTGTCGAGCTGCTCACTCGTGTCGGAGTGCCGGAGCCGGCCGACCGGCTGCGGCAGTATCCGCACCAGCTGTCCGGCGGACTCGCGCAGCGAGTCATGATCGCGATCGCCATCGCCGCTCGTCCACGGCTCATCATCGCCGACGAGCCGACGACCGCGCTCGACGTCACCGTGCAACAGCAGATTTTGGACCTGTTGCGGGACATCCGTGAGACCGAGGGCACCGGCATCCTGCTGATCACGCACAACATGGGGGTCGTCGCCGACATCGCCGATCGCGTTGTCGTCCTGCGTAACGGAAAGCTCGTGGAGGAGGCAGCGACCGAGCCGTTGTTTGGTGAACCCGCGGCCGACTACACCAGGCAGTTGTTGTCCGCTGTGCCGAGACTCGGCGAGACTGCCGATCGGCCGGTTGTCGAACCTGCCAGCGGTGAGCCGGTGGTCAGTCTTTCCGACGTGGTGGTGGAATTCGGGTCGCGGCGAGCCGTCGACGCCGTGTCGCTCGCCGTACGCCCCGGCGAGATCCTCGGCCTGATCGGCGAGTCCGGGTCAGGCAAGACGACGATCGGCAACTGCGTTCTCGGCCTGGTGCGGCCGACATCCGGCACGGTCGAGGTGTTTGGTGGGCAGCTGCGCGGCCGTGCCAGGGAACTGCGACGCCAGATCGGCGCGGTGTTTCAGGATCCGGCGTCCTCGCTGGACCCGCGGATGACGGTCGCGCGGACCATCGCCGAACCGCTTGTCATCCATACGAGCGAAAGCCAGGCCGAGCGAATGCGACGCGTACGCGAGCTGCTCGACGCGGTCGAGCTGCCGGAGTCGGTGTTGCGGCGCTATGGACACGAACTGTCCGGTGGCCAACGACAGCGGGTCAGCCTGGCTCGAGCCTTGGTGCTGCGGCCGAGACTGCTGATCGCGGACGAACCGACGAGCGCGCTGGACGTGTCCGTGCAGGCTGCCGTGCTGGATGTGCTCGCCAAGCTGCATGACGAACTTTCCTTTGCCTGCCTGTTCATCAGCCACGATCTCGCGGTCGTCGACCGGATCTGCGACCGAGTCGCGGTGCTGCGGGCCGGAAAGTTGGTCGAGCAGGGGCCGGGTGGGAACGTGCTGTCGTCACCAGAGCATCCGTACACGCGTGCCCTGCTGTTGTCGTCGCCAGTGCCCGATCCGGCGGCGCAACGCGAGCGCCGGCGGCGCCGGCTGGCCGAGTCGACTCCGGCGGCATGACCGAGCTGTGGGCCGGAATCGACATCGGTGGCAGCAAAACTCTCGCACTCCTGTGTGACGCCGCTGGCTCCGTCGTCGCCGAGGCGACGGCGCCGACAGCGGCTCGCGCCGGCGGATCGGCCATTCTGGCGACTGCGGCCGCGCTGGTGCGGGAGCTGTCGGCCGGAGCGGCGGGCCGCCTCGTTGGTGCCGGCGTTGGAGCTGCTGGCGTTATCAGCACTGACGGACATGTGCTCGCCAGCAGCAACACTTTTGCCGGCTGGATCGGGACCGACATCGCTGGAGGACTCGCCGGCCGGCTTGGCCTACCAGTTGCCGCCGAAAACGACGCACGCGCGTTTTTGCGAGGCGAGGTCGCGGAGATCGGCGGCGTTGAGCATGCTCTCGGCGTGATTATTGGGACCGGCGTTGGTGGAGCGCTGTTGGTCGACGGTCGGATTCTGCGCGGCGGTGGTGCGACCGGGGCTGGGGAGATTGGTCATGTGGGCAATTACGGGGATGAGCCGTGTTCGTGTGGCCGGCGCGGTCACCTGGAGGCGTACGTGTCGGGGAAGTCAATATCTCGGCGGCATGAGGCTGCGACCGGGGTGCGACTGGCGGCTGAGGAGGTGGCGGCGATCGGTGACCCTGTCGGCGTTTTTGCCGACGCTGGACGGGTTTTGGGGCAGAGTGTGGCGTATGCGGCTGGGTTGTTGGGGGTTGAGCTGGTGCTTCTCGGCGGTGGAGTGATGGGGTCGTGGTGGTTGATGGAGGCAGCCGTCGTTGAGGTGTTGGAAAGGCAGCGGTTGCTGTCGGGAGGTGCGGTGAAGGTGGAGAGGTCGCGGTTGGGGCGAAGGGCGGTCGCGGTGGGCGCCGCGGAGCTGGCGCGGAATCCTGGCAATGGACGGAATATCCGGTCCTGATCGCGACGCTGCGGCTCGTCGCGGTTTGACAGACGGGTCGGACACGTTACACACTCACATCTGTGACACCGAATCGGTTAGAGTCTAACGAGCGGTTGAGTGCGCGCATCGTCGGCGCGATGCCGACGTTGCCGCCTTCGGAGCGGCGGGTTGCCGAGCAGATCCTGCGGGACCTGAACGGCATTCCGCAGGTCACCAGCGAGGAGCTGGCGCGCCGCGCCGAGGTGTCCCTCACCACCGTCACGCGGTTGTGTCGCTCACTCGAGTTGGAGAACTACCAGCAGCTGCGCGTGGCTTTGGCCAACGAGGCCGGACTCAACCGCGGCCGAGGTTGGGAGGCGGCGCAAGGCACCGACATTCGGCCCGACGACTCATTGTCTGACGTCCTCACCGGCCTGCTTGCTTCCGAGGTGCGCGCTTTGGAGGACACCGCCACCAGCCTCGACCTCGACACCGTGGCAACCGTGGCGGACGCGATCGTCCGAGCGCGCCGGGTCGAGATCTACGGGGTCAGCGGCAGCGGGTCGGTCGCACGAGACCTCGGACGGCGGTTTCAGCTGATCGGACTGCCGGCAGTCGCGCAGGCCGACTCGCACGACGCGCTGGCAAGTGCGGCTCTCCTGGGACCCGATGATGTGGCGATCGCCATCTCGCATTCCGGTCACACTCGCGACGTGGTGGAAATTCTTACCCTGGCAGGCAAAAACGCTGCTGTCACGGTCGCGATCAGCAACTTTCCCCGGTCACCAGTAGCACTCGCCGCCAAACACGCGCTGACCACCGCCGCACGAGACACGACGTTTCGATCAGGTGCCCTGGCCGGCCGGCAGGCGCAGATGTTCGTCGCCGACCTGCTCTACCTGGCGGTTGCCCAGCGGACGTACGACGCGACCACTGCCGCGATCGCGGCGACTTCTGCAGCCGTACGGCGGCGTCGAGCGTCGACTCAGAAGCGAAAAGACTGACACGAGAGGACTCGCGCGTGGACCACGTTCGATTGGGACGCACCGGCCTGAAGGTATCGCGGCTTTGCCTGGGAACGATGACATTCGGCCTACAGTGCGACGAACCGGCCGCGGTCGCCATCATGGACCGCGCAGCCGAGGCCGGGATCACCTTCCTGGACACCGCGGACGTCTATCCGATGGGTGGCCAGCTCGACTCGGTCGGCAGGACCGAGGAAATCGTCGGCCGCTGGCTGGAGAAACGGCGCGACCAGTTCATCCTGGCCAGCAAATGCTCACACGCGATGGGACCGCTGCCGTGGCAACGCGGCAACTCGCGTAAGCACATCCTCGCCGCCGTCGAAGGCTCGCTGCGCCGGCTGCGGACGGACTACATCGATCTTTACCAGCTGCATGGCCCCGATCCGGACACACCGATCGACCAGACCCTTGCCGCGCTCGACGATCTCGTGCGGTCAGGGAAAGTGCGCTATGTGGGTTGCTCGAACTTCGCCGCTCACCAGGTCGCCAGAGCGCTTGGCCGCAGCGAGGCGCGCGGCTTGGTGTCGTTCGTGAGCGTACAACCGCGCTACAACCTGCTTTTCCGGCAGTTCGAGCGAGACCTCCTGCCGATGTGCCAGGAAGAGGGACTTGCCGTGCTTCCATACAACCCGCTGGCCGGTGGGATGCTCACCGGCAAGCACCGCAACGGCACGCCGGCCAGCGGCACGCGTTTCACCGTCGACGCCGTACGTGAGATTTATCGGAGTCGTTACTGGCACGACGACATCTTGGCCACTGTTGAGGAAATCCGTACGTTGGCTGCGGAGGCCGATCTGTCCGTGACCTCGTTGGCGGTTGCCTGGGTGCTGGCCAACCCTGCCGTTACGGCGGCCATTATCGGGGCCAGCAGGGCCGACCAGTTGACGGACACGGTTGCGGCGGGTGAGGTGGTGCTGCCGGAGGACCTGAAGGATCGGTTGGATCAGGTGAGTTTCGCGTATCGGTTCGGCGACGCGGCGTTTTAGGAGTGCGCCGGGTGTGCGGAGCGGTGTCTGGCGCCTTGGGAGGTGTTGTGCGGTGGGGAGGGTGGTTGGGGCGCCATAGCGTGCGGTGAGGAGGTGGTTGGGGCGAAAAACAGCCGCCTTTCTTGTGTTTTATGGGAAGTTGCGGCTCATAATGTCGGACTGTGGAGTTTGATGGTGGCATGGGTTATCGGGGATCCGTTGTTCGCGTTGGATTTTGTGGATGCGGCGCCGGATGCGGAGACGGTTCGGGTTTTGCAGGGGTTGGATCTTTCGGCTGCGGATCGGTATGAATGTCTTGCCGTGATGGAGGTGACCAATCGGTTGATCGCGGCGATGCAGGGGATGCAGTTGGCGTCGATGGGGCGGTTCATCACCCAGTACGATCCGTTGGCGCGGCGGTACGCGGCCGCCGAGGTCGCCTCAGCGTTGAAATGGACCACCAGGGCCGCGTGAGCATCTGACCACCACTCTCCCCCGCACGCTCGCGGCGCTGTGCGCCGGCATCATCGACATCGCCAAGGCGCGGACAATGATCGAGCAAACCGAGATCATCGACGCCGACGACGGCATGGCCTGGCTCAGCGCGTTGCTGCCGGCAGAAAAGACCGAGGCGATCTACCAGCTCATCGCCGACGTGCTCGCTGACCGCATCCTCGGCGACCCCAGCAACGTCAAAATTCGGCTCGACGTCAAGGTAAACGCCACGACCATGATGGGCCTGGACAACGAGCCTGGCCAGATAGTCGGCCACGGGCCGATCACCGCCAAGCACGCGCGTGAGCCGGGCATGCGGCCCGGCAGCGAATGGTTCCGGCTCTGGACCGACGGCCCCACCGACACCGTCCTGGACTACGGCCGGCTCAAATACAAGCCAGACACCGCGCTCGCCGACTACGTCCGAGCCAACGCTCCCACCTGCATCTTCCCGTGCTGCAACCGGCCAGCCAGGAGCTGCGAGCCCGACCACACCGTGCCCTTCCCGGACGGCCCGACCTCGGCCGACAATCTCAAGCCCCTCTGTAAGTATCACCATGAAGCCAAAACGCACCACGGCTGGGACGTCACGCAAGTGACGTACGCCTGGACCTCGCCGCTCGGGCGAACGTACGTCGTCTCCACGGAGGACAACTGAGCGCTGCACTTTCGGGTAACGGCAGTTGCCTGCGAAATCTCATCCTCCGGCCTTGCCGGTGACCGGTCGTACGGAGGATCGTGGCTGCCATCCCCGAGGAGAGGGATGGCGATGGACCGAGCACCACATCACCTTCCGCCGCCGCGCCGACACGTCCCGGTCGAGCCCGATCTCAACCACAATTCGGCGGTTTCTCCGGGCCAGGCGACGATCCAGCACCTGCAGCGCACCATCGGCAACCAGCGCGTACAGCGGTTGCTTCTTCAGCGCGCCAATTCGGCCGATCCACGGCTGCCGGCCAACCAGGCGGAGGCGTTGAGCCGAGCCAAAGAGGCGAAGCGAGCCATCGACGCGGCAATCGCGGCGATGCGTACGTCGGCGGCGGCCGAGCAGCGCAATGCCGTGCAGTTCATGACACAGCGGAAATGGGTGCCGGCGGCGCTCACACCACGACACGATTCACCGGTCGGCGCGCCAGCCATTCATTTCTTTCCCGGACAAAACAATTACACCGGATCGCAAACGCTCGACGCGCAGACGACACACAAGGTCAGTCCCAAACGTACGTGGGTGTACGTACGTGCACGCGACCACGCCAATGTGGACAATCCCCTGGCACAGGCAGACATCCAGTCACGGATCACCGCCGCTGTTTCCGAAGTCGCGCACACGAAGGCCACCCATCCCGGACAGCCAGTGTCGGTCGACCTCTACCGGGCACGCTTCAACGGCCTTTTCGACGTGCCGCCATTCAACGCTCTCAGCAACGCCGTCGACCTGACGCTGGACAGCCGCGGCCCGCGTACGCGGCGAGCGCGTGCGATTTTCGACCGTATTCTCACCGAAGAGCCAACGATCCGCGCCGCGTACGACGCGAACACCGGTGGACTTCGGGGCGTCATCGACACCTACGCCGAACCGGACGGCATGAACCGCGTCAACTCGCCGCGGCTGCAGCGACTGCGCGAGGCGTTTTTCGCGTTCAAGGCACCGGTCGCCGACTTTTCCCGGTTTCGCAACGCGATCCGTACGGCGGCGGCCGGTCTGGACGCGACCGACCGGAAAGCGTTCGACGACTCCAACGACTGGCAACAGCTCGTCAACGCACACGTCACCGACGAAGCACAACGGATCGAGATACGCGCGATCATCAGTCAGCGCACCCAAGCACAGCTGGACAAGGCGACATTCGCCACGTTGTGGACGATGCGCGCCAGGGTCGACGCCGGCGCAGGTCTGAAGGACGTCACCAACGGATCCGTCGTACGTTATCTGGATGGCACCTTGCAGCTCGGCGTCAACACTGAGCTGCAGGGCGGCCGCGCCAACACCGGCCTGGCGCTTTTCGTCCGTAGCTCCGCATTACGCGGCTCGACCGTCGTCGGAGCACCGGACACCAAACCGTTTCCACCGCGCGACGACGGCACCTTCAGTCGTCTGTCGATCCTCCAACCAACGCCGGCGCCAGCCGCCGACACACTGACGATTTCGACCGAACTGCTCGACACCGACCGCACGACCGTGCTGGCCACGCGGCGCCTGACCGTGACGGCCAGCCCCGGGACGCCGTTCACGAAGGCCCAGGCACTGGCGAGCGCGCGCGAGGACCAGGCGTTCTTTCGCGGCGCATTCCTCACCTTGCTGCGAAACCGCGGCGGACACGCGGCGCGTGTGGCGACCGCGATCGCACAGGGGACCATCAAGCTCGAGCCGCAGACACCGCGCCACGACTCGCGAGCGTACGTCGCGAACAAGGCCGCCGGCGATCCGTCGCAGACCGGCTTCTTCCACGGCGTCACGTACGGAGACCTGAACGACACCGTCAACAGTTTCGTGTCCGGCGCCAGCACCAGGGGCGCCACACCGTCCGAGCTGCATGGTGTCATGTGGGTCGAGCGTACGTTCGACGTCGCGGCCAACGCGAAGATCGCCGACGACGACGTGATCAAATTTGCCGTTCACGAAGCGGTCCACGCGCTCGACGCGACCGTCCATCGCGCCGATTCGACCAACCTCGACCATTACAAGTCGGAGTTTCGCGCCTACTGGATGGAAGGCATCTTCGGTCCACCCGACCAGGCGACCTGCCAGAACGCGTCGGGAAACTGCCTGTCGACCGAGGTCGATCCGAACATGTCCGCGCCAGGACCGAAATCGCCGCGCGCTCGCGCGATCTTCGAGAAACTGTACGCGACCTATCCGTACGTGAAACCGGACTATGACAACAACGTCAACGGATTTCGGGAAGCCGTCGACCGGTACGTGTGGCCGGACGGCATCAACCTGATCCTCTCCAAAAACCTCGACGACCTGCAGAAAGTCGTCGCCGAATGGGACGGCGGAAGCTTTCCCGCGCTCAGGACGAACGTGCTGCGTCTGGCCGCCGGTCTCACCGCGGAGGAGCGGCAGGAGATCAACCGAAACCGTGAATGGCGCGAGTTGGTGGAAAAGAAAGTGACCGACCCGGCCGACCGTGTGCGGCTCGAGTCCGACCTTGGCATCCCGCGATGAACCGACACGTCATCGAGGAGCTGGGGCTCTCCTTCGCCGCTGAGCCGCAGTGGCCGGAGGATCGTTTCGTTGGCGCGGAATGGCAGGCGGTTTTCCGGCATCTCCCCGGCCAGGCCGGCACATTTTTCGTACGGTATGGCGCAGGACAACGGATCGACGCGTTCGCGGCCACGCTTGCCGACGCGCTGACGAGCGTGACGACAACGCTCGACGAACCGTACGTCGTGGACGGCCGACCCGCGCGCCGACTGGTGCTTCGGACCAATCGACGAGACGGCGAGGCGTACGACGTCGTCGCCGTCGGCCTGGAGATCCACGGCATCCCGGTATTGATCGGCTATCGGGTCCGCGAAAGCGCGGACGTCCAGCCGACGCTGGAGCAGACGCTCGCCAGCGTGACCATCGCCGGTCACGGCGGCTGACCGGAGGTCCGCTCACGTCTCTAGGGTCCAACGACCCGGCACCGGTCGACCGTCCCGCCAGTTGTACGCCGCCGGTCCGCGTGGCACACTTGAAGACAGGTCCCCACCGGCTCCCCCCGTGGCCGGTGGGGATTTCTCTGTCTCCAGACCTCGATTTGCAGACACCGTTGTACCCATTACAACGCCCGCTGTACGATCGAGGGCGTGAGAGGAGAACGCATGACACGCATAGCGATCGTGCTCGGCAGTACGCGACCGGGCCGCCGCGCGGAGATCGTGGCGCGCTGGGTCGCCGAGGTGGCCAAGCGGCACCACGACGCGGAGTTCGAACTGGTCGACATCGGCGCGTACGGCCTGCCGATGCTCGACGAGCCGGCGCCGGCGATGACCGGCGACTATCGCAACGAGCACACCAAGCGGTGGGCCGCGGCGATCGACGGCTTCGACGGATACGTCTTCGTGACGCCGGAATACAACCACTCGTTTCCGGCCGCACTGAAGAACGCGATCGACTTCCTGTACGCCGAGTGGAACGACAAGGCGGCCGGCTTCGTCGGCTATGGCGCCTACGGCGGCATGCGCGCGGTCGAGCAGTTGCGGCTGATCCTGGCCGAGATGAAGGTCGCGACGGTACGCACCCAGGTCGCGCTGTCCAAGCACACCGACCGGGATCTGTTCGTAGATCCGGAAAACTGGCGGCCCAGCGGCGACAGGGATCTGACCGAGATGCTCGACCAGCTCATCGCCTGGTCAAACGCGCTCAGGACACTGCAGCCGGTTTCCGCAGCGGCGCGCGGCTGAAACGCATCCCCGCGTCGGCCAGCGAACCGTGTCGAAGCATGATCCGGTCGCGTACGTAGTTCTGATAGAGCCGCCAAGGAGCGACCGGCCCCTGCTTCGGCAGCAGGTGCGCGCTCCGCTTCACATAGCCGGACTTCAGGTCGATCAGCGGCACCAGCTCATCGGTCGCCGGCGCGCGCGGCGTACAAACGCGATATCCGTGTCGGTCCAGGTGGTTGAGCAGCCGGCACACATAGTGCGCGACCAGGTCGGCCTTCAACGTCCACGACGCGTTGGTATAGCCGACGGTGAGCGCGAAGTTCGGCACGCCGGAAAGCATCATCCCTTTGTACGCAATGGTTTTGCCGAGCTCCACCGGCTCGCCGTCGAGCGTCAGCTGTACGCCGCCGATGCCGAGCAGGTTGAGACCGGTGGCGGTCACCACGATGTCGGCCGGCAGCTCCTCCCCACTGCTCAACCGGATGCCGGTCCTGGTGAACGTGTCGATCGTGTCGGTGGCGATGTCGGCCTTGCCGTCGCGTACGGCCCGGAAGAAGTCGCCGTCCGGCACGAAACACATCCGCTGGTCCCACGGCTTGTATGCCGGCGAGAAGTGTTTGTCGACGTCGAAACCGTCCGGCAGTTGCGCGACGACGCCCTTGCGCAACAGCTTCTTCGCGAACTCCGGCGCGCGCTGGCTGACGTTGTACGCGAGCATCGCCTTCGCCACGTTCTGCCAGCGTACGGCCGGATAGACGAAGCTGTCCGGCAGCCGGCCGATGATCTTGTCAGCCAGCCAGTCGGTCGACGGCAGCGTCAGCAGATACGACGGCGAGCGCTGCAACATCGTGACTTTCGCGGCTTTCTCGGCCATCGACGGCACCAGCGTCACCGCGGTGGCGCCGCTGCCGATCACCACGACCCGCTTGCCGGTGTAGTCCAGATCCTCCGGCCAGAATTGCGGATGCACGATCTCGCCGGCGAAGTCGTCGACGCCGGGAAAGTCGGGCGTGTAGCCCTGGTCGTAGTTGTAGTAGCCGGAGCAGGAAAACAGGAAGTCACAGCTGAGCCGCACGACCTCGCCGGTGTCCGTACGCTCGGCGTCGACCAGCCAGCGAGCGTCGGCCGACGACCAGTCGGCCCGGACGACCTTGTGGTGAAAGCGGATCTTCTCGGTGATGCCGCGCTCGGCCGCGGTGGCGCGCACGTACGATCGGATCGACGGTCCGTCGGCGATGGACTTCGCCTGCTTCCACGGCCGGAACGAATAGCCGAGGGTGAACATGTCGGAGTCGGACCGTACGCCCGGATAGCGGAACAGGTCCCACGTCCCGCCGATCGCGTCGCGCGCCTCCAGGATCGTGAACGTCCGGCCGGGACATTCGTCCTGGAGGTGGCTGGCGGCTCCGATCCCGGACAAACCCGCACCGACGATCAGCACATCCACGTGTTCGACCGACATGCTGGCCTCATCCCCTCAGAGCAGGTGGACGTTACCTACTGAAGGTAACCTACGGCGCGGGCCGAATACTAGAGCCGGGTTCTAGAGAGCGCCTGCGTACAAATGGGATGAAGGTCACAAAAACCGTGGTGACCGCGACCGCGACGACCACGCCGGCGACCGCGAACGGCAGCACGGAGATCAGCAGCGACGCGATAGCGACGCCGAGTCCGGTCATCGTCCGCAGCCACGAGAAGCCTTCCGCACGGCGGTGCACCGGCAGCGCCTCCTCGGCGCGCAGCGAGTAATACGTCGCCAGCGGAGCCAGGCAAAGTCCGATCAGGACGGCGCCGACGACAGCGACCCACACCGCTGGCGCGAGGCCGACCGCGACGACTCCGGCGAACGTCGCGCCAATCATGGCCAGTACGAGCCACGGCCGGATCGGCCTGCCGTGCCAGGTGATCAGCGCGCCACCGGTCACCGACGACACGCACAACGCGACCGTGAAGACGACCGCGTACGCCGGAGCCAACCCCAGCCGCAGTGTGAGGGTCACCGCACCGACCTCGACCAGCGCGACGGCCAGGCTGGCGGCGACCGCGAACGCCATCCACAGCAGGAAAATCCGCTCGATGGGCGTACGGTCGTGCGCCTTCGACCGCGGTCGCGGCGCGCCGGCCAGCGGCACCAACGCCGCGGAGAACAATGACGCCGCCGCCATCACGGCGACGCCGAGGACCGGCACCGCGGCGGCCAACACCGCGGCGAGCACCGGACCGGCCACGAAGACCAGCTCGTTGGCGGTCGCGGCGAGCGCCACGGCCCTGGCCATCCGGCTCGTCGGCACGAGATCGCTGAGCTGCGACCGAAGTGCGCCGGAGATCGCGCCGTTGGCCAGGCCGCCAAAAGCCGCGATCACAATCACCACGACCGGACCCGTACGCAGGACGATCGCCACAGCCAAAACCGCGATGACGACCGCGCGCAGCACCAGGATCCAGCGCAGGAAGCGGCCAGCGCCGATCCGGTCACCGAGCCGGCCGAGTGGCACGGCGAAGACCACCTGACAGCCGGTCATCGCCATCACCATCGCGGCACCGACCCGCGACCCGCCGGCCATCGTCACCGTGGCCAGCGAAAACGCGAGCGGCGCCATCGCCGGCGGCAGCGCGGCGAGCTGGTTTCCGGTCAGCCACCGCCGGAACGCCAGCCGCGACGCCGTGCCGGTGGCTTCGGTGACGGTGGACATGCCGCCACGCTGTCATTTTCCGCGCCGGAAGGAAAGCCGCTTTTACCTGTCCGGCGTGACGATGCCGTACTCGTGGATCTTCCGGTAGAGCGTCGCGCGCGACATGCCGAGCAGCTGCGCCGCCCGCACCTTGTTGCCGCCGGCGTCGTCGAGGCTGTCGACGATCGCGTCGCGCTCCATCGACTCGATCCGGTTGAGCTGCCGGCGATTGACCGTACGGTATTCGGTCGGCAGGTCCGCCGGCCGGATGATGCCGGTGCGCCGGTGCTGGGCGACCTGCTTCAACACCTGGTGGAGCTCGGTCGCGTTGCCGTCCCAGTTGGCGCGCATCAGCAGGTGCATCGCGGCCGGCGAACAACGCAGCTGGCCGCGCGGCGAGAGCCGGTTGAGGAACAGCGGGATCAGCTGCGTCATGTCCTCGACGTGGCGGCGCAGCGGCGGCACCCGGACCGTACGCGGAAAGAGCGAGATGAGCTCGGACAAGCTGTCGGTGTCGTCGGACATCGTGACCGCGATCCAGGTGCCGGAGCCGTCGACTTTGCGCAGCAGACTCACCAAAGACGCTGTCGCGCCGGCGGACAACCGGTCCACGTGCCGGATCACCAGCGCGTCCACCGGATCGTCGAGCAGGTCACGGCGTACGCACTCGCCGAAGTCGGCGTCCAGCGCGTCGAGCGTGTGCATGCGGCCGGTCGGCGACCGGCGCTGGTGGACGCAGCGAGCCAGCGTGTATTTGCCAACACCCGCCTCCCCCGCCAACACCAGCCACTCGCCGCGCCCGTACGACGCGTCGACGTCGTGACAACAGCGCAGCCACTGCGGCGCGGAGCCGACCACGCCTGGCAGGAAGACCGGCAGCTGCACCGCCGGCGACTCGGTACGCTCCTCGTCGGTCTCGACCAGCTTCGCGCTGACGACCACACCGGCGACCTCGTCGTAGCGCGGCCCCGGCACCGGTCGGGTCTGCAGGCGTACGCGGCCGCCGGTCGGCAGCGCGACCACGCTGACCGCCGGCCGCCGGTCGCTCAGCGCGTGGGTGACCTGGCCGAGCAGCATCGACTGGTCGGCCGGCGCGAGCAGCCGGCGCGCGGCGTCGTTGGCCATCACGACTTCCTCGTTGAAGGCCATCACGATCCCGGTCGTACGCCGGCAGGTGCGCAGGTATGCCTCGAAAAGCGCGAGCTCGCGGGTGTTGCTGCGGACGGCCTGGCGGATCTGCTCAGCGGTGGTCTTGGCCAGCGCCACCATCAGCGGACCGGCGTCCCGGCTCCAGCAGGTCAGGTCGACCGCGCCGATCACCTTGCCGGAGATCGGATGCGTGATCGGCGCCCCGGCACAGGCCAGGTTCTCCAGGTTTTCCGCATAATGCTCGTGGCCGAAGACATGGGTCGGCTGGCCATCCTCCAACGCGGTGCCGATCCCGTTGGTGCCGACGAACTTCTCGCCGTAGCTGAAACCCGGCACCAGCTCGACCCGCTCCAGATGCCGGTGCAGGTCCGGATCGCCGGTGCGCTGCGTCAGCACGATGCCGGTCGGGTCGGTCAGGATGATGCTGATCGGCTGGCCGTCCAGCTGCTCGGCGAGCCGCTCCAGCACCGGCTCGGCGGCCCTGACCAGCGGGGTGTCGACGTCCTTGTCGCGGACGTACGGCACGGCCAGCCGGTCGGCCGGCACGCGGAACTCGACCGACCGGTTCCAGGAGGCGAGGATCGGCAGCCGTACGCGGGAACGCTCGAACGGTTCGGCGGTCAGGAATCGCAGCCGCGCACGCGCCAGTGCGGGATCGTCTGGCGCGACCACTTCCAGGGTGTTGCGGGCATCCTCCACGAAGACCTCCTACCGCTGCCCGCGACGGCCTATCGCGGGCACCGCAGGGTGTGTCCTGGGGCACAAGGTTAGGGCTGCCGGACCGTGCGTGGTGTCTCAAATTGAGACAGCTGGGCCGGATCGCCGGTTGTGTCATGGGTCCCAGGGACTCCCCTTTGACCGTACGGGTCCTGACGCCTGCGCACTACTGCCAGGAGGGCTGGGAATGTCTGACACGTACAACCATTGGACAATCGTGAACCTGGTTTTCCAACACCTGGTCGACCAGGGTTTCCAGCCGACCCTCGGCGCCGGTGGCGATCCGGGAGAACCGGCGGCGGCCCTGCTGCGGTGCATGGGAATCACGCCGACCGTCGAAGGCGACCGCCGGACGACCGACGCGACCCGTGACCAGCTCGCCGAGCTGCGCGCCAGAATGCTCGACTGATCCGCTCTGTCTCATATTGAGACTTGCGACACACCGCGTACGGGATGTAATCGGCGGCGTAGGGACCGAGCCCTTCAGCCCCATCCTCGGTGCCGGCCAACCGACGATGTCTTCCGGGCTGGCGGAACGCACGCGCCGCCGGCGATCGGCGGGTAAGGAGTGATCATGAGCCGCCAGAGCGTGGCACGAGCCCACCAGAAAATCCAGGAACTGTCCTGGGAACCGGCCTATCACCAGCCGGTCTCGCACTACGGGACGGACTACACGTTCCAGAAAGCCAAGAAAAAGGACCCACTCAAGCAGGTCCTGCGGTCGTACTTCCCGATGCAGGAGGAAAAAGACCACCGCGTCTACGGCGCGGAGGACGGCGCCATCCGCGGCAACATGTTCCGGCAGGTGCAGGAGCGCTGGCTGGAATGGCAGAAGTTGTTCCTGAGCATCATTCCGCTGCCGGAGATCTCCGCCGCGCGGGCGATGCCACTGCTGTTCCGTACGGTGCCCAACCCCGAGCTGCACAACGGCCAGGCGATCCAGATGATCGACGAGGTCCGGCACTCGACGATCCAGCAGAACCTCAAGCGTCTCTACATGAACAACTACATCGACCCGGCCGGGTTCAACAGCAGCCTGCGTAACTTCCAGAACGACTACTGCGGCACCATCGGCCGCCAGTTCGCGGAAGGCTTCATCACCGGTGACGCGATCACCGCGGCGTCGATCTATCTGACGATCGTCGCGGAAACCGCGTTCACCAACACGCTTTTCGTCGCGATGCCGGCCGAGGCCGCGGCCAACGGCGACTACCTGCTCCCCACCGTTTTCCACTCCGTACAGTCCGACGAGTCGCGACACATTTCTAACGGTTACGCGACCTTGCTGATGGCGCTGTCGGACGAGAGCAACCACCAGCTGCTCGAGCGCGATCTTCGCTACGCCTGGTGGAACAACCACCGCGTGGTGGACGCGGCGATCGGCACGTTCATCGAGTACGGCACCAAGGACCGCCGCAAGGATCGGGAAAGCTACGCGGAAATGTGGCGTCGGTGGATCTACGACGACTACTACCGCAGCTATCTCGTGCCGCTGGAGAAATACGGTCTGGTGATCCCGCACGACCTGATCGAGGAAGCCTGGAACCAGATCTGGAACAAGGGCTACGTGCACGAGGTCGCGCAGTTCTTCGCCACCGGCTGGCTCGCCAACTACTGGCGGATCGACCCGATGACCGACAAGGACTTCGAGTGGTTCGAGCACAAGTATCCGGGCTGGTATGACCGATACGGCAAGTGGTGGGAAAACTACGCCCGCCTGTCGGTGCCCAACGGTCACCATCCGATCGTCGCGGAAAACGTCGATTACGTTTATCCGCACCGTTGTTGGACCTGCATGGTGCCGTGTCTGGTGCGCGAGGACATGGTCGTCGACCAGGTCGACGGCCAGTGGCGAACCTACTGTCACGAGGCCTGCCGGTGGACCGACGCCGAGGCGTTCCGGCCGACGTACCAGGGCCGGCAGACCCCCAACATGGGCCAGCTGATCGGGGCCCGCGAGTGGGAAACCCTTTACCACGGCTGGAACTGGGCCGACATCGTCAAGGACATGGGGTTCGTACGCGACGACGGCAAGACCATGGTCGCGCAGCCGCACCTCGACCTCGACCCGAAGAAGATGTGGACGCTGGACCACCTGCGCCGGATGCCCGAGGTCCAGTCGCCGAACGTGTTGCTCAACCAAATGAGCGACGCCGAGCGCGCCGCGTTCGTCGCCGACTACAACCGACAGGGCCCGGCCGGCCGTCCGGCCCCGGCCGCCAACTGATCCCCCGACCGCGCTGACGTAGCTGGGATGGCCGGCGGTGCAGGGAAAACCGCCGGCCGTCCGTTCCGCCGAGAGGGGATGCGATGGGTGACAAACACCGGGTCCGGTTCGAGCCGGTCGGCATCGAGATCGAGGTCGACGAGGACCAGACGATCCTGCGCGGCGCCGCCGAACAGGGAATCATGCTGATGCACGGCTGCAAAGAAGGGCAGTGCGCGGCCTGCAAGTCGTTCATCCTCGACGGCGACGACGTCGAGCACGACCGCTATTCGACCTTTGCCTTGCCCGACTTCGAAAAGGACGAGGGCTTCACGCTGTTGTGCCGCGCCCACGCGTACGAGGACCTGACCATCGAGCTGCTCAACTACGACGAGGACATGATCAAGTCGGGGCTGCCGATCGAGCAGGCCACCGTCGAGGTGGTCTCCAAGGACCGCGTCACGCACGACATGGTGCACCTGGTCGTGAAGCTGCTCGAACCCAGTTCGCTGAAGTTCTTTCCGGGCCAGTACATGGATTTCGCGGTGCCCGGACACGAGGCGACCCGGTCGTTCTCGATGGCCAACGTGCCCAGCGCGGGAAACCTGGAGTTCGTCATCCGGATCTATCCCGGCGGCCTGTTCTCCTCGTTCCTGGACGAGGAACTGGCCGTCGGCGACCAACTGGAGCTGACCGGACCGTTCGGCGTCTTCACCCTGCGGGACGCTCCGGACGCCGACCTGTTGTTCATCGGCGGCGGAGCCGGCATGGCGCCGATTCTGGGGCTGCTGCGGTCGATGGCCGAGCGCGGGATCGACCGGAAGGCGACCTTCTATTACGGCGCACGGGGACGCAAGGACCTGTGTTTCGACGCTGAGCTGACGGCGCTGGCCGAGCGGTTGCCCAACTTTCGTTACGTGCCAGCGCTTTCCGAGCCGGACGGCAACGACCGGTGGGAGGGTGAGACCGGCCTGGTCACCGATGTGGTGAGACGGCTGGAAACCAACCTGCGTGGCGCGGACGCGTACGTGTGCGGACCGCCGCCGATGGTCGAGGCGGCACTGGAACTGCTGCCGGCGCTCGGGGTCGCCGACAAGCGGATCTTCTACGACAAGTTCACCACTACCGGAGACGCTGACGAGTAAAGGAACGCCGATGACAACGACAGAACAGACCGAACGCAGCGTACCCAAGGTTGTCTTCACCGACGCGGAAGCCGGCGCCAAGGTGTTTCCGGACTCCTCGTCGCGGACGTACAACTATTTCAAGCCGGCCAAACGCAAGCAGAGCCACTACGAGGACGTCACCGTCGAGGTCCAGCCGGACCCGCGGCACTATCTCGCGCAGGGCTGGTTGTATGGCTTCTCCGACGGCCGCGGCGGCTATCCGCTGGACTGGACGGCGCTGAAGGCGTGGGGGTCGGACCGGCCGGAGCCCGAGCGAGGCCCCGGATCCGGCGGCCAGGGTTACGAATGGCCCGCGCACGGCTGGCACGAGTTCCGTGATCCCAACGAGGAATGGGAGCTCACCCTCTATCGCTACAACTCCAACGTCGTACGACAGCTGACGCAGAACATCGAGGCGGCCAGGCAGTCCAAGGCGTTCGAGCAGTGGAACCCCAACTGGGTCTCCTTCGTCGCGCAGCACGTCGGCGCGTGGATGCACGTCGACCACGGTCTTGGTCTTTACCTGTATGCCAACGCAAACCGGCGTGCGCCGACCAACATGCACAACAACGCGATCTCGGTGAACAGCATGCACCGGATCCGCGCCGCGCAGGATCTCGCGCTCTACAACCTGACGCTGAGCGAGGAAATCGCCGGCTTCGACGGCAGCGCACACCTGGAGGTGTGGAACTCCGACCCGGCCTGGCAGGGCGTACGCGACGTTTCCGAGCAGCTGACCGGAATCTGGGACTGGTGCGAGGCGATCTTCGCCGCGAACGTCGTTTTCGAGCCGCTGGTCGGCGAGCTGTTCCGCAGCAACCTGGTCCAGCAGGCGGCGCCGTCCAACGGCGACTTCGTCACGCCGACGCTGATCGGCGCCGAGGAGTACGACTTCGCCGAGCGCGACCTGCGCTACACCAAGGCGATGTTCCGGCTGCTGGTCGACGACCGGGAGTTCGCCAGCCACAACCGGAAGCTGCTGCAGCAGTGGCTGTCCAACTGGGTGCCGAAGGCCATCTCCGCGGCGCGTACGTTGCAGCCGCTGTGGTCGCAGCCCGACGCCAAGCCGCCGCGCTTCGAGGACGGCCTCGACCGGGCCAAGAGCCGGTTCACCGGCATCCTGTCCGACCTCGACCTGCAAGCCCCGAAGGAGCTGAGCCAGTGACCGCCACGGTTTACGGCGCCAACGACGCCTACAAACAAGACAACACCGCGTCCAACATGTGCGGCTTCACGCTGATGAACAACCAGGTCGGCGCGATCGTCGCGGAGGTCATGCGGCACAAGGAAAACGTCACCGTGACGCCGCTGCCCTCGATGATCCGGGTCGACGCGCGCGGCCGGATGGACGTTGTCTACGCCGAAATCGACGAGGCCGCTGGTGAGGAGGAGGGCTGGTTCGACTCGGCCGAGTTCGAGGAGAGCATGTCCACGCACTACGGCCGGATGATCCACGAGGACGACCGCACCATCATGTTCGCCAACCCCGAGGACGCGGCCGAATACCTCGACTTCGACCTCGTCGCCCGCGCCTAGGCGAACAGCACTCGATCCAGTCCGAGGAGGGGAAGGTAGTGTACGAAAAAGACGGTGAGAAGTACTTCGTGGTCGACGGCCACACGCATTTCTGGGACGCGAGCCCGGAAAACTGGGTGAAGGGCCAGGAGGACTACGCCAAGGGCTGGATCGAGTGCTTCCACGCCTACCAGGGCCTCGGCCCGGCCGAGACGCACTGGTCCATTCAGGATTTCCAGAAATACTCAGAAGAACGCATGATGAAGGACGTCTTCGAGGACGGCCACGTCGACGTCGCGATCTTCCAGCCGACCAACCTGCGGCAGTGGTATGCCAACGGTTTCAACACCACCGAGACGAACGGCGCGCTGGCCGAGAAGCATCCCGGGAATTTCCTGGTCAACACCAACTGGGATCCGCGCGACGGCGACGAGGGCCTCAAGCAGCTCGAGGAGCGCGCCAGGCGGTGGAACAGCAAGGGCGTCAAGCTCTACACCGCCGAGTGGTACGGCGACTCGCGCGGCTGGAGCCTGAAGACGCCGGAAGCCGCCACATACCTGGAAAAGTGCCAGGAGCTCGGCCTGAAGAACATCCACGTCCACAAGGGACCGACGATCTGGCCGCTGGACAAGGACGCCTTCGACGTGTCCGACGTGGACTACGTGGCGACCAACTTCCCCGAGCTCAACTTCATCGTCGAGCACGTCGGGCTCCCCCGCATCGAGGACTTCTGTTTCATGGCAACGCAGGAGCCGAACGTCTACGCCGGCCTGTCGGTCGTCGTCGGCGGCCTGATGCACGCGCGGCCGCGGTTTTTCGCCAAGGTGATGGGTGAGCTGATGTTCTGGCTGGGCGAGGACAAGCTCATCTTCGGCGCCGACTACGCCATCTGGGAACCCAAGTGGCAGGTCGAGGGTTTCGTCGACTGGAACATGCCCGACGGCGAGGAGTTCGGCGACTACGCCAAACTCACCGTGGCGCAGAAGAAGAAAATCCTCGGCCTGAACGCGGCTCGGCTCTACGACATCGACGTGCCCGCCGAGCTGCGGCTCGACCCGAAGACCGCGCAACCCGAACCGGCCGTCGCGGAGCCGGCGCCGGCATCATGAGCGCTGTCCCCACGACCGCCGGCCAGACCGCCGTCCGCGCGGCGGTCTGGTCGGCGCTGGCCACCGTGCAGGATCCGGAGCTGGCCGAGCCGCTGACCGACCTCGGTTTCGTTTCACGTTGCGAGGTCAGCGACGGCGTGGCCGTCGTAAGGCTGCGGCTGCCGACCTACTTCTGCGCGCCGAACTTCGCCTATCTGATGGTCGCCGACGCGTACGACGCGGTCAGCGCCGTCCCCGGCGTGACGCACACGGACATACGGCTGGAGGACCATTTCGCCGCCGACGCGATCAACGGCGGCGTCGCCGCGCGCTCGGGTTTCGTTGCCAGCTTTGCCGGAGAGGCGGTCGACGAGCTCGACGACCTGCGCGCCGATTTCCTCCGCAAGGCCGTGCTGGCCGGCACCGACCGAGTGTGCCGCCAAATCGGCGCCGACGCGACGCGGCTGGCCCAGTTGACGCTCGCAGACGCGCCGGACACCGTCGAAACGCGGCGTCTGCGGGATCGCCGGCGCGAACTTGGTTTGCCGGCCGCGGACACCGACGCGCTGATCATCGATCCGGCCGACGGCCGGGCCGTACCGGCCAACAAACTTCGGCGTCATCTGGGCGTCGCTCGGGTAACCCGGGTCAGTCAGGACGCCAACTCCGGGGTCTGCCGCGGCATGCTCGCGGCGCGCTATCCCGGGCTTGTCAGACAGGAGGACGCGGGATGAAGGCCGTACGACTGCACAAATACCACCAGCAGCCAGTCGTGGAAGAAGTGCCGGAGCCGACCGCCAAAGGACCTTTCGACGTCGTCGTGAAAATCGGCGGCGCCGGCGTGTGCCGGACGGACCTGCACATCATCGAGGAGCAGTGGGCGGAAAAGTCCGGCGTGACGCTGCCGTACACGATCGGCCACGAAAACGCCGGCTGGGTCCACGAAATCGGCTCGGCCGTGACGAACGTCGCGGTCGGCGACACCGTCATCCTGCATCCGACACCGACCTGCGGGCTGTGCCACGCCTGTCGTGCCGGCAACGACATGCACTGCCTCAACGGCTCTTTTCCCGGCATCAACACCGATGGCGGCATGGCCGAGTTTCTGCTCACCTCGGCGCGTGCCTGCATCAAGCTGGATCCGGCCACCGGGCCGGAAGACGTGGCCGCGCTGGCCGATGCCGGCATCACCGCGTATCACGCCGTACGCAAAGCCGTGCCGTTGCTCTATCCCGGCACGACCTGCGTCGTCAACGGCGCCGGCGGCCTCGGCCACATCGGCATCCAGTCGCTGGCCGCGCTGACCGCGACGCGGATCGTCGTCGTCGACCGCAATCCGGCCGCGTTGGCGTTGGCCGCCGAGCTTGGCGCGGACGAAACCGTTGCGGCGGACGGAAAACACGTCGACGCGGTGCTGGATCTGACCGACGGCCAGGGCGCCGAAGTGGTGCTGGACTTCGTCGCGGAGCAAGGCGCACAACAGGACGCATTCGCGATGACGCGACGCGACGGCTCGCATTACGTGATCGGCTATGGCAGCAACATCGACGTGCCGACCATCGACATCATCTCCACCGAACGCAGCATCGTCGGCAACCTGGTCGGCACGTACAACGACCTGGCCGAGCTGATGGTGCTCGCGCAGGCCGGCAAGGTCACCCTGCACACCAAGAAATATCCGCTCGACGCGGCGCTGGACGCGCTCGCCGACCTGGATGCCGGAAAGGTCCGCGGCCGGGCCATCCTGACGCCGTAAATCCGTCCCACCGCATCCGCGCAGCTCCTGGAGGGGAGATCACAGATGGCCAAGGAACTTCGTTTCGGTGCCGACGCTCGTAAAATGCTGCAGTCCGGCGTCGACAAACTCGCGGACGCGGTGAAGTCCACGCTGGGCCCCAAAGGCCGCAACGTGATCATCGAGAAGATCACCGGATCTCCGGTCGTCACCAACGACGGCGTCACCATCGCCCGCGAGATCCACCTGAAGAACCAGTTCGAGAACATGGGTGCGCAGCTGGTCAAGGAAGCCGCGATCAAGACCAACGACGTGGTCGGCGATGGCACGACCACCGCGACCGTCATCGCACAGGCCATCATCCGCGAAGGCATGCGGGCGATCGGCGACGGCGCCAATCCGGTGCTGGTCAAGCGCGGCATCGACCGCGCCGTCGGTCAACTGGTGGCACATCTGGAAAAGGTGGCGCATCCGATCAGTGCCGAGCAGGATTACGCGCGGGTCGCGGCGATTTCCGCCAACGATGACGACGCCGTCGGCGCGGTCATCGCCAAGGCGCTCTACACCGTCGGCGAGGACGGCGTCGTCACCGTCGAGGAAACGCCGCGGATCGGGATGAGCGTCGACTTCGTCGAGGGGTTCGAGTTCGACAACGGATACCTGTCGCCGTATCTGGTGACCGATCCGGGCCGGCTGGAGGCGGTGGTCGACCACCCGTACATCCTGATGTGTGCGGAGAAAGTCACCAAGGTCCAGGAGCTGATGCCGATCCTGGACAAGATCATGCGCGCGCCGCGGCCGCTCGTGCTGATCGCCGAAAACGTGGAAGGCACCGCGCTGTCGATGCTGGTGCACAACCACGTCAACGGAAACTTCCAGGCCGTCGCCATCCGTGCGCCGGGTTTCGGCGACCGGCGGCTGCACAAGCTCGAAGACCTGGCCGCGGTGGTCGGCGGCTCCGTACTGTCGCGGCATTCCGGTTTCAGCATGGAAACGATGACGTTGGAGCACCTCGGCCATGCGCGACAGGTGCGGGTCAACGAAAACTCGACCACCATCATCGGTGGCGCCGGTTCCAGCGACGACGTGGACTTTCGAGTCAACCAGCTGCGCGCCGAGCTCGCGCGCGCGCAGTTCGGCGTCGACGAGGACGTCCTCACCGAGCGGATCGGCGCGTTGACTGGAAAAGTCGCGGTCATCCGCGTTGGCGCGGCAACTCCGGCCGAGCTGAAAGAACTGCAGCACCGCGTCGAGGATGCATTGTCGGCGACCCGCGCGGCGATGGCCGAAGGCATTGTCGCTGGCGGTGGCGCGGCGCTGCTGCACTCCGAGAAAGTGTTGGCGGATCACGGATTGACCGGCGACTACGCCATCGGCGCGGACATCGTACGACGTGCGCTGAGCGCGCCGGCTTTCCTCATCGCCAGCAACGCTGGCTATCCGGCCGCCGATATTTTGGCGCGTACGCGCGAACTCGGCGAGGACGAAGGTTTCGACGCGCTCAACGAGCGCTACGGCAACCTGGTGGAGCTGGGGATCATCGACCCGCTGCTGGTCTGCCGGTCGGCGCTGCAGAACGGCGCCTCGGTCGCCGGCCTGCTGCTCACCACCGACTCGCTGGTCGCCGAGGAACAGACGCCGTGGGGCGGAAGTCCGGCGCTGATGACCGAGTTCGGGCCGCTGGACGAGGGCCTGCACCAGCCGTCACCGGATGCCAGCACGCCGCAGTCGCTCGGTCTCGGTCCGTCCGTCGGTTAATTCTCGCACCCCGGTCTGGGAGGTTTTGCGATGCTGGAGCGAGATCCCGCGATCGCGGCGCCGACCTCCCGGACCGGTGCGCATCGGCGGACGACGCCTGGCGCCGGCGTTGTCGTTGGTCCGGCTTTCGTGGCGGCGGTCGCGTACATCGATCCCGGCAACTTCGCCACGAACATCACCGCCGGCGCGCAGTATGGCTATGCGCTGCTGTGGGTCATCCTGGTCGCCAACGTCATGGCGATGCTGATCCAGTATCTGTCCGCGAAACTCGGCGTCATCACCGGCCGCGACCTGGCCGAGATGTGCCGCGAGCGCCTGCCGCGGCCGGTGTCGTACGTCCTGTGGGTCCAGGCCGAGTTGGTCGCGATGGCAACGGATCTGGCCGAGTTCGTCGGCGCCGCGATCGGCCTGAACCTGCTTTTCGGCGTACCGATGCCGGTTTCCGGCCTGATCACCGCGGTCGTCGCTTTCGGCATCCTGGCGCTGGAACAGCGCGGTTATCGCAAGTTCGAGCTGGCGATCGCCGGCATGTTCGGCATCGTCTTCCTCGGTTTCGCGTACGACCTGGTCGCGGTCGGCGCCGACCCGGCCGGCGTCGCCGGTGGCCTGGTGCCGAGTTTCGGTGGCACGCAAGGCGTCCTGCTCGCCGTCGGCATCATCGGCGCGACCGTCATGCCACACGCGATCTATCTGCATTCGTCACTCACGAAGATCCGCGGCCGCGGCCAAGGCGAGGAACAACGGCGGTCGTTGCTGCGCAAACTGCGTCTCGACGTGATCGTCGCGCTCGGCACCGCCGGCCTGGTCAACGCGTCGATGCTGATCGTCGCGGCCTCGCTGCTGCATGGCCGTGGTCTCGGCGACGCGGATCCGATCCTGCTCACGCATGCCGACCTCGGCCACTACGTCGGCGGCGCCGCAGCCCTCGTATTCGCAGTCGCCTTGCTGTCGTCGGGACTGTCGTCATCCAGCGTCGGCACGTACGCCGGGCAGGTCGTCATGCGCGGCTTCATCCAACGCAACATGCCGCTGTTTTTCCGCCGCAGCCTCACGATGCTGCCAGCGCTGGTCGTGCTGGCGCTGGGCCTGCCGCCGACCGACAGCCTGGTGATCTCGCAGGTCGTGCTGTCCTTCGGCATCCCGTTCGCGTTGATTCCACTGGTGTTGCTGACCAGAAGCCGCGAGGTGATGGGGCCGTTCACCAACCGGCGGATCACGACGGTTTTGGCGAGCTGCTGTGCTGCGGTGATCATCGCGCTGAACGCATACCTGCTGATCGGCACGTTCGCGGGAAGCTGACATCAGTTCACAGCGACCTCCATCGACAATTGCGTGCTGCTCTGCGAGGCTCACCATCGCGGGATTCACTATGGTGACCGGCAAGTCCGCATGGTCGACGGCATCCCGGAGTTCATTCCACCGCCGTATGTGGATGTCGAGCAAAAGCCGCGACGAAATACCTACCACCTGTTCAAGCTTTGAACACCGTGACACCGCGTACGTAGACGGCCTTGATGCGATGCAGAGCCGACAGGTCATCGAGCGGATTGCCTTCCACCGCAAGGATGTCCGCGTCGAAACCCGGCGCGATCCGACCTTTCCTATCAGCCAGGCCACACGCGGCCGCGCCGTCGACCGTAGCGATCCGCAGTGCCTCACACGGTGTCATGCCGAGCGTGGTCAGCTGGCCAACGCCCCAGCGCAGCACGTCAGGTGGTTTCACCGGACCGATGCCGGCGTCCGTGCCGGCCAGCACCTTCGCGCCGCCCTCGTACATCCGGCGCATGTTCCGCGAAAACAGTGGCATCCGGCTCGCGATAGCCGGTGGCGGCGACACGCCGGGAATCGGCCGGATGCCGGCGGTCAGGCCGATGAACGCCTCGCGCGACACGATTTCCTTCAGGACATCGTCCGGTACGGGGTCGACGCTGTCGGCGGTCATGAAACTGGCATGTTCGAGGCCGTCGACGCCGGCGGCGAGCGCGTCCCGGATCGCCTGCTCGCCGTGCGCGTGCGCGGTCACCGGCAGGCCGTGCCGATGTGCTTCATCGACAGCGGTTCGCAGCTCCTGCAGGCCAAACTGCGACGCCGTCGGCTCGCTGCCGGCGGTGAGGTTTCCGCCGCTCGCCATGATTTTGATGACGTCGACACCGCGCGACACGTGCTCGCGTACGGCGGCACGTACGTCGGTCGTCTCACCGCCGAGAAAATGGCAGTGCCCGCCGGGTGACGTGATCGGCGGCCCGGCGGCGACGATCGTCGGCAGCGACGAGTCGTACGGTGCCGCGTCGCGCAGGCCGAGGCTGAGAAAGCCGCGGTCGCCGAGATCGCGTACGGTCGTGACGCCACCGCGGACGGCAGCACGCGCCGCGGCCGCCATCGCCGCGAAAACCGCCGCGTCGTCACGTTCGGCGAGTCGGCCGACCGGATCGTCGCTGGCATCGAAGGCGAGGTGGACGTGGCTGTCGACCAGACCCGGCACCAGCGTCAGCCTGGGCAGCTCCACCACCTCGGCCGCGTCCGGCATCTCCCCCAGCGCGACGATTTTGCCGTCCTGGATGACAACCCGGGGGTCGGCGATCAGGCGGGTGCCGTCGAACATCGCCGCGGCTCGTAACACGGTGACTGTCATGCGACCAGGATCGTCGCCACCTGCCGCTCACACGTCCGTGCTACTACGGAGACTCGGTACGCATCCGCTCCGCGGCCACCCACGCCGCTATCTGCGTCCGGTTGGCGAAGTCCAGCCTGGTCAGGATGTGGTTGACGTGCGTCTCCACGGTGCGCTCGCTCAGCTGCAACACGGCCGCGATCTCGCGGTTCATCAGGCCCTGCGCGACCAGACCGGCGATCTCGTACTGGCGGCGGCTCAGCGGCCCGGACCGCCGGCCACCGAGCGTGCCGACGAGTGCTCGCGCCCGCGCGAAAAGTGGCGCCATGCCGATCCGCTCGGCCTGCGCCGCGGCCGTCGCGGCGAGCGCGGCGGCCTCCTCGCGATCGCCGGCGCGCTTGCGCCGGCTCAGCGCGACGGCGAGCCAGTACGTCGACAGAGCAAGGTAGAGCGGCATGCCGACGCGGTCGTGGATCTCCACCGTCTTCCGCAGCTCACGGATGGCATCGTCGTATCGTCCGCAGGTCACCGACGTCATGCCGAGATAGAGCCGGACCGATCCGAGGATTGCCACCATTCCGGCGCCGCTGCAGGAAAACAGGTCCGCGTGCGGCAGCAGCAGCCGATGCACCTCCGCCGCCGTCTCACGGTCGTCGAACTCGACCGCCAGCTCGGCCATGCCGGTCAGCGACACCAGCCGTACGAACGGTGGCGAGTCGCCTGGCACCGGCAGAGTTTTGTAAATCCGGTGCGCCTTCTCGCGGTTGCCAGCGGCGAGCGTCCAGACCGCCTCCAACGCGCGCATCGACACGATCGCGACGGTCTTGGCGTATTTTTCGATGACATCGTCAGGAAAAATACTGGCATCACCGGTCTGCGTGCGCAGGCCGAGCAGGAATCCCTGCGACGGAAAGACCGCGCCGTCGTGGCCGGCCCGCCGCGCCAGCGACTCCGCCTCCAGACCAAGCATTCGAGCCTCGGCGAGGCGGCCACGCGCGTGCGCCATCGCCGCATGACAGCGTACGGCATGCCAGCGACGCAGCGGCGAACGCAGCCGCTCGGCTATCTCGGCGATCAGCGGCAACTCCGCCTCAGCCTCGTCCAGCCGACCGAGTTGCGCGTACGCGTCGAAGCGCCACAATCGGCCCCACAGAAGGCAATCGTCGTCTTCGAGCGCGAGCATGCGGTCGCCCAGTGCGAGCCGCTCGGTCACGCGATCCGGTCCGCTGCAAGCAAACTGCCGCGCGCGCAACGCCTCCGCGAGCGCACGCCGATCGCCGACTCGCTCGGCCATTTCCAGCGCTGCGGCGGATTGCGACTCGGCGTCGGCCAGCGACCGCCACGAATCGTTGACCAGCCGCTGCGCCATCAGCCGTACGCGCAGCGCGCTGTCCCCCGCCGGCTGCGCGGCGAGCGCGTCCTCGCAGAGCTGCCGGCCGGTGTCGGCCCAGGCGAAGTCGGTCACGCCTTCCATGCTGAGCGATGCCTCGGCGAGGATGTCGGCGTTGGCTTCCGCATGACCGATGTCGGCGGCCGCACACACCGACTGTCGGGCGCCGACAACATCGTATGACCTGACCTGCGCTTTGGCTTGCGCCAACAACAACTCCGCGCGACGACGCGGCGGCAGGCCACCGACGGCCAAGGCACGGCCGTAAAGTGACGCGGCCTCTTCCCAGGCCAGCTGCGCCATCGCCGCGTCTGCGGCACGCTCGGTCCACTCGATCGCCAGGCCGGGATCGCCAGCCGGCAAGGATTCCAGGAGATGAAAGGAAATCTGTGCGACTCTCGCGTCCGCGTCGTCGCGACCGCGCAGATAGTCGGCCATCCGCTGGTGCAGCGTGAGCCGCCGGACCGTCGGCACGTCGAGCCGCGCCGACTCGCGGATCAGATCGTGTGCGAACCGCGTTCCGGCGACGATGCCAGCACTCGATGCCTCATCGATGGCCTCGACGACGTCGACGATCGGTGTCGCCGTCGCCTCCGCGAGCGACGTGGCGTCGATTTCCGTGGCGAGCACCGCGGCGCTGGCGACCACCGCCTGACAGGCCGGCGACAGCCGCCGCAGCCGGCCACGGATGGCATCGCGTACGCGCTCCGGCAGCTCGTCCCCACCACCGGACAGCGTGAGAAATCGGCCGAGCTCGCCAACGAAGAAAGGATTTCCCTGCGTACGCCGGCAGATCGCGGCCGCGACGCTCTCCGGCACCGGCCAGCCGGTCACGCCGGCCAACTGCGCCGCGACCTCCGGCTCGCTGAGTCCGCTCAACCTGAGCCGCGTGACCGGCTCCTCACCGGCCAACGCGGCCAGACCGGCGCGCAGATCGTCGCCGGTTTCGGTGTGCCGGAACGTAGCGACGACCAGCAGCCGCGCCGACGCCATCGACCTGGCCAGGTGGACGAGCAGATGGATCGACGCCGGATCGGCCCACTGGATGTCGTCCAACACCACCAGCAGGCCGTGTCTTTCCGCCTTTTTCAGGAAAAGATCGGTGACCGCCTCGAAGAGCTGGAACCGGTCGGTCTCGTCCGGCCAGGCGTCCTTGGCGAGCAGCTGGCGAAACAACCAGTGCGGCGGACTGCCTTCCTCCTCGATGGCGCGGGCCCAAAGGCACGGAATGCCGGCCTCGGCGCGCAGCTCCGCCGCCAACCGGGTCTTGCCGACACCGGGCTCGCCGGCGACCAACACGACCTGACCGGCGCCGTCGAGCGCGGCCGCCAACCGGTCGTCGAGCAACCGCCGCTCGGCGACCCGGCCGACGAACTCCGTTCCGGTCATCGCCGGTCAGCCTACCCTGACGCGGTGCACCGATCTCCGCACTGCCATCGGCCTGCCAGGCCGGAGAAAATCGGTTGCGTCGCTCGCGACAATGTCCGGGTGGACATGCCGGCGGCCGAGGTCGATATCGACGAAAATCTGGTGGCGAAGCTGATCGAGGCGCAGTGTCCGGAGCTGTCCGATCCGTTGCGGCTCACCGCCAACGGTTGGGACAACGCGATCTACCGGCTCGGCGACGACCTGTGCGTACGGTTGCCGAGGCGGCAGGTCGCCGTGCAACTGGTGGTCAACGAGCAACGTTGGTTGCCGGAGTTTGCCAGCCGCATACGCACCCCGATCCCGGTGCCTGTCCACAGTGGACGGCCAACCGCGGGCTATCCGTGGCCGTGGAGCGTGCTGCCGTGGCGTGCCGGCACGGTCGCGTCCGAGCTGCCAGCCGCCGAGCGGGCCAGCGCCGCCGCCGGTCTCGCCGCGTTCATGACCGAGCTGCACGTGCCGGCGCCGCCGGACGCGCCACCGAATCCGGCTCGCGGCGTGCCATTGGCCAACCGGGCCGTCGATGTCGAGGAACGGCTTGCCAGCGGCAAAATCGCCGGCTCCGAGCGGCTGCGTACGCTATGGCGGCAACTCCTCGCGACACCACGGTGGGACGGCCCGCCGCTGTGGCTGCACGGCGATCCGCACCCGGCAAACCTGTTGCTGAGCAACGGAAAGCTCGCCGCCGTACTCGACTTCGGAGACCTGACCGGCGGCGACCCAGCGACCGACCTCGCCGCCGGGTGGATGGTTTTCGACGCACCAGCACGGAAAGTCTTCCGCGCGGCAGTGGAGGTGGACACCGACACCTGGCTGCGCGCCAAAGCGTGGGCCATCGTGATCGGTACGGCCGTCGCCGTGCACTCCGACGACAGCCCGCGGATGGCCGCGATCGGCCGGCACGTCCTTGAGCAGGTCCTACTGGACGACTGACGGCTCAAGCGTTTCGCCGTCCAGCGCACCGAGCCGCTCCTCGATGTCGGTCTCCTCGCCGACCTGCGCACGGCGCAGCAGGTTGTGCGCGGTCGCCAGCACGACGATCGCGGCGACGACGGCACCGGCGGCGATCGCGAACGGCAGGTGGTCGCCGTATGCTCCGGCGAGTTTTCCAGCGGCGTAAGGCGCGATGCCGCCGCCGATGAACCGGATGAAGCTGTAGGCTGCGGACGCGACCGGCCGTGGCACCGGCGCGACGCTCATCACCGTCTCGGTCACCAGGGTGTTGTTCATGCCGATGAACGCACCGCTCAGGATCACGCAGACGATCAGCACCGGCGGCTTGGCCGTCCAGATCGCGATCGCCGCCATGTCCAGCGCCATCAGGAAAAGCGTGACGTACAAAGCCGCCGCGGTGCCGATCAGCCGCTGCGCCCACGGTGCCACGAAAACCGAGAACACCGCGACCAGCACACCCCAGCCGAAGAACACCAGACCGAGTCCGTGCACCGAGATCTTCATCGGATACGGCGCATAGCCGAGCAGCGTGAAGAAAGCCCAGTTGTAGAGCAAAGCCGTGACACCGACGGTCAACAGACCGCGATGCCGCAACGCCTTCAGCGGATCCAGGATCGACGTACGCTGCGCCGGTTTCGGCGTCGGAGCAAGCAAAGTGACGATCAGCACAAGAGCGATCGCCATCAGCACGGCGACGCCGAAAAACGGACCGCGCCAGCTGAAACCGCCGAGGAATCCACCGACCAGCGGACCGAGCGCGATGCCGAGGCCGAGCGCGGCCTCGTACAGGATGATCGCGCCGGCGAAACCACCGCTCGCCGCGCCGACGATGACCGCCAGCGAGGTGGCGATGAACAGCGCGTTGCCAAGGCCCCAGCCGGCGCGGAACCCGATGATCTGGTCGACACCGCCGGAAAATCCGGCCAGCGCACTGAAGACGACGATCAGCACCAGCCCGGCCAGCAGCGTACGCTTGGCGCCGATCCGCGAGGACACCCAGCCGGTCACCAGCATGGCGACCGCGGTGACCAGCAGATAGCTGGTGAACAGCAGCGAAATCTGCGCCGGGTCGGCGTGCAGCTGCGCGGACATCGTCGGCAGGATCGGATCGACCAGCCCGATCCCCATGAACGACACCACGCAGGCGAAGGCGACCGCCCACACCGACTTGGGTTGCCGCAGGATGCTGCCGTTTTCGTTGTCGTGCACCGTTTTCCTCTCAGGCGTCGGTGGCGGCCTCTTTGGCCGCGGTCAGCGCGGCGGCCACCCCCTCCGGTTCGGTCAGCCGGCGCAGCGCCGGCGCGGCGGCGGCCAGCGCGTGGCGTTCGTCGGAGGTGAGCCGGTTTTCCAGGCTGGACAGGAAAGCCAGCCGGCCGGCACGGCGGCGGCGCAGCACGGCGCGGCCCTCGTCGGTGATCTCGATCAGCGCGATCCGCGCGTCGGCCGGATCCGCACCGCGTACGACCATCCCCTGGCGGACCAGCCGCGAGATCATCGCGGTCATCGATGGCTGGCTGACGTTTTCGCGTACGGCCAACTCGGTCAGCCGCCACGGGCCGGACGCGTCCAGCGTCGCCAGCGTGGCCAGCGCGGAAAAGCTGACCTCCCCGATCGAGGCCAGCTGCCGCGTCAGCATCCGGCTGATCTCGTCCAACGCCTCGACCGCCGCGGTGTGTCCCGTCACGACGGCAAGTCTATAGACCCTCTATATAGATCGTCTATGTAATCTGTCGCACGCCGGTCGGCCGGCGGTATTCGGTCGGATTGACGCCGTAATGCCGCTTGAAAGCCACGCTCAAGGTGAACGCGCTCGTGTAGCCGACGCGCCGCGCGATGGCGGCCACCGTGTCGTCGGTCAGCCGGAGCTCGTCGGCGGCCAGGCAGGTCCGCCAGCCGGCCAGATAGCTCATCGGCCCCTCGCCGACAGCATCGCGAAACCGTCGCGCGAACGCCGCTCGCGACAGGTCGACCTTGTCGGCCAGCACCGCCACCGTCCACGGATACGCGGGATCGTCGTGCATCAGCCGCATCGCCGGACCGACGACCGGATCGGCCAGCGCGCGATGCCAGGCCGGATGGCCGGCGTCCGGACCGGTCAGCCACGCGCGCAGCGTCGCCACCACCAGCAGGTCGACCAGCCGGTCCAGCACCACGCGCTGACCCGGCTCGTCCACAGCGATCTCGGTCAGCAGCAGCTCGGTCAACGACGTACGCGTCCGTGCCGCCGCCAGGTGGACGACCGTCGGCAGGCCGTCGAGCAACCGCTGGCCCACCGCTCCGGCGACCCAGTACGTCCCGTCGACCAGCAGATCCGGGCCGTCCGCCGGATAACCGCAGGTCCGTACGCCGATCACCATGCCATCGACCGGCGTGCCGTCCGGTCCGCGACACTCGTCGTCGCGCGCGACCAGCGCAGGCCGGCTGTCCGGCGAGTCGGCCACGACGTACGGCCGCGGGCCGCGCACCAGCGCCACATCGCCGGCGGCCAGCCGCACCGGCTGACCATCTGCCGGCAGGATCCACGCGTCGCCGCGCGCCATGGTCAGCAACCGCAGCGGCGCGCCGTCCTCGAAGCTGATCGACCACGGTGGACCGAGGTGGATCTGCTCCACCGACGCACCCTCCGCACGTACCGACTCCAGCAGGTCCTCCACCATGTCCACGCCGCCGAGCGTAGACGCACAAACATCAAAAGGAGACTCTGAGCCATCGCGCGTCGCATCAGCCGCGGATTTACTTGAGCCACCAACGACGACGAAAGCGAGTTCCGATGGCTGACCCGAAGTTCACCAAGGACGAACGCGAGGCATTCCTGGCCGACCTGCACGTCGGCGTCATCAGCATCGAGCGCGACGGCCGCGCGCCGCTCACCGTGCCGATCTGGTACGACTACGCCGACGGCGACGTGATCATCTGGACCGAGCAACAGTCACGCAAGGCCGCGCTGATCAAGTCCGCCGGCCGCTTCAGCCTCTGCGTACAGCGGGAAGAGCCGCCTTATCAGTACGTGAGCGTGGACGGCCCGGTGGTGGGCTGGCAGGAGCCGGCGCCGACCGATGTCATCACCCGGATCGCGCGCCGCTATCTCGGCGACGACGGCGACGCCTACCTGGAATCCGCGTCAGACGCGCCGACCGTACTGATCCGGATGCGCCCGGAACGCTGGTCCTCGATGGACTACTCGAAGGCTTAGGAGCTGAACAAAGCGACCGATGCCTCCGGGTCGCCGGCACGTACCAACGCCTCGCCGACCAGCACCACGTCGGCGCCCCAGCCGCGATATTGGCGCACGTCATCGACGGTTTCCACGCCGGACTCGGCGACCCGTACGACACCGTCGGGCAGCCGCGGCGCGAGCTTGCCGAACACCGCGCGGTCGACCTCCAGCGTCTTGAGGTCGCGCGCGTTGATGCCGATGAGCCGCGCACCGACCTCGACGGCGCGGTCGAGCTCCTCGTCGGTGTGCGCCTCGACCAGCGCGGTGAGGCCGAGATCGGTGGCCAGGCCGAGCAGCTCACCGAGCGCCGGACCGTCCAGGCAGGCGACCATCAGCAGGATCAGGTCGGCGCCATGCGCGCGGGTCTCCCACACCTGATACGGCGTGACGATGAAATCCTTGCGCAGCAACGGAATGTCGACCGCGGCGCGTACGGCGTCGAGGTCGGCGAGGCTGCCGCCGAAGCGACGCCGCTCGGTCAGCACACTGATCGCCGCGGCGCCGCCGGCGGCGTAACGCGAGGCGAGCTCGGCCGGGTCGGGGATGTCGGCCAGCGCGCCTTTGCTCGGACTGCGCCGCTTGACCTCGGCGATGATCGAGGTGCGCGGCGCCCCGAAGGCCGGCATCGGGTCGAGCGCCGGCGCACGGTCGGTGACCCTGGCCTGCAGCTCGGCCAGCGGCACGGCGCGCTGCCGCCGCACGAGGTCCTCGCGTACGCCTTCCAGGATGCCGTCCAACACCGTCATGCCGGCGACTCTACCCGCCGTACGGGTCGCGGCCGGCGAACGCTACTGACATTCGATGAGATGATCGGCAACCCGTTGCAACGCCGGCAGATCGATCACCGCGACCGATTTCAGCGCATAATGCCAACCATTCGTGCCGAGCACTTCGGCAAGGAGCGGCTCGATCGGAACGATCTGGCGCAGTCCCGGTGAGTCGACGACCTTCGCCGCCAGCCTTGCCAGTGCCTTGGCACGCGCGAACTCCTCGACGATGGCCGATGCCACCGCCTTGGCTTCGGCGGCGAGGCTTGACGCGCGGTGACGATCGCCTGCTGACGCGTACGACGCCGCCAGCTGCGCCAACGGACGTACGCGGCCGCCGACCGAGGTGATCTCCGGCAACAGTCGCTCGGCATCCTCGTACGCGCCGGCCGCCGCACGCGCGATCGCCACGGCCTCGGCCACAGTCGACCGCGTATCCGGGTCGGCGATCTTCGCTATCAGCTCGTCGCTTCGTTTCACCTTGTCCAGCGCCAAAACAAAGGCTGTCACGTCGCCTGGCGCCTCCTCCGCGAGCCGGAACAGGCTCTCGGCCAGCGCCTCGGCACGTTGGAGGTCACCGATGGCGATCCACACGGTCGCCACAGCGCCAAGTGCAAGTTCCGAGTAGAAGGGGCTCTCCACCTCGCGAGCCGCGTCTTCGGCGGCCACGGCCATGTCCGCCGCGCGGTCCAGTTGGCCGGCTTTCGCGAGAGCGAGCGCGACAGCCGTCATCGCGCCGGCACGGCGGCGGTCGGACACGCCGATGGACCGTACGATCCGTTGCGCGCGCTGATATCCGCCCGCCGTCGCGATCCGCGCGGCCACCGTCCCGAGAGCGGCGGCATGGCCGATCCGATTCGGCACCGACTCGGCGACTCGCTCCGCGCGGTCGACATCGCCGAGATCGAGCCAAACCTGGGCCGTACGCTCCAACGCGTCCGACTCGTCACGATCGCTCGCCGCGATCACGTGCTCCGTGTCGACCGCCAGCTGCGCGGCCTGCTCCGATTTTCCGGCAATGGCCGCCTGTCCCGCCACGACACTGAGCAGGTACGCGTCGTCCGCCGCGAGAGCCACCGCCCGGCTGATGTCGCCGGCCTCCGCGAGTGCGGCGACGATCGGCCGCCACGGCGTGCCGCGATCGGGATTTTGGTGTTTTTCCTGGCCATTCGAGTCGGTCAGATAGCCAGCCGCACCGAGAACGTCGCCCGCGGTCAACGCGGCCATTCTCCGCTCCAGCAGGGCGACCTCGTCCTCGCGGACCACGGTGGCCGCCATTTGCGCGGATGGTTCGGCCAATCCGGCCGCGGACAGCGCGACGGCCGCGCAGATCCTGGCCGGATCCTGAGCCCACGGATAGGGAAGCTCATCGATCGCCGCGGCCGCCGCGGCCGCCAGCTCACCGGCCTTCTCCGTGTCGCCACGCGCCGCCGAGACGATCGCCAGCGTGGCGAGCGTATAGACGGCGGCATAGGGATCGTCATAGTCCCTCGCCAACCGCTCGGCCTTTTTCGCCGTCCTGACCGCGAAGTCGGCATCGCCGACGACGACAAGGGCCGCCGCGACACCGGCCAGCGCGGCGGCCCTGCGATCGTTGCCAGGAATGCTGTCGGCGATCGCCAACGCCGGAGAGGTCTGGCCACGCAGCGCGAGCGTCGCCGGAAGGTCCCGTGAGACATGACGGTTGCGCTCGTACAACTCCTCGCGTGTGACCGCGATCGACAGCAGCGAGTGGAAGTCGGGATGTCGTTGCTGTGCAAGCAGATCGTAGGTCGTACTCAGCTCATTGAGGGCCGAGGCGTCGCCGCCGGTGTGCTCGCGCTTCCGATCGAGCCGCCGCCGATCCGTCACCAATGCCAGCAAACGCTCGATGTCGCCGGTCGTGGCGAGCATCCGCGAATAGCCGCGTAACAGATACGCCGGCGAGCCGGACGGCCAGCCGCGCTCGGCGTAGCGGTCGGCCCACGCGTGCAGCTGCGCGCGATATTTCTCAACCTCAGAGCCAAACTGTCGGACGGCGATCGCACGCAACGTCTCGTGCGCGAAAATGTAGACCAGCACCTCCGGCGACTGGTATGCGCGCGTGTCCAGGCTCCGGCCGAGCGGACCCTGCATGATCGCGCCGAGTGCGTACGGTGGCCGGCCGGTCAGTTGCTCCAGATCCCGGAACGTCAGGCCACCGCCGGAGGCGGTCATCAGGCCGAGCACGTCGCGCGCCAGCGGCTTGTTGCCGAAGACGCCGTGCAGCTCGGAGATCGCCTTGTTTTCCAGATATTGGGCGAACTGCCACCGGCTGAGCCGTCGCGGCGTCACCGCGCGGAGCGGATGGTCACCCGGCACGTCCGGCGGCAGGTCCGGATGCGGCCGGCTGGCCACCAGCACGCGCAGGCCGGGGATTTCCTTTCGTGGCAACAAAGAAGCGATGCTCGGCCGGTCGATGCCGCGACTGGTGTCCTCGTCGAGGCCATCGACGACGAGCAGCAGCCGGCGGTCGGTTTCGTACGCGCGGGTGGCAGCGGCGGTCAGCAGCCGCAACGCATGGCCGTGCCGCGCTTTGGACTCCAGCGCGGCCTGCGGCGACTCGCCGACCAAGGTCGCCAACTGCTCGATCAGCGCGTCGGTGTACGCGTCGCTGTCCGACTGGCCGGCGAACCGGCTGGTGATGAAGAACGAGACGGTGTCCACATTGGCCGGTGCGTGCAGCACGAACCACGACAACAGCGCGGACTTCCCCGCCCACGGTCCGGCCTGCCACCAGAAATACCGGTCGTCGCCGGCACAGAAGCGGACCAGCTCGGCCAGCTCGTCGACACGGTCGTCGAGCTGGTCGGGTGCGATGTGGTGAAGCTCGGCCTCGTACGCGCTGAGCGTCGCACGCTCACGGCTCGGCGGCACCGCGTCGGTCAGCGATCCCAGCGACAGCAACGCATTCGCGCGGTCGACGCGTGCCGCCGTCAGCCGGCCCGGACCATCGCTGCGGTGATGTTTCGCGACTATGCCGACGATCCGGTCGCCGACCCAGACCGCGGCGCCAGACATCCCCTCCCACGGCGACCCCTCCGACACGTCGGCCGGCGCCGGCACGGTCAGCTCCAGCGTGTCCTCGCGCCAGTTGGACAACACGGCGATCGAGCCGTGCGCGTGGCACGCGTCGCGATAGGCGGAGCCGTCCTCGAAACGCAGCTTCCACCGTGGAAAACCGACCGCCTGAGCGGCCAACACGGCCGGCCGTACGCCGATCCGACCGAACGCCACCGCCGGCACGTCCTCGTGGTCGATCCGGACCAGCGCGACGTCGTTCTCGGTTTCCCACGACCGCGCGGCGAACTCGCGCTGGCCAGGCAGATCCGGCTCGAACCGTACGCGCACCGACACCGCGTCGGCGAGCGCGTGCGCGGCGGTCAGGACCTCGCCGCCGCGGACGAGATAGCCAGAAGCGCGCCGCTCGCCATGCGCGTGCGACACGATCAGCTCGGCGACCCTGCTCCGGTCGAGCCCCAACGCCTCCTCCATCCTCGGTGGACACAGCTTATCCACCGAGGCACCGGGTCCGTCGGCCCATCGGGAGCGTACGAACGTGCGCCTCTCGCGCCGTACGGCCACCACTCTCTCTCCTGGCCCCTCCTGGCCCCTCTTGACCACTTGCCGACCACCGCAGCATTCACGGCCCTCACCCACCGCCGCACTTCTGCCGTCACCGCACAAATCACGGCATTCACCGACCGCCGCAGATCTGCCGCCACTGACCGCCGAACGACGCCATTCCCACGCCACCCACCGACCGCCGGGCAAACCTCGGCACGCGGCGAGCGCCACACCAATCACGGGACTCAACGAGCGACGCGGTTTCCGCGGCACTCAACGCCGAATGCCGCCATTCGCACGCCACCCACCGACCGCCGGGCAAACCCCGGCACTCGGCGAGCGCCACACCAATCCCGACACGCACCGACCGGCGCACTTCTGCCGCCACTGACCACCGAACGACGCCGTTCCCACGCCACCCACCGAGCGACGCACCAACCCCGGCACCCGGCGAGCGCCACACAACTCACGGCACCAACCGACCCCCGCACTTCCGCCGCCACCGACCACCCAACGACGCCATTCGTACGCCACTCACCGACCGCCGCACCAACCCCGGCACCCGTCGAGTGACGCGTTTTGGGCAGCGCTGAACGCTGAATGCTGACTTTTGTGCGGCGCTCGGCAAAGACGTCGCGGCTAGCGCACGTTGAGCCGGCCGTGCAGCGGAAGGTCCGCCGATGACGGACCGGCGAAGATGTCGCGTACGCCGGCACCGACCGCCCAGCTGTGACTCGTGGTGTCCCAGTATCGGAACCGAGCCGCATCCAGGTGGATCCGTAGCCGCCGCAGCTCGCCGGGCCGCAACGTCACCTTCTGATAGCCGGCCAACGACCGCACCGCCTGCGGCTCGGTCACGCGCGGACTCGGTCCGAGATAGACCTGCGGCACCGCGTCACCCGTGCGCGATCCAGTGTTGCGTACGGTCAGCCAGGCATCCGCACCACCGCGACCATCCGGCACCACCGCGAGACCGCCGTACGCGAAAGACGTGTACGTGAGGCCAAAGCCAAACGGAAACAGCGGCTTCACGCCATGCGCGTCATACCAGCGATACCCGACCTCGATCCCCTCCCCGTAATCGACCCGCTTGCCAACACCGGGATAGCGCCGCGGATCACCAGCCACCGGCGTTTGCTTTTCCGACAAAGGGAAAGTCTGGGTCAGTCGACCGCCTGGCGCGGCGTCGCCGAAGAGCAGCGCGGCGGTGGCCTCGCCACCTTGTTGGCCGGGGTAATACATGTCGAGCACCGACTTCACCTGACCGAGCCACGGCATCGCCACCGACGAGCCGGTGTTGAGCACCACGACCGTGCGCGGATTTGCCTTCGCCACCTCGGAAACCAGCTCGTCCTGATAGGTGGCCAGCGACAACGACGGGCGATCGAGTCCCTCGCTTTCGTCGTCGTACACGAAAACCACCGCGGTCGTCGCCCGTTTCGCGGCAGCCGCCGCTGACCTGATCAGTTGGCGCGTCTCGGCCGGCGTCACCAGACCGAGCCTCACCTTGTGTGGTCCGGTGATCGGGATGACGACGATCTTGTGCGGCCCCTTGGTCAGATGCGTCGGCAGCTCGCCGTCGCCGAGACCATATGCACCGGCGATCACGTTACGGTCGTCGACGATCAGCTGTACGAGCTGATCGGGCGCTGTCGCACCGATCGAGATCCGGTAGTCGCCGTCAACAGGGGCGGTCAAGGCGCCGGCATAGTACTGACCAGGCACGGTCACCGTGCCGTCGTCGGCGCTGTTCAACGGCGGATTCACAGCCGACGCCGGGATCGGTGTGCCAAAAAGATCGCCGCCTGGCGCGTACGTGACCGTGCGACCGCCGGCCCGCGCGCGGATCGTGTCGACGGGCGCGTTCGCGTGGTCAGGATTGCCTTTCCCGCTGCCACCACCGCTGACCTTCGGCGTTTTGGCGGTCGGGCCGATCACCGCGATCGACCCGTCGCCGCGCAGCGGCAGCGTGTTTGCCCGGTTTTTCAACAGGACCGCACCCTGTTCGGCGACCCGCTGAGCCACTCGCGCGGCGCCGGCCCGGTCCCGCGTCGGCCGCGGTTTGCCGTCCAGCAAGCCAAACCCGTCAAACTGCGTGAGGATGCGCGTCACCGCGGCGTCGACCGCCGACATCGGAACGGCCCCGTTGAGCACCGCGGCTTTCAGTTTGTCGGCCAGGAAAACACCCTCTGGCATCTCCATGTCCAGGCCCTTCACCAGTGAGTCGGTGGAGTGGGTGGCGTCCCAGTCCGACATGACCCAGCCGCGAAATCCCCACTGTTCCTTGAGGATCGTGCGCAGCAACGTGCTGTTTCCGCACGCCGGCTCGCCGTTGACCTGGTTGTACGCGCACATGACCGAGCCAGCACCGGCATCCACGGCGGCTTTGAATCCCGGCAGCTCGATCTCGTGCAACGCCTGCTCGCCGACCGTGACGTCGATCCCGTCGCGGTTGGCCTCCTGGTTGTTTTCGGCGTAATGCTTGACGGTCGCGATCATTCCCTGCGACTGCACACCTTGGACATGGCCGGCCACGGTGTTGGCCGAGACCAACGGATCTTCGCTGTACGACTCGAAATTGCGGCCACCGTACGGTTGCCGGATCACCCCGACCGTCGGTCCGAGCAACACGTCCATCTTCAACGCCCGGCCGTCGCGCCCGATCACCGCACCGTGCCGTTTTGCCAACGTCTGGTCGAAAGTCGAGGCCAGCATCACCGGCGCCGGCAGCGCGGTGGCGGTGGCACTGACCCGGATGCCGGCCGCGCCGTCGGCCATCCGCACCTCCGGAATGCCGAGCCGTGGCACACCAGGCAGATAGCCGGACTGGCCGAGGCTCCTCGGGTCGCCGATGCCGTGCAGGAACGACAGCTTCTCGTCCAGCGTCAGCTGCCTGACCAGGCTCGCGACGCGACCTGACGACACCGGTTGAGCGACCGGCAACAACGCCGCGATGGCGCCGAGAGCCACCACCGCGCGAAGAGTTGTCTGTTTCATCCGTCGATTGCAGCGCGGCGGAGACCGCGGTCACCAGATCAGAACGTCCGTGACTACCCGACTTTAGTTGCTATTTGGCAGAATGGAGGCATGGCCAGATTGACGCCGTCCAGCTATGAAAGCCTGGTCGACCGGCAGATCCGCGAGGCCGCCGAGCGCGGTGAGTTCGACGACCTGCCCGGCGCCGGCAAACCGTTGCCTGACCTCGACCAGCGCTACGACGCGATGTGGTGGGTCAAGGACAAGATGCGCCGCGAGCGGCTGTCCTATCTGCCGCCGACTCTGCAGCTGCGCAAGGATGTGGAGGACGCGCTGGACGCCGCGGCCAAGGCCGCCAGCGACCAGGAGGCGCGGCGCATCCTGGAGGCGGTCAACGTGAAGATCCGCGAGGCGATCCGCCGGCCACCGGAGGGTCCTCCACTGGATCTCGCGCCGATCGACATCGACCGGCGGCTGGCCGAGCTGCGTTAGGCCTTGCGGCCGACTCCGCTCAGCACCAGCTCGTACAACGGGTCGACCGGCTGGACCGTCGGCCCCTGCGGCCACCAGCGGTAGGGCGGCACCAGGCCGGGGTCGGCCAGCTCCAGGCCGGCGAACAGCGTGCGGATCTCGGCCTCGTCGCCGGGATGCAGCCGCAGCGCGCCGGGCGGCATCACCGCGTCGATCCGCTTGGCCAAGCCGCTCAGCTCGCTGCCGTCGTCCGGGTCGAAGACGTGGGTCATCGCGACGTACGACCCGCTGGCCAGCCGGTCCACATAGCCGGCCATGATCGCCTTCTTGTCCACGAAGGTCTCGACGTAGTCGATGGTGGCGACCTGGATCAGCGCGATCGGCTGGTCGAGCTCCAGGAAGCCGCGGATCGCCGGGTCGTCCAACAGCTCGTCCGGCCGGCGCAGGTCGCCTTCGACGAAGCGAGTGTTGTTCTCACCCTGCAGCAGCACGCGGCTGTGTACGACCACCGCCGGGTCGTTGTCGACGTAGACGACGCGTGCGTCCGGGTTGATGACCTGTGCGACCTGGTGGGTGTTCTGCATGGTCGGCAGGCCGGAGCCGCAGTCGAGGAACTGCGTGATGCCGCACTCGGCGGTGAGAAACCGTACGGCTCGCTGCGACCAGCGGCGCAGGTCCTTCGCCACGTCGCCGAGCTGTGGAGCCACCGAGAGCAGGGCGGCGACGGCCTGCCGGTCGACGTCGAAGTTGTCCTTGCCGCCAAGCAAATAGTCGTACGTACGCGCGTTGTTCGGCCGCCCCGTGTCGACCCGAAACGCGCCGTCCGCCATCCGCCCCCCAAAGTCACGTCCGAAACAGCCTACCTATCTGGTCAGTTCGCCGTGTAACCACCATCGACGTACAGAACGTGACCAGTCACGTACGACGATGCCTCGCTGGCGAGGAAAACCACCGGACCGCCGAGCTCCGCGGGCCGCCCGCGCCGGCCCATCGGCGTGAACGCCTCGATCTGGGCCTGTTTCGCCGGATCCGCGTGCGTGCCGGCGGCGTTTTCCATGATGTTGTCGAAATAACCCGGCGCGATCGCGTTCACCCGGATGCCGTAGGCGGCCCACTCGACCGCCATCGTGCGCACCAGCTGGTCGACTCCGCCTTTGCTGGCCGCGTACGGCGCCAGTCCGGGAATGCCGACCGCGCCGGCGATCGACGACGTCATCACGATCGAGCCGCCGCTGCCTTGCGCCATCAGCTGCCGCGCGGCGGACTGCGCGGTGTGGAAATAACCGCCGAGGTTGATCGCGATGATCTCGTCCCACTCGGTCCCGTCGTACGCCTCGGCCGGCTTGATGACGTCGACGCCGGCGTTGTTGACCAGCACGTCGAGCCGGCCGAAGCGATCGACCGCGAAGTCGATCAGCGACTGGCAGCTGCGCCGGTCTCTGCTGTCGTGCCACACCGCGGCCGTCGAGCCACCGATCTCGGTCGCGGCCTCGACCGCCTCCTGCTTGGAGATGCCGCTGACGACCACCGACGCGCCATGGGCGACGAGCGCCGCCGCCATCGCCTTGCCGAGTCCCCGACTGGAGCCGGTGACCACCGCGACCTTGCCGGTCAGATCGAACATCCACACCTCCGGATACGTTGCTGTATACATCACAGCTCAGGTCAGGCGGTCCATGATGATCTCCAACGCGTGCGCGACGTGCTGGCGTACCAACGCCTCGGCCTTCTCGCCGGCCCGGCGGCGGACCGCCGCCGCGATGACCACGTGCTCGTCGAGCGAGTCGGCGGCCTGGTCGTCGGAGTAGAGGCCGGCGATCCGCTGGTTGAAGTAGAACGTCTGGTTGTGCCGGATCGTCTCGATCAGCCGCGGATTGCCGCAGGCCGCCACGATCGTGCCGTGGAAGCGGTCGTTGACGCTGACCAGCAACTGCCGAGAGGCCGCCGCGGCCGCCTGCGCGTGCAACTGGTCGTCGATCAGCGCGCCGATGCCGTCCAGATCGGCGTCCGAAGCACGCTCGGCGGTCAGCCTGGTCGCGTACGCCTCCAACGCCAGCCGGATCTCGTAGATCTGCTGGATCTCCACCTTGCTGAACTCGCGTACCAGCCAGGCTCGCTGGTGGCGCACGATCAGGCCTTCGCTGCCGAGCCGGTGCAGCGCCTCGCGCACCGGCGTACGCGACGCGGCCAGCTCGGCGGCGATGTCGACTTCGACCAGCCGCTGGTTGGGCCGATAGTGACCGCGCAGGATGTCCTCGCGTACGCGCTGGTAGATGCCTTCGGCAAGGCGATCGGTCGGCGCCACCGCACCTCCAGGATGTATACCGCGCAGTATATCGGAGGCGAGACGTATTAATTGCGTAGTTCTGCCTAGAACTACCCTCCTTGTTCCTTCTCCGACCCCGGATGACAGTGGGGACCACCCCACCCCATCCGGAAGGAGAACAGCATGCAGCTGAGGAACCGCGGTGCGATCGTCGCGGCGGTGGCGCTCGCAGCCGGTGCTCTCGTCGGCGCGGCCGGTGCGCCGGCCGCCGCCTCCGTGCCGCTGACGACCCAGGCGCAGCTCGCGCAGGGGGCCGCCGCTGACCGCGTCTCCGACTCACTTGGGTCGAAGTCCGCCGGCTACTACCTCGACTCGACCGGTCGCGCGGTCGTCGGCGTGGTGGACTCCGCTTCCGCGTCCAAGGTGCGCGCCGCCGGCCTGTCCGCGAAGCAGGTCAAGTACACGTACTCGGCGCTGCTGAGCACCAAGACCACGCTGGACCAGCTGCGTAACGTGCCGCAGACCGCGTGGGGAATCGACCCGTCGCAGAACAAGGTCGTCGTCAAGATCCTCTCGGCCGCCACCCCCGCGGTCGCCAAGAAGGTCACCGACGCGGCCGCCAAGCTCGGCGACCGGGTCACGGTCGTGCACCAGCAGGGCCGCAACGAGCTCTACATCCGCGGCGGCGACGCTATCCAGAACGGCTCCGCACGCTGCTCGCTCGGCTTCAACGTGACCCGCAACGGCGAGCCGTTCATGCTCACCGCCGGCCACTGCACCAACCTCGGCGGCACCTGGAGCGGCGGCGACGTGTCCGGCGGTCAGGTCGTCGAGAGCGACTGCCCCGGCGCCGACTCCGGCCTGATCACCCGGCCCAACGGCACCGGCCCCGGCGAGGTCAACGACGGCACCCAGATCACCAGCGCCGCCAACCCGACCGTCGGCCAGTCGATGAAGAAGAGCGGCTCCACCACCGGCATCACCGAAGGCAACATCACCTCCGTCGACGAGTCCGTCAACTTCGACGTAGGCGTACTGGAGCACATGACCGGCGCGCAGCTGCACTCCGACCACGGAGACTCCGGCGGCACCGGCTACAGCGGCTCCGCGGGCCAGGGAACGCTGTCCGGTGGCGACACCGTGACCACGTACTTCTACCCGCTCAACCGGGAGCTCCAGGCGTACGGCCTGCAGCTGGCCTAGTTTCACTCCGAGCGTTGGGGTCGTCGGCGTGGCGACCCCAACGCTTTTGGTCGTGGCGTGCGGGTCGGAGGGGGTCGTACGGCGCGGGGTGCGGTTGAGGGGTTTTGTTGCGTAGGTGGTGGTGGGCTTTCTTTTTGCGTGGTGAGGTGGTTGGTGCTTTTGAGCGGTGGAAAGGGAGTGCAATTTCTGATTAGTGCGTTGAGGGGTGGCTCGTTTCTTGATTGGTGCGGTTGGGGAGGTGGCGCGTTTTCTGAATGGTGCGTGGGCGAGATGGTTGGGTTTTCGCCTGCGCGGCGGGCGCTCCTGCGCGGAGGGCGACCTCAAGGGAGGGGCGCGGGAACGCCAATCGGTGTGCATGGGGGTTGCGTGCGGGGCTGGGTTTCTAGGCTTGCTCGGTCACGTATGGGAAGCAACCCGTCGGGATGGACGCCAAACGATCGTGCTGTGGCGGTTGACTGCGTAATACTTGTTTAACAAGACATCAAAACGAACATCTGTCCCACGCGAGCAGTCACAACAGCATTATCAGCCTCAGCAGTCACACCCGTCACAACCTCCGGAGATCACGGCGGCGTGAATGCCTTGTTTCCTGCGTCCAACGCTAGTAACTCGACATTCATGCCAGCAGCGAACCGTACAAGCCGGACATTTAGCGCTCCATATGCCTTCGCATCCCACATACTGGACCTTCACGCCACCCACCGGGACGCCACGGCACCGCCGGCGCCCAGACCGGACCACACCGCCCACCCAATCGCACGCGCGGCACCCAACCGGACCAACAGCGAAACCCCGCGCACCCCTCCCGTTGAGGTCGCCCTCCGCGCGGGTGCGCCCGCCGCGCAGGCGAAACCACCCCAAAACGCAACAACCATCGGGACGCAACCACCCACCCAACGCAATAACCAGAGAAACCCAACCTCCCCCAAAAACGCAACAAAAAGGAAAACCCAACCACTCTCCAACAACCACCTACCCCACGTCAGACCGGACGCGGCGCACCTCTGATCGGCGGCCGGTCATGATCCGCAACAACTCGTCGGCGGCGCCGTGGAAGGGGAAGCCGTCGGCGGCATCGGCCAGTGCGGCTGCCGATCGGGGTACGGCTGGCACGGGGCGTACGAGCGGCGGGCCGGTCGGGTCGGGCATGAGGACGCTGACCTCCTCGGCGTGCAACGCGCGTACGGCTCGGAGGAAGGGCGTGCGGGCGGCCATGCCGGCGCCGACGTACGGGACGACGACGGTCGGGATGCCTTCGCCGATCGCCTCGGCGACGACGGCGAGGGCGTACGAGTCGGCGATGCCGGCGGCGAGTTTGCAGATGGTGTTGAAGGTGGCCGGCGCGACGATGATGCCGTCGGCGCGGATCGAGCGTGGATCGGCGGCATGGTGGCCGCCGACGACGACGGGCGAGAGGGTGGCGGCCTCGACCTTGTCGGCATCCAGGAAGTCGACACCGGACGGCGTGGCCAGCACCTCGACATCCCACCCGCGTTCGTGGCCGATCTCCACGAGCCGGCCGATCCGGCGCGCCGGCGGCGCCGCGCAGACCACCAGCTTGACGGATGTCATCGTACGACCCCGGAAAGCGTTCCTTTCTGATTACTCACCGTTCGCATCCCGTTCCCCTTGCGTCCACCCTGCACGAGCCGGTCCACCTGCGATTATTCTGCCAGTAACGATGCCGGATGCAATCGTTTTCAGGCACATCCACAGAGACGCATAACAACAATGCGTAACCGTGCTCGACCCCTCAGAGCAGCGGGATGGAGTCTCCCGGTCCGTCGCCGCGCAGCAACACGTACAGCGGCGGCACGCCGTGCCGGCCGGACTCGGCGGCCTTCTCGGCCATGATCTCGCCGGCGTTGGCCCACGCGACCGGATCGCGCCTGGCGAGTACGCGACAGCGTTCCCACAGCAACACGTGCGTGGTCGCCGACAGCCAGCTCAGGTCGGAAAGGCAGTCGGCCAGCGCGTCCCAGTTACGGCCGAACCAGGCCGGAAACTCCAGCGTCCGCGCGCACTCGTCGAAGAAGGTCGGCGCGTCCTTGGCGCGACCGCCTTCCAGGACGTGCAGCTGCCAGCCGGTGCTCTCCAGCTCGCGACTGATCGCGGCCGGATGGGCCCGCGACAGCCACCGGTACATACCCGGCGGCTTGCTGCCGTTCAACAGGGTGCTGGTGAGCCTGCTCATGACACGATCCTCCGGAACGACCGGTAGTGGTCGTCGGTGTAATAGCGTTCCGCCTGCCCGCCGGTGATGATCCGGCGGGCTCCCCGGTCCCGTGACCCGGGTGTGGGGACCGTGTACTCGTGGTAGTAGCCGCGTGCGCGCACCGGCAGCACCCGCTCACGGTTCTGGAAGACCACCCCGTCCTGCCGGTACGGGAACGGGCCACCCTTCTCGATCAGCGCGAGCGTCGCGCGGGCCTGCGGCGGCAGCTCGCCGATCGACACCGTCGGCAGGCCGTCGACGATCGTCGACGACGCCGACGCGCGTGTCCCCCGCTCCGGCGCGGCGGCCTGGCCACAACCCGCCAACACCACGACCTCGAGGACCGCGAGGACCGCGAGAACGACTGAGAGCAGCCGGAGAGTGCGGGTTGCTAACCCACCGCCGTTGGCCGACAGAACGACTCCCCTCCCCCGGACACGCCCCCTGTGCCCGACCCCCCGGGACAAGCACTGAGTTTCGCTCGGCTGGCGCCGCGCGGCAACCTCAGCGACGGACAAATTTTCCCGCCCGTGTCAACACAAGCCCGCCGTCGTACGGCCCGGCCGGCCATGCCATCATGGACGCTGAGCTATGCACCGGCTCGCGGGTTTCGGTCCACTCCACGGCGTCCCAGCCAGACCCAGACCGACACCGTCAGCAGCACCAGCGCGAAGCCGAAGAGCAGGTCCTCCACCGGCGCGTACGCGATCCGCCAGCCCAGGATCGCCGCCGGCGCGTAGACGACGATCCGGCGCCCGGTCAGGATGCCGTTGACCAGCAGCTGGAACCCGAGCGTGATCGCGTACGAGACCCACCAGACCCGGCGGGTGACCAGCCGCGTACGCAGCACCAGCAGATCGACGACGAGCGCGGCCGCGACACCGACGAGCGCGGCGACCGTGTACGTCACTCGTCGCCCGCGCGCCAGTGCGGCTTGACCGCGCGTACGGCCTCGAACGACAGGACCGCGCAGGTCGGCACGACGAGGAAGAACAGCACCTCTTCCAGCGGAAGGTTGCCGATCCGGACACCGGTCAGCTGACTCAGGTCATAGGTCCAGTGCCCGGCCGCGATCGCCAACGCGTCCCAGGTCCCGAAGACCACCAGGGCCGGCAGCAGCGTCAACGCCAGCCGACGCCACCGGCGCAGCACGTGTACGTGCAGGAACGGCTCCAGCCAGAGCGCGCCGGCCAGGCAGCCGGCCAGCACCAGCAGATAGGCCACCGGCTAGAAGCCGAGCGCCTGCGCGCGCCGCTTGACCTCGGTGGCGCGGTTTTCCACCAGCGCCTGCGCCGGCGTGCCGGGGAGGCTGTCGTCGGCGGTGTAGAGCCACCGGACCACCTCCTCGTCGTCGTAACCGGCGTCGGACAGCAGGGTCAGCAACCCCGACAGGTGTTTGACGACCGCCCCGTCCACGACCAGGTCGGCGGGGACCTTCAGCACGCCGTCGCGGCGTACGGCCACCAGCTTGCCGTCGCGGATGAGCTGATGGACGCGGTTGACGGGAAGTTTTAACTGCTCGGCCACGTCGGGCAGGACGAGCCAGGCACCCGGCTCGCCGTCTACTCCCGCGGACATCGGCCGGTCTACCTCGGCGCTCATAACCTCACTTTGCCACAGCATGCGGACAGTCCGCGCGGCGTGTCGAGGTCGGACACCTGCCGACCGTATCCTGTTCGGGTGAACAAGACGGCCACCGATCCCCTCGTCGGAGCGGTGCTCGAGGATCGCTACCGGATCCGCGGGATGATCGCCCGCGGCGGGATGGCGACCGTCTATCACGCCCTGGACGAGCGGCTGGAGCGTACGGTCGCCATCAAGGTCATCCATCCCGCTTACGCGACCGATCCGTCGTTCGTCGACCGGTTCACCCGCGAGGCCCGCAGCATCGCGCGGCTCTCGCACCCCAACGTGGTGGCCGTCTACGACCAGGGCAGCCACAACGGCCTGGCGTTCCTGGTGATGGAGTACGTGCCGGGTCGGACGCTGCGCCACCTGCTCACCGAGCGCGGCCGGCTGGCCCCCGAGGAGGCCGTCGGCGTCCTCGGCCCACTGCTGTCGGCACTGGCGGCCGCGCACCGCATCGGCATGGTGCACCGGGACGTGAAGCCGGAAAACGTGCTGCTCAGCACCGACGGCACGGTCAAGGTGGCCGACTTCGGCCTGGCCAGGATCGCCGAGTCGAGCCGTGCGACGGCGACCAAGGGCGTCATGTTCGGCACGGTCGCGTACGTGGCGCCGGAGATCGTCACGGTTGGCAGCGCCGATCCGCGCGCCGACGTGTACGCGGCCGGCATCGTGCTGTTCGAGATGCTGACCGGCCAGCCGCCGTATCGCGGCGAGACCCCGGTGGCGGTGGCCTACCAGCACGTCCACTCCGAGATGCCGGTGCCGTCCGAGCGCGCGCAGGGCGTGCCGTACGCGCTGGACGACCTGGTGCTGCACGCCACCATGCGCGAGCCCGGCGCACGGCCGCCGGACGCCGGCGCGATGCTCGCCGAGCTGCGTGACGTGGTGAGCGACCTCGGCATGACCGCGATGCCGCCGGCCATCGAGCCGCCGGCGCCGCAGTGGGAGATGCCGACCGAGGCGGTGCCGAAGGCCACCCTGCTCAGCGGACCCCAGCCGCCGGCGCAGACCCAGGGCGCCAACCACCCGAGCAACCATCCCAACCAGCCTGGCCGCGCCGTCGTACCACCGCCGCAGCAACACGACGTCGACGTCGACGACCTGCCATACGACGAGGGCCCGCCGTCGCGGCTGGCCACGCTGGTCAACGCCATCCCGCCACAGCACAGGCGCTACGTGGTGATCGCGGTGATCGCCGTGCTGGCGATCCTGGTCGGCACGATGGCCTGGTGGCTCGGCGCCGGCCGCTACGTCGAGGCACCGAGGGTGGTCGGCCTGACCAAGGCCGCCGCCGAGGCCAAACTGACCCAGGCCGGCCTGCACGCCGGCTACGACACACCGGCCTTCGACGAGAAGGTCCCGAAAGGCAGCGTCGTCAGCCAGGACCCGAGCGGCGGCGGTGACGTCGTCGGCGGCGGCACGGTCACGCTCGTACTGTCCAAGGGACCCGAGCGCTACGCCGTGCCGGACGTGGTCAACCAGCCGCAGGCGGCGGCGTTGAACACGCTGCGCGGCTCGCACCTGAGTCCTCAGACCACCGAGGCGTACGACGACAAGATCCCGGCCGGCAACGTGGTGTCCACCGATCCGGCCGCCGGCACACAGGTCAAGCGTGACGCGGTGATCAAGGTCGTGGTGAGCAAGGGCGCCCAGCCGGTGCAGCTGCCCAACCTGGTCGGCCAGGGCCAGAGCCGCGCGTCCGACACGTTGAGCGGTCTCGGCCTGAAGGTCAGCGTCAAGCGCGAGTTCAGCGACACCGTGCCGGCCGGCACGGTGCTGGCGCAGGACCCCGGACCGAGCACGGTCGGCAAGGGCAGCACGGTCACGCTGACCGTCAGCAAAGGCCCCAACGTGGTGACCGTCCCCGATCTGCGCGGCCAGACCGCCGACGCGGCGAGCGCGAAACTGCGTGGCCTCGGTCTCAATCCGCAGGTGCAGACGCTGCCCGGCGGACAGGGTCAGGTTTTCAACCAGAATCCCCCGCCGAACAGCAAGGTCGCGCTGGGAAGCACCGTCACTTTGTACGTTTTCTAGGCTTATCAGGGTCTTCCGTGGATTTTTCTCTGAGAGACGGCTGAGCCTGCCGCGCACCCCTGCGAGTTTTCCCCGAGGATGAGGCTGACCCACTCCTCCTCCGGGTGGAGAACGAAATCGACCCCCGGTGGGGGGTGCCGGCCGGACACCACTGACACAATTCCAGGTGTCCTGCCACTGATATCTGCAACGTCAACGTCGACGATAGAAGAAAGCACTCATCGATGTCCCTTCTCGCCAGACTGAGCCTCGCTTATCGCAGCCTCATCGCGATCGTCGCCATCGCGGTGTTGGGTTTTGGCGTGTGGGCTGTGCCACAGCTGAAACAGCAGCTCTTTCCCGAGCTGAGTTTCCCGGTCGTCAGCATCTCCGCGGCCTATCCCGGTGCCACGCCGGCGATCGTGGAGAAACAGCTGACGATCCCGATCGAGCAGGCCGTACGCGGCGCCAACGGCGCGAATTCGGTCACCTCCACCTCCAGCTCCGGTTTCGCGTCCGTCAACGTGGAATTCGACTTCGGCACCGACATCGACAAAGCGGTCAGCGAGCTGCAAAGCGATGTCGCGAAGATTTCCGCGCAGCTGCCGCAAAACGTCGACCCGCAGGTGCGTTCCGGCAGCACCGACAGCATTCCGGTGGTGGTGCTGGCCGCGACCAGCGCGGACGGCAACCAGCAGGCTTTGGCGCAGCGCATCAAGAACAACGTGATCCCGGAGTTGCAGGGCATTTCCGGCGTACGCGAGGCGACGCTGTCCGGCGTACGCGACCAGCAGATCACCATCCAGCTGGACACCAAGAAAATGAAGGACAAGGACGTCTCGATCAGCTCGGTCGTCAGCGCCCTGTCCGCCAACGGCATCAACACCCCCGGCGGATCCCTGACCAGCGACGGAAAAACCTATTCCGTCTCGGTCGGCCGGACGTTCGCCACGGTCAACGATATTCGTAACCTTTTCATTACCCGCGATCCCAAACTGCCGACCGGCGGCATCCCCAACCTGAGCGGCCTCGGCGGACTCGGCGGCATTCCCGGTCTCGGCGGTCTTCCTGGCGGTCTTCCCGGTGGACTTCCGGGCGGCCTGCCGCCGGGCGGCTATCCCGGTGGAAAGCCGCCGGGGGGCACGCCGCCGACCAAGCCGCCGGTGACCCCGACGCCGACGCCGAGCGTGTCCTGTCCGCCCGGCGCCACCCCGTCGCCGGCACCTGGCACGCCGCATCCGACGCCGACCTGCGTACCGACCTCACCGAGTCCGTCGACCACGCACAGCGCTTCGTCGTCGGCGTCCACGTCGGGTACGCCGGCGGTCGCGCCGGCCGCGTACGTCGCCGGCCTTCCGGCCGCCGACCCGCCGATCCCCGGCGGTGGGGCCGGTGCGGGCGCCGGCGGTGGCGCCGGCATCCCGGGCGGAGTGAGCGGCTCGCAGAAGCCGCAGGCGCCGGTGAAACTCGGCGACATCGCGACCGTCACGCAGGCCGACTCGCCGGCCACCAGCCTGACGCGTACGAACGGCAAGCCGAGCCTTGGCATCTCGGTCACCGCGACCGCGACCGGCAACGCGGTGGCGATCTCCAACGCGATCCGGGACAAGACCAAGGACCTGGAAGGCCAGGCTGGCGGCGACCTGACCGTCGTCTTCGACCAGGCGCCGTTCGTCCAGCAGTCGATCGACGACCTCGGCACGGAAGGCCTGCTCGGCCTCGCCTTCGCGGTGCTGGTCATCCTGGTGTTCCTGCTGTCGATCCGCTCGACGCTGGTCACCGCGGTGTCCATCCCGCTGTCGGTGATGATCGCGCTGATCGCGCTGTGGGCCGGCGGCTATTCGCTCAACCTGCTGACCCTCGGCGCGCTGACCATCGCGGTCGGCCGCGTGGTGGACGACTCGATTGTCGTACTGGAAAACATAAAACGACATCTGTCCTACGGCGAGGAGCGACAACACGCCGTGCTGACCGGTGTCAAGGAGGTCGCCGGCGCGGTCACCGCCTCCACGCTCACCACGGTCGCGGTGTTCCTGCCGATCGCGTTCGTCGGTGGCCTGGTCGGCCAACTGTTCGCGCCGTTCGGTGTCACCGTGACGGTCGCGCTGCTCGCCTCGCTGCTGGTGTCGCTGACGGTCGTGCCGGTGCTGGCGTACTGGTTCCTGCGGCCGCCGAAGGGCACCGCCGCGGACGTGGCGGCCGCGCGTGAGAAGGCCGAGGCCAAGGAGCGCCGCGGCATCCTGCAACGCGCGTACGTCCCCGTACTCGGCTGGACCCTGCGGCACCGGTTCATCACGCTGTTCGTCGCGGTACTGCTCTTCTTCGGCACCCTGGCCATGTATCCGTTCCTGAAGACCAACTTCCTGGACGGCGGCCAGCAGAACACCATGTCGATCAGCCAGGCCATGCCGGTCGGCACCAGCCTGGCCAGCACCGACGCCGCCGCCCAGAAGGTCGAGCAGGTGCTGCACGACACGAAGGGCGTCAAGTCCTACCAGGTGACCATCGGCGGTGGTGGCGGCGGCCGCAACCCCTTCGCCGGGGGTGGTGGCGGCACCAACGCGTCGTACAACATCACGACCGACCCGGACGGCAACCAGGAGGCCATCCAGAACAGCATCCGTACGGCCGTCGGCAAGCTCAGCGGCGCCGGCAAGATCACCATCAACGGCGCCAGCTCGTCCGGCACGTCCAACCAGCTGTCGGTGGACGTGAGCGCGGCCGACGACAACGTGCTGCGGCAGGCCACCACGCAGGTCCAGCAGGCGGTGGCCGGCCTGTCCGGCGTCACCGACGTGACCAGCACGCTGGCACCGACCTCGCCGCAGGTCGACGTGGCCGTCAACCGCGAGAAGGCGGCCAGCCGCGGCCTCACCGACAGCGCGGTCGCGCAGGCGGTCAGTGCCGCCTTCGACGGCACGACGGTGACCAAGTTCGTCGTCAACGACAACGAACAGAACGTGATCGTGCGTACGGTGGCCCGGCCGCAGGACATCGAGCAGCTCCGCAACCTGGTGCTGACCACGCAGTACGGCGACATCAAGCTGCGCGAGGTGGCCGACGTGCAGGTCGCCAACGGGCCGGAGTCGATCACCCGCACCGACTCCTCGCGCACGGCGTCGGTGACCGGCAACGTCAGCGGCGACGACCTGGGGCGCATCAACGTACAGCTGCGGCAGAAGCTGACCGCGCTGAAGCTGCCGGCCGGCGCCACGTACTCGATCGGCGGGGTGAGCCAGCAGCAGGCGGAGGCCTTCGGCAACCTCGGATTGGCGCTGGTCGCGGCCATCGTGCTGGTCTTCCTGGTCATGCTCACCACCTTCCGCAGCCTGATCCAGCCGCTGATCCTGCTGGTGTCGATCCCGTTCGCGGCCACCGGCGCGCTCGGCCTGCTGCTGATCACCGGCATTCCGCTGGGTCTGCCGGCACTGATCGGACTGCTGATGCTGATCGGCATCGTGGTCACCAACGCGATCGTGTTGATCGACCTGATCAACAAATACCGAGCGGACGGCCTGGAGATCCGGGACGCCATCATCGAGGGCGGCCGGCACCGGCTGCGGCCGATCCTGATGACCGCGGTCGCGACGATCTTCGCGCTGACGCCGATGGCGGTCGGCCTGACCGGCGGCGGTGTGTTCATCTCGCAGCCGCTGGCCGTGGTGGTGATCGGTGGCCTGGTGACCTCGACGCTGCTGACGCTCGTGCTCGTACCGGTGCTCTACTCGATCGTCGAAGGCATCAAGCAACGCCGTGCGCGGCGGCGTGCCGCCAAGCATCCGGTGTCGCCGGCCGTCGGTCCGGCCGAGGGTCAGCTGGTCGGCGTGGTGGCCGGTCCTCCCGGTTGGGAGGCGGCCGACACCGTCGAACAGCCGCGACCGCCGGCCGCTCCGCCGGTGCACCCGTCCGAGATGACCGAGGCGCAGGCTCGCGCGGTCAACCAGGCACTGCATCACCACGGTGAGGAGGGTGACACTCGCGAGCTGCCACCGACGCGCTAGAGTGATGGTCATGCGATTTTGGTACGGCTATTTTCGACCGCCTGGTGCCGACCAGGTGGCGGAGCGCGTGCCGCGTTAGCCGACCACCTTTGTATTGAGCCCCGGGCCCCGCTGGCCCGGGGCTCTTTAACTGTCAGGAGTTGGCTGGACCATGGTCATCGTGATGAATCCGGACGCGAGCGATGCCGAGCTCGCCGAGGTCGTCGGCAACATCGAGGCGGCCGGCGGACACGCGTTCGTGTCCCGCGGCGTGCAGCGTACGATCGTCGGCGTCGTCGCCGGCGAGGAAGTGCTGGAAACCCTTGAGGTGCACGGTCTTCCTGGGGTTTCCGAGGTCGTCCGGATCACCGCGCCGTACAAGCTGGTGAGCCGCGAACATCATTCGCAACGCTCGGTCATCCGGGTCGGCGGGGTGCCGATCGGACCGGGCACGGTGACGTTGATCGCCGGTCCGTGTGCCGTCGAGACTCCGACGCAGACCCTGGAGGCCGCTCAGATGGCGGTGTCCGCCGGCGCTTCCCTGTTGCGCGGCGGGGCTTTCAAGCCGCGCACTTCTCCGTACGCTTTCCAGGGGCTGGGCGTCGACGGCCTGAAAATCCTGGCCGACGTACGCGCCGAGACCGGTCTGCCGATCGTCACCGAGGTGATGGATCCGTCCGATGTGGACACTGTCGCGTCGTACGCGGACATGCTGCAGATCGGCACCCGCAACATGCAGAATTTCGGTCTGTTGCAGGCGGTCGGGTCGGTCGGCAAGCCGGTGATGTTGAAACGCGGCCTGACCGCCACCTACGAGGAATGGCTGATGGCGGCCGAGTACATCGCCCAGCGTGGAAATCTCGACATTGTGTTGTGTGAGCGCGGCGTACGCTCGTTCGAGCCGGCTATTCGCAACATGCTTGACGTTTCCGCCATACCGATGATCCAGTCGCTGTCGCATCTGCCGATCATCGTCGACCCGTCACACGCGGCCGGCCGGCGCGATTTGGTCGTACCGTTGGCGCGTGCCGGCCTGGCGGCGGGGGCCGATGCGGTGATGGTCGATCTGCATCCGCATCCCGAGTCGGCTCGGTGCGACGGCCCGCAGGCCCTGACGCACTCCGAGCTGCCGGCTCTGGGGTCTGCCGTGCGTACGCTCGCCGCCGCCACCGACCGCACTGTCGCGGTGCCGGTCCCGGCTTGACGACATCGAAAATGGGGGCACCTGGTCCGCGCCAGGTGCCCCACATTGACGTAGTCGGATTGACGGTCAGCAGCGCGCGAGATCAATCCCGTCGACCGCTTGACCTGCCGTGCTGTGCACAACAGTGGCCGTGTCGAAATCCGACGCGCGTTGGTACCAGCAAAGCGCGCTACCTTCGACATTCGAGACAATCTTGAGGTCCTGCGTTGCCAGGCCGGCGATCGCGTACGTCCCGGTCCGGTCCGGTGGAGTGCTCGTCGACAGCAACAAATCGCCGGACCTCGCGTTGTACGCCTCGACGTACCCGAACGTCGGCTGGCCGGCTGTGTCCAGGACTCGGCCGGTCACCGATCCACCGGCGGCCATCTTCGCGTCAGCGGTCACGGTTTTGCCTGACGTCACCTGAACCGGCGTCGCGGCAAGCCGGTCCGCGGCTCCGCCGGACCACTGCGTCGCGTACTTGTGTGGCCGCGAGGTGAACTGCACCGGCCATTTGTATGGCCCCAGGCCGGAAATCGTGTACGTCCCGGTGGAATTCGAGCAGTTGGGTCCGAAACCCAGATTCGCCGGATGCCTGGCGTACGGATAGGCGCAGACACCGCCGACCGCGGCGCCGGTCGCCACGTCGGTCACCTGCCCGGTGATGGCACCGGCGAGGTCCATTCGGACCGGCGGCATCGACACCAACCGTCCCGTCGTCGCGGTGACCGTCCTGGCCAGCCGCACATCGCCGGTGCCGCCGCGAACGCCGACCCACTGCAGGCCATAGGCCGTGTTGCCGGATGTGGCCATGAAAACGTAGGTGCCGGCCGCGACCGGACCGATGACGATCCGGCCGTTCGCACCGCTGCAGTAGCCGCCGCCTTCCGAATAGAGAGAACGCATCGGCAGTGTCAGCTCGCTGACGCAGACATCGGCCAGTGGCTTGCCGGTCCTGGCGTCCAGCGCCATCGTCGCGATGGCGGCGGCCGGAGCGAGCACGACCGCCTTTTCGGTCACTTGGTGCGACTGGACGAGGATCTCGAGATCCTGGCCCCAGTGCGTACGGTGTTGCGAGTAGACGCTGGCGGTGTACGAACCGCTCGGCACGTCTTCCAGCAGAATTACCCCGTTTGCCGAGCCGCAGCGCTCGATCTCAGCTACCCGCGCGCACATGTCCGTGATCGGTGCGCCGGTCGTCGAGTCCGTGAAGGTGAGCTGGACGGTGCCGGGCGAGCTGACGTTGTAGCGGTGCAGAGCCGGGTCGGACAGGCCCGACGGGCTCGTCGAGCGTACGCACAGCGTGTTCTGACCGGCGGATGTGGGCGCGTACGTCACCGTCGCCCCGCCGGTGCTGTCGGCATCGACTCGCTGCATGTTCAGCGGTTCGCAGCTTCCCCCGAAGCTGTAGTAGTAGGCCGCGACATCGGCGACGCCATTGGCGCCGAAGGTGAAGTTACCGGCAATTCCCACGCCGCCATGCGACGCGTCGTCATCCGGATACTCCGCCGACCAGACCGTCGGCGCCGGGGTGGCCGCCGAGGCGGCCGCCGGAAAAAGCCCCACAACCAACGCGGCGGCGACAAAAGCCCCGAATCCGCGCAGCGCTAACCTACGTTTTGCCACAGATTCCCCGTTCTTTTCCGATCCCGCCCAGTCCGCGCCCGTCGCGGATCTCATCGAGCCAGCAGATGAATATAGCGGTAAACCGAAGGCTAGATCCAGCGGTTACGGACGGCGTAGAGGGCGAGCTGGAAGCGATTGGCGGCGCCGGTACGCGCCATCAGTCCCTCCAGATAGCGAAACAGTGTTCGTCGGCTCACACCGAGGCTGCGTGCCGCCTGGTCGTCGCCCATGCCGGCGGCGAGCAGACCGAGCAGCCGGCGCTCGCTGGGCTGCAGATATGGTCCGGACTCCTCGCGTAAGTCCAGCGGCAGAGCCGATCGCCAACAGATCTCGAACAAGCCGATCAGAGCCGACAGCAACGACGACGGCCGGATGAGGATGGCCAGCCGGCCGACGTCCGCCTCCGGAAGGGACAATGCCACGACCGCGCATTCGTCGTCGACGATGAGGAGTTTGGCCGGCACTTCCGGCAAAGTGCGCGCCTCCTCGCCCGCTTTCACACACGAAACGACGTTTTCGGTGAGAAAGTCGGAGTCCAGCAACGCGGCCTTGGCGTAGACGGCACGATAACGTACGCCGCGCGCGAGGTTTTCCAGCTCCACGTTGTTGGCATGCTTCGCCGCGTAATAAGGCGGCGAATCCAATGCTCGTACGGATGCCACCGCGCCGCGCTCCAGTTGGGCGATGCGGTTTTCCACCGATGCGGCCGGAATCACCTCGATGATCTGGTCGGTGGCATCGCCGATCAGGGTGCGACGGAAGGCGTCGTACGCGCCGCGGGCGGCGACCCGCGCCTCGGCGAGCTCGGTTTCGCGTGAGCGGACCAGAAGATCCAGAGCGGCATCTGGACGGACCGGTACGGCGGTGGTCGGGTCGTTGCCGACCCGACCGACCAGACCACTGTCGTTGAGCGTGACAAACGCCTTTTTGACGGTTTCCGCCGGATATCCGGACAGCTGAGCGATTTCTTCCACGCCGGACGATCCGACGGCGAGCAGATGGCCGTAGATCTCCGCCTCGGCCGCCGGCAGCCCGAGCCTGGTCAGGTGCCGCACATGGTCGGAAATCACGAACTGACACATTAGTGCCACTGACACAACGATGACACCGTTTTCGGCCCCCCGCTTGTACATATGTGGCACCCCTCGCGACATTCCGGCCGGTTTTAAGGCGGGGTTAAGGATTAACCCAGGAGGCAGCGTGCGAATTCTCAAGCGTGCTTTACCGATCCTTTACGGCACCGCGTTGATTGTGGCCTGTCTTTCGGCCCCCGCGCAAGCCGCGACCCCGACCGGACAGCAGTTTTCCTCGGACGCCGTCTATTCCTGTAACCAACAGGTGAAGGCCGGCCAGAACAGATGCTTCGCGATCAAGCGTACGGACATCGCGCCGAAGGCGGTCAGCCCGCAACTCCTGCCGAGCGGCTACGGTCCGTCCAATCTGCAGTCGGCGTACAAACTGCCGTCGAGCAACACCGCCGCGACGGTGGCGATCGTCGACGCCTACGACGACCCGAGCGCCGAGTCGGACCTGTCGACCTATCGCTCGACGTACGGCCTGCCGGCCTGCACCACGGCCAACGGATGTTTCAAGAAGGTCAACCAAAACGGCCAGGCGAGCCCGCTGCCGACCGGTGACACCGGCTGGGCCGGCGAGATCTCGCTCGACCTGGACATGGTCTCCGCGGTCTGTCCGTCGTGCCACATTCTGCTGGTCGAGGGCAACGACGCGTCCGACAACCTGTTCACCGCGGTCAACACGGCGGTGAACCTCGGCGCGAAATACGTGTCGATGAGTTGGGGTGGCGCCGACGCGAGCGACTCCCCCACCTACGACTCGCAGTATTTCAACCACCCGGGCGTCGTCTACACCGCGTCCAGCGGTGACAGCGGTTATTCGGCCGGCCCGATTTACCCGTCCACGTCGCAATACGTGGTCTCGGTCGGCGGCACGTCGCTGAACACGTCGAGCAATTCCCGTGGCTGGACCGAATCCGTGTGGAGCGGCGCCGGCAGCGGTTGCTCGGTCAGCGTTTCCAAGCCGTCGTTCCAGAGCGGCATCTCGGCCTGCTCGAAGCGCGCCGACACCGACGTGTCCGCGGTCGCCGACCCGCAGACCGGTGTCGCGGTTTACCAGACATACGGCGGAAGTGGCTGGGCCGTCTACGGTGGCACGAGCGCGTCCGCGCCGATCATCGCCTCCGTCTACGCGCTCGCCGGCACGCCGGGTTCGTCCGACCGGCCGAACTCGTATCCGTACGCGCACACCGGAAATCTTTTCGACGTGACCAGCGGCAGCAACGGCTCCTGCTCTCCTTCGGTGCTGTGCAACGGAACCGCGGGATGGGACGGACCGACCGGTCTCGGCACGCCGAACGGCACCGCGGCCTTCACCGCCGGCGGAGGCGGCCCCGGCCCGTTGGCGGCCAACAACCCCGGCAACCAGACCGGCACCGTCGGCACGGCGGCGAGCCTGCAGCTGTCCGCGAGCGGCGGCACCTCGCCGTACACCTGGACCGCGACCGGCCTGCCGACCGGACTGTCGGTCAGCTCGTCCGGCCTGATTTCCGGTACGCCGAGCGCCGCCGGCACCTTTACCGTCAACGCGACGGTAAAAGACAGCACCGGCGCGACCGCCAACACCTCGTTCAGCTGGACGATCAACCCGACCGGTGGCAACTGTTCCGGCCAGAAACTCGGCAATCCCGGATTCGAGTCCGGCACGTCGCCGTGGACGGCGACCTCCGGTGTCATTTCGGCGACCTCCAGCTCCGAGCCTTCGCACAGCGGAAGCTACCTCGCGTGGCTCGACGGTTACGGAACAACGCACACCGACTCGCTTTCGCAGTCGGTGGCCATTCCGGCCGGCTGCCACGCGACGCTGACGTTCTACCTGCACATTGACAGCTCGGAGACGACCACCACGACGGCGTACGACAAGCTCACCGTGACGGCCGGCTCCAGCACGCTGGCGACCTACTCCAACCTCAACAAGGCGAGCGGCTACGCGCAGCGCAGCCTGGATCTTTCCTCGCTGGCAGGCCAAACCGTGACGATCAAGTTCACCGGCACGGAGGACAGCAGCCTGCAAACGTCGTTCACGATCGACGACACGGCTTTGACCGTGAGCTAGACCGTGGACTGACACAGACCGAAGGCCCCTCGCGTTATGCGGCCGTGCGCGGCGCGAGGGGCCTTCACCCATTTCTCCGTGGCCTTCGGCAAATGTGGTTGACTGCTGTGGACCACCTGGGAGGAATGCGTGTCGGAGCTGGTCGGGCGGGATGCGGAGCTGGCGTCGCTGGTGTCCGCGGTCGACCGTACGGCCGGCGGCAGCGGCCGGATGGTCCTGCTCCGCGGTGAGGCCGGCATCGGCAAGTCACGACTGGCCGCCGAGCTCGTCGAAACCGCGGCGGCCCGGCAGTTCACGGTGTTGACCGGCCGCGCCCACCCCCTGCACACGGGCCTCGCGTACGCGCCGATCGTCGAGGCGCTGCGGCCGGTGATCGACACGCTGGCCGGCCAGGAGATCTCGCAACTGCCGGATCTGCGCCGGCTGATCCCCCACCCGCGACTGCCGGAGACCGCGCCGCTGGACGATCCGGAGCTGGAACGGACCCGGATGTTCGAGGCGGCCGCGCAGCTCGTACGTTTCACCGCCAGACGCGGCAGCGTCCTGCTTTTCATAGACGACCTGCACTGGGCCGACCGCGGCACGGTCGAACTGCTGCACTACATCGGCCGCGAGGCGCCGGAACAGCGGCTGATGATCCTGGCCACCTACCGCGCCGGCGAGGCCGAAGGTTCCTTGCGCGAGCTGGCGATGGCCGTACGCCGCGCCGACCAGGCCGACGAGATTTCGTTGACACCACTGACAGACTCCGCCGTTGCCAGGCTCACGGCGGCCGTGCTCGGCGAGCAGCCACAACCGCGGTTGTTGAAGAACGTCACGGCCAGAGCACGTGGCGTGCCGTTGTTCGTCACCGCGCTCGTCCACAGTGGACACCTGCGCGCCGACCGGCTGCCGGTGATCGTGCGGGACGTGGTGGTCAGCCGGCTGCACCGGCTCGACGACGACCATCGCCGGTTGCTGGAGATCATCGCGGTGGCCGGACCGTCGTGCTCGGACCAGGTGCTCGGCCACATTTGTGACCAGGACACGCTCGATGGCCTGCGCGACTTGATCCGTGACGGCCTCGTCGACGACGTTGCCGGCCAGCCGCCGCATTATCGCGTCGCCCATCCGTTGTACGCGGAGGTCGCGTACGCCGAGCTCACCGGCGGCGAACGACGGACGTTGCACGCGAAAGTCGCCACCGCCATCGAAAAAATCGGTCCCGACGACGTGCTCGCTCTGGCACCGCATTATCGCGCGGCCGGCAATCTACTCGACCCGACACGTACGGCCGAAGTGCTTGCCGCGGCCGGAAACCGCGCGCTCGGCGTCGGATCCGGCGCCGAGGCGGTGGAATACCTACGCGCGGCGATCGACGCGATGCCGGAAGGGCGCGCGACGATTCCGTTGCTCAGCGGCCTGGCCCGCGCGTATTCCGGACTCGGCGATCTGGACGCCGCGGCGCGTACCGTCACCGACGGGATCGCCGCCGCCAAGCGCTTCGATGACGACAGCTGGCAGCGAATGTTTGAATATCGGCTGGCATTGCTGAACTCCGAACGCGGGATTGTGCCAGATGTCGGCGAAAAGGTGATCGACCTTTCGCATCCGTCCGACGACGTCGCCGAGTCAGCGTTCGTCAACGTGGTGACCGGCCTGCGGCACGGCACCATCGCCGACGCGCAGCGGCACGCCGACCAGATGGTCGAGTTCGCGGCGACACATCCGGGCGAGACAGCGCGGGCCGTCGGTCACTACGGTCAGGCCCTGCACGCCATGATCGACCGCGATTTCGCTCTCGCGACCAGCGAAATCGAGGAATGCAAGGCATTGATGGCGGACTCGCCGACCTCGATGGTGGCCGGCGGCATGTCCCGCTGGCTGTTCATGCTGTCGATCCTGGCCGGCGACCTGCGCGGCGCCGTCGAGCAGATTTCGGTGCGTGACGCGATGAAACGGCTGCGGCTGGACGTGCCGTCCTCGCACGCGTCGACAGCCGAACGGCTGGCGATGGCGCATTACCTGACCGGCGACCTGGACGCCGCACTGGACGAGAGCAGCCACGGGCTGGAATACGCGCGAAACGCGAAAATCAGCCGGTCGCTGGCTCGCGGCACCAGGATCCGGGCGATTTTGCTTGCCGAGCGCGGTGAAACCGAGAGCCCGATGGACACCACCCTCACCGAGCCGTCGATCGTGGTGTACAACGAGCTTCTCGACGCTGTCGTCGCCTTTCAGTTCGACCGCGACGATATGGGCCTACCGGTCGTCCCCGATCCGTTGCTGCTGTTCAACGATCCGCTCGCGACCTGCCTGCGGGTCGTCTTCGCCGGCTATCCGAGCCGGGAAAAGGCGGCGGAGGCAGGAAAGTGGCTGAGGGAGATCGGCCGCACGGCACCGTTCGCGGACGCGTTGGCCGACCTGATGGACGGCGTCGCGTACGCCGACCACCAGCTGCTGACGACGGCCATCGAGCGGCTGACCGCCATGGAGATGCACTTTCTGGCCGCTCAGGCGCAACTCTGGTTTGCGCGGATCGCGCCGGCACCGCGGGCTCAGGAGGCGGTGAAAAACTGCCTGGCGACGTTCGAACGCGCCGGCGCGGCGCGCTGGCTGGACCGCGCCAGGCAGGTCGCTCGCACGCTCGGCGTACGCGCGCCGACTGGGCGAAAGACCGGTGAGCTGACCAAAAGGGAGGCACAGATCGCCCGGCTGGTCGCCGACGGCCTGCCCAATCGGGAAATCGCGGCGCGGCTTTTTCTGAGCGAACGTACGGTCGAGACCCATTTGCGCAATATCTACGCGCGCCTTGAGCTGCCCTCGCGGCTGGCTTTGGTGCGCTGGGCCACTGAGAAGCTGTGAATTTACGTACCGGCACGGATAGCGGCAGAGTGCGCCGCGACCGCAGGATTGCCGGCATGGAAGCACCGCCGGGATTCTGGCAGCGGGACGCCGCACACGGTCCGCTGCCGCGTACGCCGATGACCAACTCGTTGTTGCCGGAGGACGACGGGCTGGTCGCGGCCAGCGAGGATTTCGGCCTGATCCTGACGCCGCGGGTGACCGACATCGGCGGCTGGTTCTACGGCTCGATCGAGGCCGTCGGCGGCCCGGCCGGCGCCGCGCCGCCACCTGGTTGGCTGCTGCCGATCCTGCTGCGCCTGTCCCCCGACGCCAGGCGACGGCTGCGGCGCTGCCGCGAGGTCGTCCGCACCGGCCACGCCGAGCGGGTCGTCGACCGCTGGTATGCCGAGCAGCAGCCGGTTTTCCGCGAGCGCATCCACCGCCTGCGCGACACCGACCTGCCGGCAGCCGACAACCTGCCCGAGCTGCTGGCCGAAGCGAAAGCGCTGTGCCACGACGGCGTACACGCGCATTTTCCGGTGATCATGGCGCACGTCGCCGGTGTCGGCGAGCTCGGCGTCATCTGCCAGCGCCTGCTCGGTTGGGACCAGCGCGAGGTGATGGCGTTGCTCGCTGGTCTTTCCAGCAAGACCACCGAACCGCTCGACGCGCTCGCCGAGGATGACACCGTTTTCCTGCGAGAATACGGATTTCGTTCGCTCATCCTGGAGGTGGCCGAGCCGACGCTCGGCGAGATGCCGGGTCTGACTCGGCGACTGTTGCGAAAGTCAGGCGATGACGGCGCGCTGTCGCGGCAACGCGAGGAAAAGGTCGCCGCGGCGCGGAAACTGTTGCATGGAGCCGATCGTACGGCCTTCGACCGAGCGTTGGCTATTGCGACCAAGGCATATCCGGCACGCGAGGACAACGTCTTCTACTGCATGGACGGACCGGTCGGCATCGCGCGCCGGGTCGTCGTCGAGGCCGGCCGGCGCCTGACCGAACGCGACCAGCTCGACGAGTGCGACGACGTGTTTTTCGTCGAGATCGACGAGGTCATCGCCGCACTCACCGATCGGCGCGATCTGCGGCCCGTCGTGAAGGAAAACCGCGCGCTTCACCAGTTGATGCTCGCCAACCCGGGGCCGCCGACCTACGGCAAGGACCCTGGACCACCGCCGTCGACGCGCTGGTTGCCGGCCGGGATCCGCGACTTCACCGAGGCCGTCGCCTGGGGAATCAACGAGATCCTGCAACAGAATCTCAGCGTACGCACGGCCGAACCGCAGAATCAGGTGCTCACCGGCACGCCGGCGTCGAAAGGACGCTATCGCGGTGAGGTGCGAGTCGTCGTGGGGGAACCGGATTTCGACCGGCTGCGCAAAGGTGACGTGCTGGTCTGTCCGTCCACGCGGCCGAGCTGGTCGGTGCTTTTCCCTTTGATGGGCGCGATCGTCACCGACTCCGGTGGCGCGCTGTCGCATCCGGCGATTATCGCCAGGGAATACGGCATTCCGGCGGTGGTGGCGATGGGAAACGCGACCACGGTGCTGCACGACGGCCAGACGGTTGTCGTGGACGGCGATCGCGGCACCGTGGAGATCGTATGAGCACGCCGATGGCCGCGCTGACCGAGGCGGCGGCTCGTGTTGCCATGTTCACCACTGCCGTCCAGCTCGGTCTCCTGGACGCGATCGACCGCGAACCGTCCACAGTGGACGACCTGGCGCGCAGGTGTGGTGCCAACGAGCGTGGCGTGCGACTTTTGTTGGCGGCACTGGTCGCCGACGGATTCGTCGAGGAGGTGCCCGGTGGCCGCTTCCAACCGACCGCACCGGGCCTCGCGTCGCTGCATCCGCTGCTGCCGATCTGGGACCAGCTGCCGGAGGCCGTACGCACCGGAAAACCCGCGCTGGACATGGATTCGCCGGACACCGCGACCGAGATGTATCCGCACGTGGTGGCCTCGCTGGCGAACATGTGGCGGGACGCGGCCGTACGCACCGCCGAGCTGCTGCCGGCCGCCACGCGCATCCTCGACGTCGGCGCCGGTGCGGCGCCCTGGAGCATCGCGATCGCCAAGCAAAACAAGCATAGTCGCGTCGTGGCGCTGGACCTGCCGCCGGTGCTCTCCACGACGAAGCGCGCCGTCGCCGCCGCCGCCGACGTTGCCGACCAGTTCGCCTATCTGGCCGGCGACGTTTTCTCGATGCCACTGCCGGTCGACACGTACGACCTGGTCATCGTCGGACAACTTTGCCATCTTTTCGACGAACCGACCTGTGTCCGGCTCATCGACCGGCTGGTCGGCGCGCTGCGGCCGGGAGGCACGTTGGCGCTGCTGGAAACGCTGGCCGGCGGCCGCGGTGCGGCGGTGCACGAGCTGTCGCTCTATCTACGTACACGCGGCGGCGCACTCTATTCGCCGGAGACCTACCAGAAGTGGCTGCGGCGGGCGGGCCTCGACGCCGCCGATGTGGTGGAGGTCAACGGCACGCCGGCGATCGGTTTGTTCACCGGCCGCCGCCCAAGCGCGTAGTTGTTGCCATTTTCTCCGCGGACCGGCACGATAACTGCGTCGTCCGTGCGGAGGGAGTCTCGGATGTTCGTCGGTGCTGCCCGGAGAATTTCCGTCGGGATCGGGATTCTGGCGCTCTCCGCCGGATTTCTCACCGGTTCGCCGCCGGCGCTGGCCGCCAGGCCGACCGCGATCGTGTCCATGGGTGACAGCTACATCTCCGGCGAGTCGGCCGGGTCGTACGATCCGGGCACCAACCAGCCTGGCAACTTCTGCCACCGGTCGGCCGTGTCGGAGATCCACCGTACGCACATCGCCGCGGACAGGCAGGTCAACCTGGCCTGCTCGGGCGCCACCACCGCGAACGTCAGACTCGGTGGCACGCCACAAAACGGCGAGGCGCCGCAGGCCGACCGGCTGCGCACGGTCGCCGCGCAAAACGACGTCAAACTGATCGTCCTGTCGATCGGTGGGAACGACGCCGGTTTCACCTCGATCGTGCTCGACTGCATCAAGGCGTATTTCCAGATTTCGAGCCGCTGCCAGGACACCTGGGCCAGCAAGCTGCCGGCGGCGCTCGCCGCGACGGCGCCGAAGATCCGGCAGAACCTGGCCGACATCCGCACGGTGATGCGGCAGGCTGGCTATGCCGACTCCAGCTATCAGCTGGTGCTGCAGTCGTATCCGTCCGTCGTGACCGACGACAACCGTTATGTGTTCACGAAAATCTTCGAGGGCTGCCCGCTGCGCAACGACGACGCCAAATGGGCCAAGCTGACCGCGGTCGCGCAGTTTTCCTCGACGATGGCCAGTGTCGCGCGACAGGCCGGCGCGCGTTTCCTCGACATGTCGCGAGCTTTCTATGGCCGCGAGGTGTGCGCCAACGGCATCTCGCACGCGCAGGAATGGGGCAGCGGCATCAAGATCGACCTCGCGCAGCTGCGCAACGGCGTCGGCGGCCAGCTCGTCCAGCAGTCGCTGCACCCCAACGCCAGCGGTCACACGCAGTTTGCCAACTGCCTGACCAGCTTCTACGGCATGAGCGCGGCGGCCGCCCGGTGCATCCGTGGCTCCAACGGAAATCTGACCGCGGTGGCAAGCTCGGTGGCGGCACTGTCCACTGTGGTCATCGCGCGGACGTATCCGGTGATCGCCGAACCGGCGCCGATCACCGACCGGAAGAAGGCGTACGCGAAGGAAGCGGCGCGCTGACGACTCAGTAGAACTGCGGAAAGAGCGACCGTACGGCGGTTGGCGACGGCTGCGGTGGATCGGGGTGCAGGAGGTCGGCGCTGCCGCTCATGGTCTGCAGCAGGTCGGGAGTGCCGGTCAGATCGGCTTGCCGACGGCGTGGTAGGTGTGCGCTGAGCACGCCGATCCTGGCCGCGGTCAACGCGAGCAGTTCGCCGGCGATGCGCAGATGCGTCTCGTCGGTAGCCCGGTGCGCGGGACCATCGGCCCGGATCGCCGTGGCGAGGTTGACAAGCTCCTCGCGACGGTCGCCGCTGCACCACCAGGTCGGCGGCCGCTGTCCGGCGACCTGCTGGACTTCGCGCAGGTGGCGCGCCGAATCCCGGCGTGGCGACAGCGGGCACATGCGCGCCAGCGCGATCCTCAGCTCGCGCAGTGGTCTGGCCGCCAGCACGAGAAAATGGTGGGCTCGCGGAGCCAGGGCGTCATATGGACTTGTCGCGTAAAGAAACAAGGCCATGGCGTCGTACGTGTCACTGCTGAGCGCCTGCAGGTCGGCGGCGCGCTCCTGGTGCCGGGCCGAACGGCGGCGCATGATGGCCAGCGCGAGCCAGGCCGGCATCACGTTTGCGCGGAACAGGGCCGAAGTTCGTTGACCAGATCCGGGTGGGACTCCCAGCGGACCCGGCCGAACGGCTTGTCGTGCAGGACCGTTCTCAACCCGAAGCTGACGCCTCGGCGGCGGTGAGCTCTGGTCATGGATCCTCCGTGATGCGGTGCGCGACGCGAAACAGTGATCATGAAATTCCCATGACACAAGTTCGACAGTGACGCTCTCGATGCTGACAGTGAGAACGATGCGGGCATGCTGAAAGCAACCGGTCGGAGTCGCCGCCTCGGCATCGCGCTGCGCGAACACCGCAACCGGCTCGGCTGGAACCTGGACCGCACGGCCGCCGAGCTCGGCGTGTCGAAGTCGACCATGCACCGGCTGGAGACCGGCAAGGCGACGATCCGGCCGGCGATCGTACGCGCCCTGCTGGTCACCTGGGACGTGGACAAGGACGAGATCGACGAGCTGGTCGAGCTGGCCCGCGAGGCCAAACAGTCCAGCTGGTGGGAGGCGTACGAGAACAACGTTCCGACGCGACTCAGTGATTTGCTGGCGCTTGAGTCCGAAGCGCTGGTCATCAACATCTACAACGACGGTTTGATGCCGGGTCTGGTGCAAACCGCCGACTACGCGCGTGCTGTGGTGTGCAGCGGCGGCAATGTTCTCAACGATACGCAGGCAAAGCGCGAGTCGAGGCCAGGCTCGCGCGGCAGAAACGACTCGTCGGCACCGATCCCCCGACCGTCTGCCTGATCATCGACGAGGCCGTCCTGCTGCGTCCGGTCGGCGGCCCGACCGTCATGCGCGACCAGATCGGCAAGATTTTGGAGCTGAGTAAGCGAGACAACCTCACCGTGCAGGTGATGCCGCTCGCCGTACCAGGCAATCCCGGACTGCCTGGCGCCTTCACCCTGTTGGAATACCAGGATCCGTCCGAAACGATCGTCTCCGTCGACACGGTCGCCGGCAACGTCATCATCGAGGGCGCAGAACGCCTGCAGATCTGCGCGAGATCTTTCGCCAAGATGCGCTCCATCACGCTGGGTCCCACCGCTTCGAGGTCTAGGCTCAAGGTGGCGATGGCGAGCTACGAGGAGCGGATCGGTGAGCGGACACCCGACGTGGAGGAAGAGCAGCAGGAGCAACCAGGACGGCGAATGCGTCGAGGTGAGTGACGGTCCGCCGGCTCAGACGGTGGTGCGCGACAGCAAACTTGGCGGCGCCTCCCCTGTCCTCATCTTCACCACCGGCGGTTGGCGCACCTTCGTCACGGCCGTCAAGGAACGCCGCCTCTGACCAGTGGGCGTAGTGTGACAGCGTGACGCGTTCACCCCACAACGCCTGCGTGGTCGTGCACACCTTCGACCCCAAGCGAGCGTCACTGTGGGTTGAGCTGATGCAGCCCGTCCCGTCACTGACCAGAGTCAACGGGCTCGGCGTCTCGATCGACGGCTCGCCGCCCGTGTCGCTCGGCGACAAGCCCGCGACGATCACGGTGAGCCCAGGGCAACACCATTTGCGCATCGGTTTCTTCAACCTGCGCCGGGGTTTCGCCGACATTGACGTCGTTGCCAGGAACGAACCCGTGCACGTTTACTACCATGCGCCGCACAATCTGGTACGCGACGACGGCTACGTCAGCCTGCAGCCGCCACCGGCGCAGGGCACCGAGACTCGATCGTCGACCATCGTCATCGCTCTCGTACTTGCCGGCTTCGCCATCGCCGTGCTCATGATTGCTGCGATCGCGATTGCCATTCTCGTCCTACGTTGACTCAGCTGATTTTCGGTCCCCTGCCTGGCTTCGACGCGCTCGGCGGCGTCGCCAGCGGTCCCTGTTGCCGCAGCGTCGGCGCTTGCTGTTGGTGCTGTGGCTGCTGGCTGTCCGGTCGCGGCTCGGCACCGCGAAACTGCTGCCAGCCCGGAGCCGGCATGCCGGCCTGGCTTTCCGTGCCGGGATACACCGGCCTCGGCTCCGGCTGAGGCTGCGGTTGCTGGGCGGGCGCCGGCGCTGGCTCCGGTGACCGGCCACGTACGCGATCCCACCAGCTCTGTTTCGCCGGCTGCTCCGGTGGCGCTTGTTGTTGCGGCGGTGGTTGCTGCGCCGGTGTGTACTGGGGCATCGCCTGAGCCGCTTCGAGAGCGTTGATCCGCGCGTCGCGAGCCTGGAGCTCCGCGGCGATCTGACCGTTCCAGGCGGCCACCTGCCGTTGCCAGGTCTCGTTGTTCTGCGCGAGTGACTGCTCGACCGCGCTCTGGATCATCAACCGTACGTGCGGATCGTTGACAGTCTGGCTTTGCTGAGCGGCCAGGCCCTGCACCGACGTGCGTACGGCCGAGAGCTGGTCGAGGCTCGCATCCGCCTTCTGGTCCGCGCGGGTCGCCGCCTGGTTGGTGTAACTCAGCTTCTGCGCCAGCTCGGTGACCCGGTTCTGCAACGCCTTGTGGTCGGCCCGTGTTTGCGACAGCTCCTCACGGAGGCCGTCGATTTCCTGGCGCGCATCCTGCAGCTGCTCAAGCGGATCCTTGTCGGGATCGAGCCCCTTCTCGATCTGCTCCGCCTTCTTCTTCGCCGCCGACCGATCCTTCAACTTCGACCGGATCCGATTAACGGCAACGTCCATGACCGTGGCGACGCCGAGTCCGATGATCAGCTCCTTCGAACCGGTGCTTACAAACGCAGTGCCGCCGGCTAGGAGGCGAGCCGGATAGGTCAATGCCAATTTCAACCCGGCGTCAATCGCCTTCTCGCGAAAACTCTTGCGCTCGTCGGCGTCGGAAATTCCAACCAATGCCGACAGTCGCGACTTCGCTGACGCCGCATGCTGTCCCAGCTCGCCCTTGCGCGGCTGGCTCGTGATGTCGCTACCTGGGGTCGTCATGACGGCTGCAGATATCCGCATCGAGACGCGACGAGCGCAGGCACAGCACTGGCGAACATGAGCGTCAGTTGCTCGAGGCTGAAGGTGCCTTCAGACGGCAGCGTCTTGACATAGTCCTGAATCTCATCCCACATGTTCGCCGCATACGGCATGCCCTCAAGGATCGCGTAGGCGTCGTAGTAGAGCTCCAGCACGACCTCACCGCGCCGGCTGAGCCGGAAGCTCTCAGGTCGTTCCTTGCTGTTACCCGAACCCTCTGCGAGGAGATAAAGCTTGTAGGAACGTAGGAAGGTCAGTGCATCCTCGGGATCGAATTCAACCAAAAGTCCTGCGTTGGACAGTCTGTCTACCGTTCCTTCTGGATCAACGATCCGGCTGTCATCCGAGCTGAGCCGCACCAGATCGGCCTTGGTAAAGCGACTCTCCGCGTGTGCGGGTTGGTCAAGCATCGCCGTACCCCACACGAGGTAAGCGTCTTCTGGAAGGTGCATTGTCTGGTCGCCAAGCAAGACGCGGCAGTATTGCGGGTGCTCGCCGGGCTCCATCGACCAGAACGGTCCGCCGTCGAAGCCGACCGGGACGATGACCTTTGGCATGGACGACACCTTCCGTGTGCGTGGACCGTTGGTACGCGTCAGTCTACGGACCGTCAGCCAGCGACGAGGCCGGTCAGCACCTTCGCGGCCACCTCGATGTCGTCGTCCGACACGTCCAGATGTGTCACCAGGCGTACGCGACGAGGGTCCATCGCCGAAACCAGCACGCCGGCGTCGGCAGCCGCCTTGGCGAAGGCCGCGGAATCGGGTCCCGATTGTGACAGGTTGATCATCACCAGGTTGGTCTCCACCTGGGCCAGGTCCACCACGCCGTACGGCTCCAGGGCCTCGGCGAGCCGCCGCGCGCGAGCGTGGTCGTCGGCGAGGCCGGCGAGGTGGTTCTTGATCGCGTAGCGACCGGCGGCGGCGAGTACGCCGGCCTGCCGCATGCCGCCACCCATCCGGCCACGCAGGATGCGAGCGCGCGCCTTGAGCCGAGCCGGCAGCACCAGCACCGAACCGACCGGAGCGCCGAGCCCTTTCGACAGGCACACCGAGACGGTGTCGAAAAGCGGCCCGTACTCGCTCAGCGGCACACCGCTGGCGATGTGCGCGTTCCAGATCCGAGCGCCGTCGCAGTGCACGGCGATCCCGCTGTCGTCGGCGACTTTTCGCAGGCCACGCAACGCTTCCAGCGGCTGTACGCGACCACCGCCGCGGTTGTGCGTGTTCTCCACCTGGAGCACGGCGGTGCCGACCGTGTGCCAGTCGCCTTCACGCACGTGCGCCGCGTACGCGTCCGGGACGCAGATGCCGTCGGGCGAGACGATGGTCCGGCTGGTGATGCCGAAGAACGCGGCCGAGCCGCCGCGTTCGTACGCGAGCAGGTGCGCGCCGACGTCGCACAGCACCTCGTCGCCGGGCTGCGCGTGCAGCGCGACGCCGATCTGGTTGCCCATCGTGCCGGTCGGCACGAACAGCGCGGCCTCATGGCCGAACAGCGCGGCGACCTCGGCCTCCAGCGCGTTGATCTCCGGGTCCTCGCCATACACGTCGTCGCCGACCTCGGCGTTGGCCATCGCCTCGCGCATGCCGGGGGTCGGCCTGGTCACAGTGTCGCTTCGCAGGTCTACGGTCACGTCATCCCACCTTACGTGCCGGCCGATGCGCGGTGCGCGAAAACAGCCGCTCGCATGCGGTATCGGGTTCGCGCCTATCTAGGTCATGATCTGGCCTAGATCGGCAATACGGTGTCGGAGGACAGCACGCAGAGAGGACTTCCGATGCCGACTACCATCCATCCCTTCCGTATCGAGATTTCGCAGCGCGACCTCGACGACCTGCACCAGCGGCTCGCCAACACGCGCTGGCCGGCGGCGTTGCCAGGTGGCCGGTGGAGCCGCGGCGTGCCGGTCGACTATCTCCGGAAACTGGCCGACCGCTGGCAAAACGGCTACGACTGGCGCGCGTACGAGGCGGCGCTGAACGAGTTTCCGCAGTTCGTCACCGACATCGACGGCCAACGGATCCATTTCCTGCACGTACGATCACAACACTCCGACGCGCTTCCGCTGCTGCTCACGCACAGCTGGCCCAATTCGGTCGCCGAGTTTCTCGACATCATCGGTCCACTGACCGACCCACCGGACGGTGGCCAGGCTTTTCACGTGGTGGCGCCGTCATTGCCGGGATTCGCGTTTTCCGCGTTTCCGGAGCCGGCTGACGAGCGGCCGTGGAGCGTGTTGCGGGTCGCCGAAACCTGGGCCGCGCTGATGGACCGGCTCGGCTACGAACGCTATGGCGCGCACGGAAACGACGCCGGTGCTCTGGTGACCGCGCAGTTGGCGGCGATCGATCCTGAGCATGTGGTAGCCGCCCACATCACCGCCGGCCTCGGAATTCCGACCGGTGATCCGGCCGATCTGGACGGCCTGTCCGAGCAGGACCTGGCCGCCGTCCAGGAAATGGCCGGACATTTCGCCGGTGGTAGCGGCTACGGCCCCTATCTGGCCAACCGCGCTCAGACACTGAGTTTTGGCTTCACCGACTCCCCGGTGGCACAGCTGGCCTACATTGTCGAGCGATACAAGGAATTCGACGGCTGGTCGACAGCCGACGTCGAGACGATCGATCTGGACGAGATGCTGACGACCGTCAGCCTCTACTGGTTCACGCGGACCGGCGGATCGTCGTCGTGGACCTATTACGAAGGTGCCGCCGGCATGCCGATCGACCAGAAAGCCACGCCGGTCGGCGTTTCGTTCGGCGGTCCGGACGTTTTCCGGCAGATCGCGGCCAAGAAGAACAACCTGGTGCACTGGGGCCACGGTCGCAGCCCGAGCCACATGGTCGCGATGGCCGTGCCTGCCGAGTTAGTTGCCGAGATCCGCGGCTTCTTCCGCGCGTACGGCTGACACCGACCGCTCGATCTCGGTCACTGCGAGCTGGCGGCCGGCCGGCCGCACGTAGCGCTCGGTGAACTCCGCCGGGCCCACGTCCTCGGTCAGCCGCCAGCCGTACTCCGCCAGGAAGCCGGCGACTTTCTCTGGATCCATGCCAAAGGTCCACAGCGGGGGCCGCGAGGCGACGAACCGCTTGTACGCGGCCTCCGCTCCGTACATCGCCGTGCCGGCGATGAAATCCTCGCGTACGTAGGTGAAAACCAGGCCGCTGCCAGGCTCGGCCGTTGACAGGTAACGGAAAACCGCGCGGACGGCTTCCTCGCTGAGATACTGCGTGACCGCTTCCCAGACGAAAAATGTTTTTCCGCTGAGCGTCAACACATCGGGCAGGCTCTGCGTCTGGAAATCCAGCGGCACCAGCGTCACCTCGTCCGGCACCCGACCGTAGATCCGCTCCAGAGCGGCGCGTTTGCGATCGATGTTCTCCGGCAGGTCGACCTCGAACACGCGGACACCGAGCCCCATACGGTACGCGCGCGTGTCCCAACCGGCGCCGAGGATGACGACCTGGCCGGCGCCGGCGCTCACCGCCTCGCGGACCCTGTCGTCCACGTACCGTTTCCGGCACAACATGCTCCCCCACAGGCCGGGGATCTGCCGCTCGGTCGCGTTGACCATCAGATGGCGCAACGGTGACCACTTCGTCGCCGCCACCATCGTCCGCGTGCCGCTCGGGAGGAACCGGCCGGCCAGCGGATCGTCGATCAGCGGATGCTCCTCGTACTGGTCCATCGCGACGATCGACATGGGACCGAGTGCCGTGCCGGCGGCGGGGTTGGCCATACCGCCATTATGGAGCCGCCATTATCGCCGGCGATAGGCTCGCAGGAAGATGTCGGCCGCGTCGTCGACGATCGCGGCGGCCTGTGTCTCGTCCAATGCGGACGTGCCGTAGAGCGACTCGGACAGTCCGTTGGCGACCAGCAGCGACATGAACTGGTGTGCCGCGCGTACGGGGTCGTCGACGCTCAGCGCGCCGGCCGCGGCCAACTCACCGAGCCGGCCGGCCATCCACTGCGCGATCTGGTGCGGCACGCCGTGCCGGCAGGCCGCGCCGATGCCGGGATGGTGTGCGACCTCGGCGATGATCAGCCGGCGCAGCGCAGCGACCTCCGGCTCCAGTAGATAGTCGAGTACGCGCCGGCCGATCAGCCGGATGTCGTGGTCGACGCGGTCCGGCCGGCACAGCAGGTCGGCGATGTCGACGCTCGCGGTGCCGAACAGCTCGTTGTGCGCGGTGTTCACCACGGCCAGGAAGAGCGCTTCCTTGTCGGCGAAGTGGCTGTAGACCGTGCGCTTGGACACGTCCGCCTTCGCCGCGATCGTGTCGACGCTGGCCCGCGCATATCCCTCGCGCAGGAACACGGCGGTGGCCGCCGCGAGGATCGCCTCGCGTTTCGCCGGCATCCTCCGGTCCACCATGCGGCGAGTGTACTGACACTAAACTACACCGTGTGGTTTACTTCGGCTGAGCACTGTCTACGACGTGGAAGTGAGCGATGAAAGCGATTGTCACCACCGGCGGCGGACCGACCGGTTTCCGGTTCGCCGACGTAGCTGAGCCGCGACCACTGCCCGACCAGGCCGTCGTCCAGGTCGAGGCGGCCAGCGTCAACCGCGGCGACACGTTCTGGGCCAGGAACTCGCCGGCCGGCACCGTACGCGGTTACGACTACGCCGGCGTCGTGTTGACGCCGGCCGCCGACGGAAGCGGACCACCGGCTGGCGCGCGCGTCGCCGGAGCGGTCGCGCAGGGCGCGTGGGCCGAGCGGGTCGCCGCGGCCGGTCACACGCTGGCTACCATCCCGGACGACGTGGCCGCAGAGCAGGCGGCCGCGACTCCGGTCGCCGGCATGACCGCGCTCTACGCCCTGCAGCGCGCCGGCTGGCTGCTCGGTCGCCGCGTGCTGATCACCGGCGCCGCCGGCGGCGTCGGAGTTTTCGCCGTACAGCTGGCAGCTCGCGGCGGCGCGCACGTCACGGCGCTGGTCGGCTCGGCGGAGCGCGGCGCCGGACTGACCGAGCTCGGCGCCGATGTCGTTGGTACGTATGACAATCCCCCGGCCGGCGGCGCCGACGTGCTGGTCGAGTCGGCCGGCGGCAAGGTCTTCACCACCGCCATGTCACAGCTGAATCCGCACGGGATCGCGGTCTCGGTCGGCAACTCGGCCGGCGCGGAGGTGGTGCTGCCGCCTGACTACGGCCTCAGCCGCCGGAACTTCTCCTACAGTTGGCTGTCTCTGCTCGACGAGGTCGGCCGGCGCCGTACCGGCGGCAACGACCTGCGTTTCCTGCTGGACCTGATCGCGGCCGGCCGGCTCGACCCGCGGATCGGCGAGACCGTGCGGTGGGACGATTTCGGGCCGATCATTGAAAAACTCTGGAACCGGCAGATCTCCGGCAAGGCCATCCTGACGCTCGGCTGAGTTTTTCGGAAAATACGGTCAGCCGCGCAACATCTCGGCGAGCAGGAAGCCGAGCTCCAGCGACTGCTGCGTGTTCAGCCGCGGGTCGCAGGCGGTCTCATAGCGGCCGGCCAGGTCGGCGTCGCTGATCTCCTGCGCGCCACCGAGGCACTCGGTGACCTCCTCGCCGGTGAGCTCGACGTGGATGCCGCCTGGATAGGTGCCCAGGCTGCGGTGCACCTCGAAGAAGCCGAGCACCTCGTCGACGATCCGGTCGAAGTGGCGGGTCTTGTAGCCGCTGGCCGACTCGAAGGTGTTGCCGTGCATCGGGTCGCAGGCCCACACCACCTGGTGGCCGGTCGCCGTCACTTTTTCCACCACCGGCGGCAAAACCTCGCGTACTTTGTCGTTACCCATCCGGCTGATGAAGGTCAGCCGGCCGGGTACGCGCTGCGGGTTGAGCCGCTCGACCAGCTCGACCGCGGTCTCAGGCGTGGTGGTCGGACCGAGCTTCACGCCGACCGGGTTGGCGATCTTGGACACGAACTCGACGTGCGCGCCGTCCAGCTGCCGGGTCCGCTCGCCGACCCACACCATGTGCGCGGACAGGTCGTAGAGCTGGCCCTCCTCCGGCCGGGTCAGCGCGTCCTCGTAGTCCAGGATCAACGCCTCGTGCGAGCAGAACAGGTCGACCTGGCGCAGCGCGTCGTCGTCGACGCCACAGGCGGCCATGAACGCCAGCGCGCGGTCGATCTCGCGCGCGATCGCCTCGTAACGCTCGCCGGCGGCGGACTGCTTGACGAAGTTGTTGTTCCAGTCGTGCACCGTGGTCAGGTCGGCCAGGCCGGCCCGCGCGTACGCGCGGATCATGTTCATCGCGGCCGCGGAGTTGGCGTACGCCCGGACCATCCGCTGCGGATCCGGCCGGCGTGCCGCCTCGGTCGGCTCCAGCGAGTTGACCATGTCACCGCGATAGCTGAACAGGCCGAGCGCGTCCTTGTCGGAGGACCGCGGCTTGGCGTACTGGCCGGCGACCCGGCCGACCTTCACCACCGGGACGCTGGCGCCGTAGGTGAGGACGACGGCCATGCCGAGCAGCGTGCGGGTCAGCGAGCGCAGGTGCGGCTCGGTGTTGTCGTCGAAGGTCTCCGCGCAGTCGCCGCCCTGCAGCAGGAAAGCCTTGCCGGCCGCCACCGCGGCGAGCTTCTCGCGCAGGTCGTCCACCTCGTACGGCGCGACGATCGGCGGCACGGTGGACAGCGTCCGGTGTACGTCGGCCAGCACGGCCGGGTCGGGCCAGGTCGGCTGCTGCGCGGCCGGCAGCCGGCGCCAGGAGTGCCGCTCGGTGCTGTCGTTCATGACATCGGTCATCAGATCGTCGGCAGTGTCGGACTGCGTACTGGTCACGGCTTCAAGGATACGGGCCGGCGTTATTGGCACCTTACGCAGTGAGGCCGCGTGGCCCCATGCGTGCGTCCGGCGCACGCATGGGGGCCATGCGGCCGACGCGGCTCAGCCGAAGAAGACCTCGGCCTCGGCGTAGCGCTCCTCCGGCACCGTCTTGAGCTCGGCGGTCGCCTCCTCGATCGGTACGCGCACGATGTTCGTGCCCTGCAGCGCGACCATCTTGCCGAAGTCCTTCTCGTGGACGGCGTCGATGGCGTGCAGGCCGAAGCGGGTCGCCAGCACGCGGTCGAAGGCGGTCGGCGTCCCGCCGCGCTGGACGTGGCCGAGGACGACCGCGCGCGACTCCTTGCCGGTACGCTGCTCCAGCTCGTTGGCCAGCCAGTTGCCGATGCCGCCGAGCTGCACGTGACCGAAGGCGTCCTTCTTGTCGTTGCGCAGCGACTCGGCACCGCCGGACGGCAGTGCGCCTTCGGCGACCACGATGATCGGCGCGTAGTGGTCCTCGAACCGCCGCTCGACGTACGCGACCACCTGGTCGATGTCGAACGGCTTCTCCGGCACCAGGATGACGTTGGCGCCGCCGGACAGGCCGGAGTGCAGGGCGATCCAGCCGGCGTGCCGGCCCATGACCTCGACGACCAGCGCGCGGTGGTGCGACTCGGCGGTCGTGTGCAGCCGGTCGATGGCCTCGCTGGCGATGGTGACCGCGGTGTCGAAGCCAAACGTGTAGTCGGTCGCGCCGAGGTCGTTGTCGATCGTCTTCGGCACGCCGACGACCGGGATGCCTTCGTCGGTCAGCCGCTTCGCGACGCCGAGCGTGTCCTCGCCGCCGATGGCGACCAGCGCGTCGACGCCCAGCTCGGCCAGGTTCTGCCGGATCTTGTCGACGCCGCCGTCGAGCTTGTACGGGTTGGTGCGCGACGAGCCGAGGATGGTGCCGCCGCGGGGCAGGATCCCGCGCACCTGCTCGATGCCGAGCGGACCGCTGATCCCCTCGACCGGACCCCGCCAGCCGTCCCGGAAGCCGACGAACTCATGGCCGTACGTCGCGACACCCTTGCGGACCACGGCTCGGATGACCGCGTTGAGGCCGGGGCAGTCCCCGCCTCCGGTGAGTACGCCGATGCGCATAGTGCAAAGCCCTTCGTGCTCAAGAAGCCGTGCCGGCCCAGAACCAGCTGTCCGCGCATACCGTAGCGGTCTTATGCAGAACCGATCCAGAGACGTCCGCCACGATGCACCTCCATGGCCTGCCAGCGGGCCAGGTTGTGCTTGGCGTCGGTCAGCGCGTCGTGCCGCGCGCCGTTGGCCTCCGGCAGCGGCGGGTTGCCGAGGTCGTCCCAGCGTTGTCGCAGGTCCTTGGTGAACCGCGGGATCCGCCGCGGCAGTGAACGCATGTCTCCCCACAGCTGCGCTAGCGCCACGTGGTCGTACGCGGCGAACCAGGCCCACAGCTCCAGCTGCTCGTCGCGCGCGGACAGATAGCGCCAGAACTCGTCGCGGATCTGCTCGCGCGACTTCCACGCCGGGTCGGCCGGCGACGGCAGCTTGTCGAGCACGTTCTTGCGGACCCACGGGATGGCGTCGTCCGGGTTGAACTCGGTCGACACCGCGTAGAACTCCGCGCCATCCTCGTCCACCGCGCCGATCGAGACCAGCTCGATCGTCTTCCCGTTGTCGAGAAACTCGGTGTCGTAGAAGATCCGCCTGAGCGCCCGGGGTTGCGTCACAGCCGCTACGTTACTGGCGCTGCTCCGGCTCGCCGTCCAGGCCTGTCTCGATCGCGTATCGGACCAGCTCCGCGCGGTTGTGCACCTGCAGCTTGCCCATCGCGTTCTGGACGTGGTTCTGCACCGTACGGTGCGAAAGCACCAGCCGGCTGGCGACCTGCTTGGCGGTCAGCCCCTTGGCGATCAACCGCAGCACCTCGGTCTCGCGCTCGGTCAGCTCCGGCCGCTCCGGCTTGGCCGGGTCCGCGGTGGCCAGCCGGCGATACTCGCCGAGCAGCAGGCCGGCCAGGCCCGGCGTGAAGCTGGCCTGACCGGCCGCGGTCCGGCGGACGGCCTCGTACAGCTCCTCCGCTCTGGCCGACTTGAGCAGATAGCCGAGCGCGCCGGCCTTGACCGCGTCGAGTACGTCCTGCTGCTCGCCGCTGGCCGACAGGACCAGGATTCTGGTGTCCGGCAGCGCCTCGCGGATCTGCCTGGTCGCCTCCACGCCGTTGACCTTCGGCAGCTGCAGGTCCATCAGCACCACCGCCGGCCTGGTGGCGAGCGCGCGGCGGACCGCCTCGTCGCCGTCGGCGGCGGTGGCCACCACCGAGAAGCCGGCCGAGCCGAGATCCCGGCTCACCGCGTCCGTCCACAGTGGATGGTCGTCGACCACCATGACGGTGATATCGGTGTCGTCCAAGGACGATTCCCCCACGGGCAGGTCATTTGCCGACAGTGATCTCGACCTCCGTCCCTTCCCCCGGCGTGGACACGATCTCGACCGTACCGCCGACATCGGCGATCCGGCCGCGAATCGCCTGCACAACCCCCAACCGGCCGTCGGCGGCGGCCTGCTGGAGCCGGCCGTCGGGGATGCCGGGTCCGTCGTCGCGTACGGTCACGACGACGTGGTCGCCGGTGTCCTCGACCAGGACCCACGCCGGTGCGTCGGCGCCGACGTGCGCACGCACATTGTCCAGTGCCGCGCCAACGGCGGCGGCCACCTGGTCGGCGACCGGCGCGGCGAGCAGCACTGGCTGCGCCGGCGAGGAGAAATGCACGGTCGGCTGCTGGACGCGGTCGGCCAGCAGCTCCTTCAGGTCGGCCTCGCCAGTCGGCTCGGTGCCGCGTGCCGGACGCGACTGGATCAGCTTGCGCAACGCGCTCTCCTGCTCGGCGGCCAGCCGGGCCAGCTCGGCGTCCTCGGTTTTCCGGCTCATCAGGGCCAACACCTGCAGTACGCCGTCGTGCACCTCGCGCGCCAGCCGCTCGCGCTCGGCGGTGGCGGCCTGCAGGCGTACGCCTTCGGCGAAGGTGCGCTCGACCTCGCGTACCAGGCCGACCGCGTAGCCGGCGACCCCGGCCGCCAGCACGTAAAGGATGCTCGACTCCAGCGAACCACCGGTCCAGCCGCCACGGATCACGATGTTCGGCAGCAGGTTGACGCCGACGACAGCGATGCCGGCGACCGCGCCGTCGGACAGGGCCCACGCGAGGCCGGCGGTGCCGGCCCAGAGGCCGCTGATCGGCTGCGAGAGCTGGTACGGATGCTGCCAGCCGGCCGCCGGCACCGACATGAGCGTGGTCAGCACAGCGACCGCCAGGTCGCCGGCCGCGATCGTCCGCCGCGAGCCACGCCGGCTGGTCAGCAGCGTCGCGACCGCGGTCCAGCCGATCATGATCGCCAACGCCGCGCCCGCCCACATGCCAGTCGCCAACTGGTCGAAGAACCGCGCGCTGAAGACCGTCGACGGCACGATCGCGAGGATCCGGAAGGCGGCGAGCGCCCGCCACAGAGACGCCTCCAGCTCGCGGGGACGCCTTGGCCGCTCGGTCGGCCGTACGAGGCGACGGAGACTGCCTCGCGGAGGGACTCTAGACACTTCGTCCAGCGCTAGACGATCTGTCGAGAGTGCGCGATCAGGAGTCCGCTCACCGCGGAACATCTCGCGTGGGGACATGCGACTCGACCTCCGTCCCCGCCTCCCGCGCGTCGCGCGAGCGCCTTGCCCACTCGGTGCCACTGGGTCACTGGGCCACTGGGCCACTGGGCCACCGGGTCACTGGGCCACCGATCACCGGGCCACCGATCACCGAGCCACCGATCACCGAGCCACTGGGCCGTTCCGTCCCTCGGCCATTCCGTCGCCCACTCGCCCACTCAACCAATCACCCGATCGCCCATGGCCGAGCCTGCCACGCGCACGCACTCTAGACACTTCGTCCAGCACTAGACGATCTGTCCAGAGTGCACATTCATCGCCCCCCTCGCCGCGTGACATCGCGCTTCGGGACGTGCAACTCCACCTCGGTCCCCTCACCCGGCGCCGACACCACCGCGACAGTGCCACCGAGGTCGCCGATCCGGCCGCGGATCGACTGCGCGACGCCGAGCCGACCGTCCGCGGCGGCCTGCGCCAGCCGGCCGTCCGGAATGCCGGGACCGTCGTCGCGTACGGTCACGACGACCTCGTCGCCGGTGTCCTCCACCAGGACCCAGGCCGGTGCGTCGGCGCCGACGTGTACGCGGACGTTGTCCAGCGCCGCACGGACGGCGTCGGCGATCTCGGTGGCGTCGTGCACCGGCAGCGGCACCGCGCCAGCCGGCGTACTGAGCGTGACGGTACGCGCCGACGCGACCTCCGCCAGCGCCTCGCGCAGGTCGCGGTCGCCAGCCTCTCCAGCCGGCCCGGCGGCCCCACCCGCCATCGAGCCGGACACCGAGCCGGACACCGAGCCGGACACGATCAGCGCGCGCAGCGCCGCCTCCTGTTCGGCCGCCAGCGCGCCGAGCCGCGCCGCCTCACCGCCGAGCTCGCCACCACGCCGGCTGACCATCGCGAGCACCTGAAGCACACCGTCGTGGATGTGCCGCGCCAGTCGCTCGCGCTCTGCCGTCGCGGCCTGCAGGCGTACGGCCTCGGCCAGCGCCAGCTCGGCGCGCCGCACCAGGCCACCGGTGAAGCCGACCACGATGCCGGCGAGATAGGCCAACACCACGTTGTCGGCGACCGATCCCGGATGCCAACCGTGCAAGGCGATGGCCAGCGCGTTGATGACCGTCGCCGCGGCGACACCGGCGCGGATGCCGCCGGCCAGCGCCCACGACAGGATCGCCGACGCGACCCACAGGCCGGGGACCGTACCGGCGCCGAGCTGCAGCTGCGCGAAGCCGACCGCCGGGATCGAGGCCAGGTAGGCGACGCCGGCGATCGCCAGGTCGAGCCCGAGGACCCACCACGACGGCCGTCCGCCGTTTCGCTGGTCGGTCCAGGTGAGCAACGCGGTCACCGCGGTCCAGACGACCATCACGGCGAGTACGCCGACGATCCACGGCAGGGACGCCGGCTGCGACCGGTTGCCGAGCTCGGTCGTGTTGTTGACGATCGCGAGCGCGACCGTGATGACCCGGTAGACGGTCACCGCGCGCCAGAGCGACAACTCCAGACCCAGTGGCCGGCGCAGCGGCTGGACCAGCCGGCGAAGCGTGCTCACGCCGGGGCGCCGACCGGCGTCTTCTCCTCCACCGGCTGCGCCTGCTTCTCCAGCATCGCCTTGGCCTTCGAGCCGTACATGTCGACGTAGGTCTGGCCGGACATCCGCATGATCTCGTACATGATCTCGTCGGTGACCGACCGCGCCACCATCCGGTCGCTCTCCATGCCGGCGTAGCGGCTGAAGTCGAGCGGCTTGCCGATCCGGATGCGTACCCGCATGATCCGCGGCATCCGCTTGCCCAGCGGCTGGATCTGGTTGGTGTTCAGCAACGCGCACGGAACGACCGGCGCACCGGACTCCAGCACCAGCCGCGCCACACCGGTCTTGCCGCGATAGAGCCGGCCGTCCGGCGAGCGCGTGCCCTCCGGATAGATGCCGACCAGGTCGCCGTCCTTCAGCAGGCCCTTGAGGGCGTCGAGCGTCGCCTTGGCGGCCGAGCCGGAGCCGCGGTCGATCGGCAGCTGGCCGGCCGCGGTGAAGAACAGCCGCATCATGAAGCCTTTGATGCCGGGCGAGGTGAAGTATTCGGCCTTGGCCGGGAAGGTGACCTTGCGTGAGACCACCAGCGGCAGGAACAGCGAGTCGACGAACGACAGGTGGTTGCTGGCCAGGATCGCCGCGCCGGTCTCCGGCAGGTGCTCGCGGCCCTCCACGTCCGGTCGGAACACCAGGCGGAGCAGCGGTCCGAGCAGGACGTACTTGCAGAGCCAGTAGAACACTCGCACCTACCCTTCCGCCGCTGGGTTGCTAGAGCCTACTGGACCGCCATCGCGTTCCGGACCGAATGCCGCCAGCCTCCTCACGCGCAGGTCACGCGCGTGAGGAGGCCGGCCGGTCAGAACAGCCGAGCAGCCGCCTTACCCATCACCGCGTAGCCGGCGTCGCTGGGGTGCAGGTGGTCGCCGCTGTCGTACGCCGGCAGGATCCGGTCGGGGTCGGCCGGGTCACGGGTCAGCGCGTCGAAGTCGACGATCTTGGCGAAACCGCCGGCTTTTCCGGCCGTCGACCGCAGCCACGCGTTGACCGCGTCGCGCTTGCCCTCGTTGACCGGCGTGTCGTAGCCGGAGCCGCCGACCGCCGTCAGCGTGCCGGCGTACACGGTCACTCCGCGCACCTTGGCACGCGCGATGAGCTGCTGGTACGCGCCGATGATCTGCTGGACCGTCACGTCCTCGCCGGTGCGGCCGAGGCTGCCCGGCAGGCCGATGTCGTTGATGCCTTCCAGCACCACCACGTAGCGGACCGACGGCTTGGACAGTACGTCACGGTCGAACCGGCTCACCGCCGACGGACCGATCAGGTCGTGCAGCAGCCGGTTGCCGGCGATCGCCTCGTCGGCGACCGCATAACGCGCCGGCAGCGCGCCGTCCAGGTAGTCGGGCCACCGGTGGTTGGCGTCGGTCGTCGACCCGGTGCCGTCGGTGATCGAGTCGCCGAACGCGACGATCCCGGTGGACAGCGGCGCGACCACCTGCACGTCGGTGAGGAAGTACCAGCTGGTGATGGTCTTGCCGACCGGCAGCGCCGCCGCACCGGCGTGGTCACCGGCGGTCGAGACGTACGAGGTCGTACGCGCGTCGGCGTGCCGGGTCGCGCCGACCGTCTTCACCGGCAGGTAGAGGTCGACAGCCAGGTCGCGCCCGGACACCAACCGGTAGGGCACCGGGTCGGACAGCAGCTCGCGGCCGGCCGGGATCGCCACGCCGGCGTGGCCGGAGAAGGTCACCGGCCGAGCCGAGGCCGGGTCGACCGACGACGCGGTCGTACGCGTCGCCACCGTCGCGTGACCGACGACCAGCGGCTGGTCGCCGAACAGGTTGGACAGCCGGATCCGGACCGCCGGACCACCTGCGTTCGGATGTACGACCTGCCGCACGGTCTGACCCTGGAAGGTCTCCGGCGGCGGAAAGAACGGCGTTCCGGTGTCACCTTGCTGCGGACTTCCGGTCCACGCCGCGACCCACGGCGATGGTGAAGGCAATGGCGACGGCGCGGCGGCCACCGCCTGGCCACCCCATGACAACGTTGACAAACCGGCCACCACGGCGACGAGAGCCACCGCCAGCCGGGACGTACGTCTGAGCATCGAAAGGTCTCCTGGTCGACGATCCGGGACAACGTGAACGTGCCTGTGCCTGGTCAATATCCTCGCCGCCGCCGGCGGTATTCCCCGACTGCCGGAAGTACGCCGAATGCTCCCCGATTATCCTGTCGTACAGGCAATTTCAATCCGGACGGAGGAGCCGTAACCGTTCGCCGAACGGCTCGGCGGCGTGTCACGATGGTTACCGGCATTCGTCCGGCACGCGCGCCGAGAAAGGGGTGGTTCTGGTGGCGGTGTTGCCCGGAGCCGAGCCTTTCGCGCTGGAGCCGGAAGCACCTGACAAGGCGATCGCCGCGGTGGTGCTCTGCCACGGTTTCACCGGCAGTCCGCAGAGCATGCGCGCCTGGGGTGAGCACCTGCGCGCGGCTGGCTTCCCGGTGCGCTGTCCGCGGCTGCCGGGTCACGGCACGCGCTGGCAGGACCTCAACGCCACCCGCTGGGAGGATTGGTACGGCGAGCTGGAGCGCGCTTTCGACGCGATGCTCGACCGGCATCGCGTGGTGTTCGTGATGGGGCTGTCGATGGGTGGCACGCTCACCATTCGGCTGGCCGAGCAACGACCCGACGAGGTGGCCGGCATCGTGCTGGTCAACCCCTCACTGACCACGCTGCGCAAGGACGCGCGGTTCCTGCCAGTGCTGTCCAAGGTGCTGCCGTCGGTGGCCGCCATCGGCGGTGACATCAAGAAGACCGGCGTGCAGGAGCTCGCGTACGACCGCACGCCGCTGCGCGCGGCCAACTCGCTGTCGCACCTGTGGCGGCTCACTCGCGGCGAGCTGGCCAAGGTCGTCGCGCCGGTGCTGCTCTATCGCAGCAAGGTCGACCACATCGTGGAGAGTGTCAACTCGCGGTTGCTGGTCGAAGGCGTGTCGTCGGAGAACGTCGCCGAGGTCGTGCTGGAGAACAGCTATCACGTCGCCACGCTGGACAACGACGCCGAGACGATCTTCGCCGGCAGCGCGGAGTTCGCCAGACGGCTGGGGACCGAGCTGGCCGAGGCCTCCTCGTGACCGCGGCCGACGCCGGCCGCGGCGGCAACGGGTCACGGGGCCGCCGCGACAACGGCCTGTCCGCGGCCAAGTTCACCCCGGCCGCCGACGTGGACCCGCGGGTCGGCGAGCACCTGCTCGACGTGCTCGGACTGGCCGGCATCGCCGCCTACCTGATCCCCAGCTCCGACCTGCATCCGATCACGCGTACGACCACGCTGCCGTCCCGGCCGACCGACCGGCTGTGGGTCGACGAGCGGCACCTGGAGGAGGCCAAGGCGCTGATCGGCCGGCTCGACGTGGACAACGTGCCGGACGAGCGGCCGCGGCGAGAGCTGGACCCGAAGCTGGACGTCGAGGCCGCGTGGGCTCAGATCGTCGCCGGCTGGGACGACACCGCCGAACAGTCCGGGTCGGCGCGTACGACCGAGCTGACCGTGGACACCGAGCCGACGGCCACCGAGGCGGCCACCGAACCCGCGCCGGTGTTGGAAAAGCCGCCGCCGGAGCCGCCGCGGCCGAAGCCGGCGCCGATCGTCGGGTTGGACGTCCCGTTCGACCCCAATGAGCGCGTCGTCGACCCAGAGGACGAGGGCTACGTCCCACCGGCGCCGCCACCGCTGCCGCGGCTCAGCAAGTACACCGCGCTCGCGCTGCTGCTGGTCGCGCTCGGCCTGCTGCTGGTGTTCTTCCCCAACCTGCTGCCGATCAACGAGTACGTGGTGCGCTTCTTCGGCCTGGCCGGCGTGGTGTCCGGCTTCGCGATCGGGATCTACCGGATGCGCGACCGCGACGACGACGATCCGTACGACGACGGAGCGCAGGTCTGACGGCACGTCGGCAGTGGCCAAATCGAGACAGACCGTTTGCTCAACCGTTACCTGCTCGCATGGCGCGCGTCGTTTGCCGAGAGCATCCTGGTCGGCGGAGGTGACCAGCCATGCGTACGACCGGGCTCGGCCCCGCGTACGACCAGGCAGCAGCGATGGCAACCATCGATCTGACGAACCCGGCGACGGCCCGCGAGAACGCGGTCTTCCAGCTGTGGTGCGCGCTCACGGGGACCGACTCCACCGAATTCGACACCGACGACCGCGCGGCTTTCTTCGCCCGGCCCCAGATGGCCGCGCTCTGCGCGACTCCCGACTCCGTCCTCAACGACGCCGCCTCAGTGGCGCGCAAGGGCCGGTCGCTGCCGCTCGAGCGCTGGCTGGCGGCCGTCCAGGTGGTCCGTCCGGCAGCCAAGGCCACGCACTGACGGTGTGACCGGCACCCTATGAGTGCCGTCACGGTGCGTTTCTGTACCGATCCAGGTAACCTGATGGTCGTACGGAACCACACCGACTCACTGTTGGGAGGAAAGCCAGCATGATGCCACCGATCACGTTCAGCTCCAACTACCCGTCCCGCCGGCGCACTCCTCGCAAAGGCACCGAAAGCCTGATGCGCCGCGTCCGCCGACTGGTCGCGCGCTAGGCCGGCAGCTCGACCTCCGCGACCAGCGGAAAATGGTCGCTCGCGCGCCTCGCGTCAACTGAATCGATCACTCGAACGTCGCGCACCGTGATCAGCGGATCGACCCACAGATAGTCGAGCCGTTGGTGCGGCCACACCGTCGAGTACGTCGGTGGGTCGGACCGACTCGCCGACGCATCGCGCCAGCGCACACCGAAGATCTTGGTCACCGGTCCGCCAGGCGTCTCGTTCAGATCTCCGCCGAGCAGCACCGGCAGGTCGTCCGGCACCTCGTCCGCGAGCAGATGTGCCTGTTCCTCGCGCTCCTCGTCCCAGAGGCTCAGGTGCGTGCCGACCGCGTAAAACTCGCGTCCCAGCACCGACAGCCGCGCGATCGCGGCGCCGCGCTGATGCTTGCCTTTCTGCAACGGCATCAAATAATCGCGCGACTCGTGCACCCGCGCGGCCACCGACGACAGGATCACGTTGCCGCCGGAATATCCGCCACCGCACACGTAGACCAGGCCTGACCGGCGCGCCAGGTCGGCGGCGCGCGCACGCCAGCGGAACATCAGCGGCGACTCCTGGACGAACACCACGTGCGGCCGCGCCTCGCGGATGACCCGTGTCAGCGCCGCGTAGTCGTCGCGCATCCCCCGCACGTTGTCCGACATCACTCTGACGACAGGGCCTGTTGCACCTAGCTCGAGTTGCTGGGCAGTCACCCCTCGACCCGCTTCTTGAGCTCCTTCAGCGCGGTGTCCATGATGACCTTTTCGGCCTTGCGCTTGAACATTCCGAGCATCGGGATGGTCAGGTCGACGGCCAGGCTGTAGGTCACCTCGGTGCCGCCGTCGGTGGCGGTGAAGACGTACGAGCCGACCTGGCTTTTCTGCGTCTCGCCGCGCACCAGGTGCCAGTCGACGCGCTCGTCTCCGTACGCGTACTCCAGCACATACGTGTCCTTGAAGACGCCGGCGTCCAGCTCGAACTCGACCTGTTTCGCGCGGCCGTCGTCATAGCGGGACAGCACCTCGACGCGTTTGGTGGCCTTGACCCACTGTGGATACGCCTCGAAGTCGCTCACCACCGCGGCGACCTCCGCCGGCTTGGCACGAATGACCAGCGACTGGGTTGAGGACTCTGCCATGTCCGATGAGGTTACTGTTGCTCACCAAGTCAGCGCGTATGGGACCTCTGTTTGGCGGAAGTGGCCGACGTTCACGCATTCCGTACGGCCGATGCGCATGCGCTGTTGCAACGGCTGGTGCACGTGGCCGAACAACGCGACCCGCGGCTGGTGTTCGCGGATCGCCGCGAGCAACGCCTCGCTGCCTTTCTCGAACCGGCGCGCCACCGTGTCGTAGCAGAGCTCCGGCACCGCCGGCGGAATGTGGCTGCACAGCACGTCGACCGGGCCGAGGCCCTCGACCTTCTCGGTGAAGCTGCCTTCCGGCAGCAGATACGGATAGCTGCTGCTGGACAGGCCAATGCCGCCGCCGACGAAACCGACGCGTACGCCGTCGATGTCCGTGGCCGTGCCGTCCAGCACGGTGATGCCGGCGGTGACGTACTCCGACCAGAACTCCGGCGCGTCGACGTTGCCGTACGTGCACCAAGCCGGCTTCGGCATCATGCCGAAGACTTCCTGGTAGTTGGCGCGGATCGCCTCGGCCAGCAGCTGGCTCGGGTCGGCCTGCCGCTCGTCGGCGACCCGGGTGAGCAGCTCGCGGCTGTAGGCGCGCGCCTCCTTGAACCGGCCGGCGGTCCGCAGCTCGATCCACTTCGCGGTGTTCTCCGCGCCGTACATCCGGCCCATGATGCCGCCGGCCGGATTGCGGTAGTCGACCGCGTCGAGCAGATCACCCAGCACGAACACGGCGTCCGCGCCTTCGCCGGCTTTCGCCAGCGCGGCGGCGTTTCCGTGCACATCGGAGACCACGTGCACGCGCATGATCGCCAGCCTACGACGCGACCGCGGCGGTTGGTGAGACCGGGTTATGCCACCGCCGGCTCGCCCGGCCCGCGGCCGGCTTCGACGCTGTCCTTCAGCCGCCACAGCACCCGTTTCGCGTACTTCGCCCGCCGATGCAACTCGCGTACGGCCGCGCGCGGCGACACCTGCACGGGCTCGGTCGGCGCCCCCCGCCTGGTCGGGTCACAGCGCAGGTAGGTGTGCACCAGCACGCCGTCGCGGTAGGCCTGCAGCCAGATCTCGGTCGAGCCGACCAACGCACCTTGCGCCGTCCAGCGCAGGCCTTCGCGGCCGCGGTCGGCCTGCACGGTCAGCCGCAGGTCCGGCCACAGCTCCGCCTGGAACTCCGGCCGCCGGATCCGCGCCTCCACCAGCGCCGGCGCGGCCGCGATGAACGTCTCCTCCACCAGATCCACCTGCGGCATGCCGCCGAGCGTACTGCGTCGCTCTGACCAGCCAACTCGAGCACAATCGGATTCCGATTGCGGCGGCCGGTCCGGTGTGTCCGGTCAGCCGGTGTGATTTGCCGGCTTCCGGATCGGTCAGGCGGTAACGTCGGCGTTACCGGACGGTAGCCTGCTTCGAAGCCGTCCGTCGCACCGCACCGTCCTGGAGGTCCGCCCGTGTCCGAAGTGACCGTCCCCGCCGCGGCCGAGGTGCCGGCCGACGGCAACCTCAGCGACTTCGTCTGGCACAACGCGGAGAAGTACCCGACCGACGTGTTGCTGTCGCGGCAGCTCGACGGCCGCTGGCACGACGTGACCGCCGTCCAGTTCCAGGAGGAGGTGGCCGCGGTCGCCAAAGGCCTGATCGCGGCCGGCGTACGGCCCGGCGACCGGGTCGGCCTGATGAGCCACACGCGCTACGAGTGGACGCTGATCGACTTCGCCATCTGGGCCGCCGGCGCGGTCACTGTGCCGGTCTACGAGACTTCCTCCGCCGAGCAGGTCGAGTGGGTCCTGGGCAACTCCGAGGCGGTCGCGGTCGTCGTCGAGGACGCCGGCCTGCAGAAGACCGTCGAGTCCGTACGCGGCAACCTGCCGGCGCTCAAGCACCTGTGGCAGATCGAGGACGGCGCCGTCGACACGATCGGCGAGCTCGGCGCGGCTGTCACCGACGGGGACCTGGACACACGCCGGCGGACGGCCGGTGCCGACGACCTCGCGACGATCGTCTACACCTCCGGGACGACCGGCCGGCCCAAAGGCTGCCAGCTGACCCACCGCAACCTCTACTCCAACACGCTGGCCAACGCGGCGGTGCTCAGCCACGTCTTCTCCCCCGGCCAGTCGACGCTGCTGTTCCTGCCGCTGGCACACGTCTTCGGCCGGATCATCCAGTGCGGCTCGATCTACAGTCGCGTACGCCTCGGCCACCTGTCCAACGTCTCCGACCTGCCGGCCGCCTTCGCCGAGTTCTCCCCCGACTTCGTGCTGGCCGTGCCGCGCGTGTTCGAGAAGATCTACACGGCGGCGCAGCACCGCGCGCATTCCGAAGGCAAAGGCGCCATCTTCGACCGCGCCGAGCGCGCGGCGATCGCGTACAGCGAAGGCCAGGACACCGGCAGGATCCCGGTCACGCTCAAGGCCGAACACGCGCTATTCGACCGGCTCGTCTACACCAAGCTGCGGGCCGCGCTCGGTGGCAGCTGCCGCGCCGTACTGTCCGGCAGCGCCCCGCTCGGCAACCGGCTCGGCCATTTCTTCCGCGGCATCGGCGTGCCGGTCTACGAGGGCTACGGCCTCACCGAGACCTCGCCGGTCGCCACCGTCAACACGCTCGGCCAGACCAGGATCGGCACGGTCGGCCGGCCGATCCCGGGCACCACGATCCGGATCGGCGACGACGGCGAGATCCTCATCAAGGGTGAGCAGGTCTTCCACGGCTACTGGAAAAACCCGGAGGCGACCGCTGAGGCGATCGACGCTGACGGCTGGTTCCACAGCGGCGACCTCGGTGAGCTGGACGCCGACGGCTTCCTGTCGATCACCGGCCGCAAGAAGGAGCTGATCGTCACCGCTGGCGGCAAGAACGTCGCTCCGGCCGTGCTGGAGGACCGGGTTCGCGCGCACGCGCTGGTCAGCCAGTGCATGGTCGTCGGCGACCAGAAGCCGTACGTGGCCGCGCTGGTCACCATCGACCCGGATGCTTTCGGTCCGTGGAAGGAGAAGGCCGGCAAGCCGGCGGACGCCACGGTGGCCGACCTCGCCGAGGACCCCGACCTGGTCGCGGAGATCCAGCACGCCATCGACGACGCCAACAAAGCGGTGTCGCGCGCCGAGTCGATCCGCCGGTTCCGGATCCTGGCCGCCGACTTCACCGAGGAGTCCGGCGAGCTCACCCCGACCCTCAAGCTCCGCCGCGCGGTCGTCGGCAGCGCACGCTCCGAGGACATCTCCGCCCTCTACACCTGACCGGTGTTTTGCCGCAACCCGCGGACAAGTCGGACCTTCGGGTCACGGCGCCGCCGGCGGCGCTAAGCTGGCGGCCCAAGGAAACGCAAAGTATCGAGGGACGAGGCGAGCGTGCCGGGACAGCAGCGGGAGGCGTCGGCGGACTACGCCCAGGCGACCCGGTTGCTGACCCAGCTGCGTACGGTCGCGCGCCAGCTGCCGGGCACGCTCGATCCCGGCAGCATCGCCGAGCGGCTGCTCGACGAGATCCGCGCGGTCGCGCCGGCCGACCGCTCCGCCGTCCTCATCGGCAGCGGCGGCGGCCGGCTGGTCGTGCTCGCGCAGGCCGGCATCGCCAACAGCGGCGAGGACCGCGCCGACTGGGAGACCTCGCTGGCCACCGACGCGCCGATCGCCGAGGCCTGGCTGTCGCAGCAGCCACAGGTCGCTGCCACCTCGGTGACCCGTACGCCGGCCCGCGGCGCGGTCACCTCGATGGTGTTGCCGCTGGTCACCGGCGTACGCACGGTCGGCCTGATCGTCGCAGAGGCCGACCGGCCGCGCGCGTTCGACTCGCAGACCGTGTCGGCGGCCGCGAGCGTCGCCGCGTCGGCGGTGCTGCGGCTGGAGACCGCGCTGCTCTTCGACGACGTACGCAGCCTGGCGACCACCGAGGAGCGCCAGCGGCTGGCGCGCGAGATCCACGACGGCGTCGCGCAGGAGCTGGTGATGGTCGGCTATGGCATCGACAACGCGCTCGCGCTGCTGCCGGACCGGCCGGAGGACGCCAGCTCGATGCTGAGCTCGCTGCGCGACGAGGTCACCAGGGTGATCACCGAGCTGCGGCTGAGCCTGTTCGAGCTGCGCAGCGACGTGGATCCGCACGGCGGCCTCGCGGCGGCGATCGCCGAGTACGCGCGCACCATGGGGGCCGCCGGCGGCATGCGCGTACACCTGTCACTGGACGAAGGCGGCGCGCGGATGCCGGCCGCCATCGAGGGCGAGCTCCTGCGGATCGCGCAGGAGGCAATCACAAACGCACGCAAACACGCTCGGGCCCGCAACTTGTGGGTGAGCTGTGAGCTCGATCCGCCGTACGTGAAGCTTCAAGTAAGCGATGATGGTCGTGGCGTCGGCGCGGAGAGTCGCGAGGACAGCTTCGGGATGAGCATCATGGCCGAACGGGCCAGGCGGATCAGGGCTCGGCTGGACGTGGGGCCTCGCAAGCCGTCCGGGACGACCGTCTCGGTCGTTCTCGGGGCTCGACCGCGAGGCGGTAGCGTAGCGGCACCAAAGGAGGCGCAGGGTACACATGACGACCGATGAGAACACCGTGACCACCGTGCTGCTCGTCGATGACCATGAGCTGATCCGGCAGGGTCTGCGGCACGCGTTCGAGCGCGACCCGCAGTTCCGCGTGGTTGCCGAGGCCGGCTCGGTCGCGGAGGCGCTGTCGCAGGCCGACGAGACGAAGCCGGACGTGGTCATCATGGACCTGCGGCTGCCGGACGGCAGCGGCCTGGACGCGACCCGCAAGCTGCGCTCGGCGATGCCGTCGGTCGGCATCGTGGTGCTGACGATGTACGCCGGCGACGAGCAGCTGTTCGGGGCGCTGGAGGCCGGCGCGAGCGCGTTCGTACCGAAGAACGCGCCGTCCGACGAGGTGGTCGCGGCCGCGCGGCACGCCGCGTCGGCGCCGACCGCCTTCACCGCCTCCGACCTCGCCGAGGCGATGAAGCGCCGCCTCGCTCCGACCGGTCCGCAGCTGTCGCCGCGCGAGGGTCAGGTGCTGCAGCTGCTGGCCGACGGGATGAGCGTGGCCGGCATCGCCAAGCATCTGTACGTGAGCGAGTCGACCGCCAAGACGCACATCTCCAAGCTGTACGAGAAGCTCGGCGCCGGCAACCGTGCACAGGCCCTGATGACCGCCCTGCGTCTCGGCCTCCTGGAAGCCCCCAACTCCCCCCGCTTCTAACTCCTGCCGGCGAGGAGGTTGGTGAGGGTGGCGGCGGAGGTGTCCCAGCGCCAGGACTTCTCGACGTAGGCGCGGCCGGCGGCGCCCATGGCGTGTGCCAGGTCGGGGTCGGTGAGCAGCGCGATCAACCGGTCGGCGACCTCGCGCACGGACCGGCCGTCGACGACATAGCCGGTCTCGCCGTCGAGTACGGTCTCCGGCGCGCCACCGGAGCGGCCGGCGACCACCGGCAGGCCGCTCGCCGACGCCTCCAGATAGACGATGCCGAGGCCTTCGACGTTGAGGCCGCCGAGTCGCGTACGGCACGGCATCGCGAAGACGTCGCCGGCCGCGAGATACGCCGGCAGGTCGTCGACCTCGCCGGTGAACACCACCCCGGGACCGGCCATCCGGCGCAGCCGCTTTTCGTCCGCTCCGGAGGAAACCAGCAGCAGCAAGGCGTCCGGCACCTGCCGCCGGACCAACGACAGCGCGCGGATCAGCACGTCCTGGCCTTTCCGGCGGACCAGCCGCGACACACAGACGATGACCGGATGGTCGCCGAGACCGTGGATTTCCCGGATGTCGCTGCCATCCACGTCCGGATGGAAGGCGTCGGTGTCGACCCCGGGTGACAGGCGTACGAGGTCAGGCATGGCGGCCGCGAGCCGTCGATGCGTGTAGTCGCCGAGAAAAGTCACCGCGTCGCAATGCTCAGCGATCCGCCGCAACAACGGATACGCCATCGGCGACCAGGCGGCTTCGTGTCCGTGAGTCTGCGCCACGATCCGCGAGATTCCCGCCTTTCGCAGCTGCGCGGCCATCAACGCGAGCGGCAGCGCCGCGCCGAACCACACCGTGTCGCACCCGAAACTTTCCGCCTGAGCAATGACTTCTCGGGTCAGCCTCGGTGTCGGTACGGCCAGGTGGCGCAGCCGTACGACCGGAAACGGCTGCGCCATATCGAATTCGCGCGCGCCTTCGTGGTCCGGCGCCAGCACGACGAGCGATCCCGGTGGCTGACGGCAGGCGAGCGCGTGGACGAACGTCTGGATGCCGCCGGCGCGGGGCGGAAAGTCGTTCGTCACCAACAAAGTCGTCATGACGCCAGGCCGGCCGGCGGCGCCAGGTCGTGCCGCCTGGCCCAGTCGCGCGCGTGCGCGATCCGCTCAGGGATGCTCGGATGCGTACCGAAAAACAGCACGTCGAACCGGCTCGGATACAGGTCGGTGAGGTTGCGTACGGCCAGTTGTCGTTGCATGGCGGCGAAATTCGCCGGATCACCGGTACGCTCCAACGCGTGCTCGTCGGCACGCGCCTCCACCCGACGCGAGGTGGCCGTCTCGAACGGCATCAGGACGACACCGCCGAGCGCGGCGAGTGCCAGCATCAGCGGGATCGCCGCCGGGTCGCCGGCCGAGACGACGCCGGCGATGCCCAGCAGCCAGGGCAGTTGCAGCGCGAGGAAAAGCGCGCACGCGGCGATCGCCGCGCCGGCCGCGCCGAGCCAGACGGCACGGTGTACGTCGCGATGGTAGGCATGGCCGAGCTCGTGCGCGACGACCAGCTCTGCCTGCGTCTGCGCCTGCGGGTCGTCCAGCAACGTGTCGAAGAGAACGATCCGCCGGCTGGCACCGAAACCGGAGACGTACGCGTTGACGCCGCTGGTCCGGCGCGACGCGTCGGCCACCAGCACCGTCCTGACCGGCACGCTGTCCAGCGCGGCCAGCTCGAACAGCCGGTCGCGCAGGGGGCCTTCGGCCAACGGGGTGAACCGCATGAACAACGGCTCGAACACCAGCGGCTGCAGAAAAGCCATGCCCGTCAACAAAATCGCGGCACCGGCGGCGGCCGGCAGCCACCACCACTGCGGCAACACCCAGATCAGCGCGAACAGGACGAGCAGCGCCAGCTCGCCGAGGATGATGCTCAGCAACCAGCCTTTCGCGGCGTCCGACAGCCACAGCCCCCAGGTGCGCCGCGACAGGCCATAGCGCCGGCGGACGATCTCGCGGCGTACGCCGATCGGCAGTGTGACGAGGTCGAGCAGGAGCGCCAGCAGCGGCACGGCGACGACCAGCTGAGCCAGATAGCTGCCGCCAAACGGCGCCGCGACCGCCCGGATCAGCCAGGCGCCAAGCGGCGTGAAGCCGAGGACCAGCGGCACGATGAGCCCGATCACCCCACTCGCGTACGCCAGTGGCTTCATGGTCGTCACGTACCTGCGCGACACAGCGCGCTCCTCGTCGCTGAAGTCGATGAGCGGATCCGGCCTCGTACGTCCGCCCTCCGGCACCGGCGCGGCGTGCCACGGCACCGTACGCGCACTGTGGATCGCCGCGAAGGCGACCAGCGCGACCAGCACCACCGCCGCCAACCCCACCGACCAGGCCATCCCGACCTCCTCGACACCGCACGCATGGCCACCATGCGTGCATCCAACGCAAGCATGGTGGCCATGCGACCAATCAGCCGACCTGGGTCGTGACGTACGCGCGCCATGTCGCCACGAACTGCTCCGGTGTCATCCGCAGCACTTCCCGCAAACCCGTCGACACCGCCGAGTCGACATCACCACCAGCACCACCGACCACCGCGTAAAACCGCACCAGGCCCGCCTCCCCCGCGCGCGCAGCGATCAACCGACAGGCCAGCCACGACTCCTGGTACGCCACGGCGAGGCCCGGACCGGTGAAGTCCGACCGCACCGGCAACGCGTCCAGCCGCCGCGATCCGATCGACGCCGCCAGCTCGCGCGCCACCGTACGCACCGGCAACCCCGCGTCCCGATACGCGACATAGTCAGCGAACCCCTCGGTCAGCCACAGCGGCGTCGACGCGGTCGTGACGCTCCGCGTTGCCACATGCGTGATCTCGTGCGCCAGCAACACCTCCGGCCGGCTGAGCGTACGGAAGGTCGGTGAGTTGATCACGACCCGCGCGCCACTCGGCCCGCCGCTGGCCGACAGGTCGGCCGTCGTCACAGCCGCGATCCGCGTCAGGTCGGCGGTCGACTGCGTCAGCTTCGGGACGGCCGCCGCGGACGGTACGACGATCACCACCCGGCGCGTCCAACCGGACGGCACGACGGCGACCACTCGCCGGACCGCACGCTGCGCCGCAGCCAGGCACTCCGCCGCCAGCGACCGCTCGACCGGGTCATAGACGACCAGGACAGAATCCGAGGTCATCGTGTCGATGGCCGCGAGATCCCACAGGCCACGCGTGCCGCCGTCCAGGTCGCTGTCGGACGCCAGCAACCACCGGCCATCGCGCTGGACGAAGGTCAGATACTGCGTCTCGACGCTCGGCGTCTGGTCGAATCCGGCCAACTGCACGGTGAAGTCGACCGATCCGAGATAGGCCGGCACGCCATAGCGCGTCGGCGGGTCCAGCCGCACCCGCGTGTCCAGCGCGTAGGTCGCCACCTTCAACGGCAGCTTGCGCAGGTTGTCGTAAAGCCGCGACTGCGCGGCCACGAACGGCTGGTCGACCCCGGCCAGAAACGCAGTCCTGTCGTGTCGCGCCAAGGCGATGCCGCGAGCCGTCAGCAGCGCCTGCACATCGTCGTACGGCGGCGACGACGACTGCGACACACGCGGCGCGCTGGGCCGTACGGCCGTGGCCTGCGCGGCCAGAAACCCGATCCCGACCGCCAGCTCGAGCGCGACGAGCACCGCGGCGGCCGGGACCATCCAGCGTGGCTCTCTCAGGACGGCCGCACCACCCCGATGACCCCCTGTCCGGCCGTCGACATCGGCGCGCGTCGCACCACGTCCCCAGCCTGCGGCGCGTGTACGACGTAACCGCCGCCGGCGTAGATCGCGATGTGGTGCGGGTAGTAGACGAGGTCGCCTGGCCGCACCTGTGAGAGCGGCACCCTGCGAAACGCCGCGTATTGTCCGCTCGCCGAGTGCGGCATCGTCACGCCGGCCGCGCGCCACGCGGCCATCGTCAGCCCGGAGCAGTCGAACTCGTCCGGACCATCGGCACCCCACCGGTAGGGGCTTCCCATGTGCGCGTACGCGTAGGTCAACGCGACCCGCGCGGCACCGGTGGCCGAGCCGTCGTACACCTGTGGATAGACCGCAGGCTCACCGGAATCCGGAAAGTACTTGTCGCGCAGCTGCTGCCACCGCGCCAGGTCCGTCTGGATCGCGCGCTGCCGCATGGCGATCGCGTGCATCCCCCGATTCTGCGCCGTCACGGCCGCGACCAGCGCCGACCGCTGGCCGGCCAGCTGCCGGCGCAGCGCCAGAAGACCGTCCAGACCGGCGCGCCGCTGGTGGTTGAGCACCTGCAGGGTCGCCAGCTGGCTGAGCAGCGTCTCCGGCGAACCGCTGCTGAGCAGCACAGTCAGCATCCCCACGTCGCCGCCGCGGTACGCGCTCGCCGCGAACGTCGCGACGCGGTAGGTCTCGGCGGTCAGCCGCGGCTCCAGCGCGGCGATCGACGCGCCGATCCGCCGGCGCCGCGAGTTGACGCCGTCGAGCGCGTCGCGAGCCTGGTTGTACTGCTCGGTGGCGACCTGCATCCGAGCCTGCAACGTGCCGATCGCCAGCTCGACCTGGTGCAGGCTCGGCGGCGGATCAGCACGTACCGGTGACGCGGTCAGCACGGCCGCCGCGCCGACCAGGAACGCGACCACACCGCTGGTGAGGGACCTGCGACTGCCTCCGCACGAACCATCCATGAGCGCCGTTGCTCCTTCTGCACCGCCGAGGGGAAGGCGCATCAGAGTATGGCTGAGGTGACGAACTACGGCAAAGCCGACACAGGCGTCAGTTGACCGAGATGTGGACGTGGTTGCGGTGGTCGCCGCTCGGTGTGCCGTCGCCGCTGTATGACCGCCAGCCGGTGCTCGGCATCCAGATCCGCTTGAACCAGATCACGTAGAGCACGTCCAGCGTGCTGGCGTTCTGGATGGCCCAGCCGGCCAGCTGGTTGCCGTAGGTCTTGTCGGCGCCGGTCGCCTCGCCGCCGAAACCGTCCTTCGCGGCGGCGAAGTCGCAGGCACGGCCCTTGGGGTGCTCGCCGAAGGAAGCCTGCCGGAAGCAGTGCGTGTAATGCGTGAAGCCGGCCGACCTGGCCTCCTGGTATGCGTGCAGCATGGTCGGCGTCAGGCAACCGCTGGGGTTGGTCGGGTCGGTCTGCGTACAACCGTCGCCGCGCGGACCGGACCGTGCCGCGCGTGGCAGACCGGAGACCGAGAACCCGTCCGGCACGCCACCACCGGCAGCGACCAGCGCGTCCAGCGCGTCCTTCTTACGCTTGGCCATGATCGCCAGCTGTGCCTTGCCGGTGGCGATCGCCTGGTTGAGCGCGGCCTGCTGGCGGCTCAACGCGGCCTTGGTGGTCAGGTAGTTACGGATCGCGCTGTCGTTCTGGTAGCCGAGCCGGTCCAGGATCGAGGCCTGCGAGAGGTACGCCTCCGGCGACCCGCTGTTCATCACCGCGGTCAGCGTGCCAGTGCGGCCGTTGACGTACAGGTTGGCGGCGATCGCGTCCAACTGCGTGGTGAGCACGTCCAGCTGGCCCTGCAGGGTCTTGATCTGCTTCTGGTTGGCGGCCTGCTGCGCCTGTGAGGCCTTCAGCGTCTTCTCGGCTGTGTTGTATGCCTTGCCGGCGGCTTCCAGCTTGGCCAGCAGCGTGGCGTTGCCGCCTTCGCCGGAGTCGTCGCCTGGCTCGGCCGCCACGGTCAGCGGCGACAGCAGGCTGGCGGCCACCGCGAGGACCGCGCACAGGACGATCAGCGGCCGCGTCAGAAGCCGACGCACGTTCGGTGTCACTGTCAGCAGAGGTCCAGGCACCGTCGCGTACTCACTCCTCGATGTGTCGCCGGATCCCCCGAATGGACACTTCTCGATGGGGATTTCGGTGTCGCGACCGCCAATGTTACGAAACCCGACGGGTTATCTCGGCGGCGGTCCGACCAGCCGGCTGACCACACCTGGAGTATTGCCGCTTTTTGACCTGTTTTGCCGTACGTTTACGCCGCTCTGACACGTCATGCGTGTCACAGATGCCGGTCAGCTGGCCTGGCGCACCGAGTCGATGCCGAACAGTGTCGCCGGCCGGCCGTGCTCCTGCCGCTGCTCCTGCCGCTGCTCCGCCTCCGCTGGCAGCTGCGCGACCAAACTCGCGTCCAGCAGCACGGCGATCGCGCGCCGCGTGGCCGCGTCGAAACCGCCGGGCGGCTGCTCGAGGATCGCCGCCGGATCCAGTCGCGGCTCATCGTGCCGGTGCGCCGCCGGTGCCGTCGAGTGTTCGAGCAGCAGGCTGACGACACACTCGCCGCAGCTGCGCCCCCGGCCCGCGCACGTGTCGCAGTCGATCAGCATGTCACCCTCCGCAGTCACCTCGTTCGCTGACAGACCTCACGCTAGGGGGTGGGTACGACAATTCCGGGCCGCCGCTGATCCGATACCCGCGTGACGCCTGCGTACTCCTGTGACTTGTGCGCTTTCCAAAGCGCACATATCGCCGGCCGCGCGACGCGCGCAGGGAGTCCCTGCGACAACGGCTAGGCGCGCTGCATCCGGCGTATGAGCAGCGCCGCGCTGACCGCGTATCCGCCGGCCTGGCGTACGCCGTCGGCGACCTCGCGGTCGGAGGACGCCGCGATCACCGGCCGGCCCGGCGGCTCGGCCCGAGCCAGCCGGCGGATCACCTCGTCGGCGGTCACGCCGGCCGGACTGAACAGCACGCGTACGCGCCGCGGCAACGGACCGGTCGGCGCGGCCACGCCGTTGCCGTCGAAGACGATCGTCGTCTCGGCGCCGGTCTGCGCCGCCAGCGTCCCCATCGAGGCGATCAGCCGGCCACGCTGCCGTTCCAGCGACAGCTGCGCGAACCCGGTCTTGGTCACGTTGTAGCCGTCGACGATCAGGTGCGCCGTCGGCAGCGCCAGCAGTTGGTCCAGCCAGGCTGGGTCGTCGCTGGCCAGGCCGCGGGCGGCCGGCTCGCCGACCGCGCCGCCGCTGACCAGCTGCTGCTCGTTGGCGACCGCGTCGGCCGGCAGGGTGGACGGCGCGCTGATCGCCAGCTCGCGCTGCAACCCGCGAGCGGCCTGGCTGATCGTCTCCAGCAGCAGCCACAGCCGTGCCTCGTCGACCGACCGCTCCTCGCGAGTCGCCTGCCGCGCCGACCGCAGCGCCTCCTCGACCTCGGTCAGCCGCGACCGCAGGCGCCGCAGCTCGGCGTCGGTCTCGCTGCGTAAAGCGGTGATCCGGCCGCGCTCGGTGGACGCGGCGGCGGTCGCCTTCTCCGCCTCGGCCTGCGCCGCGCGGGCCGTACGGCGCAGCTCGCGGACCTGTCCCTGCGCCTCCTCGGCCTCCCGGCGAGCCGCGCGGGCCTGCTCGCGGAGTCGCTCGACCTCGGCGCGATGCTGCGACCGCAGCGTCTCCAGCTGCTCGCGCAGCCGGCCGACCTCCTCGGCCTGACCGGCCCGCGCGGCCTGGTCGTGCTGGCCGCGTACGTCCGCGACGTACGCCGCCAGCCGCTCCTGCCACCCCTCGGTGCGCAGCAGGTAGGTCAGCGCGGCCACCTCGACCGGGTCGGCCGCGGCTGGTACGACGCCGTCGACCAGCGCGTTCCCCAGCTCACCGGCGGCCAGGCTGGCGCGCTCGGCGACCCGGTCGCGAAACTCCTCGTCGGTGGCCAGCAGGGTGACGATCTCGGCGGCCGCGTGCCGCGCACGGCGGCTCGGCGTGAAGCGGGCCACCGCGCGCAGCGGCCCGGGGATCTGGTCCAGCGGCAGACGGCCCAAGGCGTCCGACGCGTACGCCACCACCCGGCGGCGGACTTCGTCCGGAAGGACGACGGTCACCGTGCCTTGGTCTCTGCGCTGGTCTCCGCGTCCGGCCGCGGCACCACCTCGACCGTGTCGGCACCGCGACACCAGCGACACTCCACCCGCTCGACCGTCTCGGCGAGCACCTCACGCTCCTCGACGGCCGCGTCCCCGGCCAGGTCGACGTGCACGTACTCGCGGGTCCGCACGGTCCTGGTCACGTCGAAACGAGTCAGGTTCCCGCACTGGCCGCAGCGCCAGCGGGTCTCGGCGGTCGGCATCGGCATGACAGCGAGTGTCCCATCCGTACGCGGATTGTCGCGTGTCGGTCCACCGGTTTTGTCAGACCTCGCTTCTACGGTCTACAGACATGTCCGCAACGGGTTCGCGCCAGACCGCGGGCCCGCGCTATGTCCAGGACACCTTCGACTCGCTCGGCGAGCCGCTGCGCGAGGTGACGTTCGTCGTCGTGGACCTGGAAACCACCGGCGGGTCGCCGGCGGACAGCCAGATCACCGAGATCGGCGCGGTGAAGGTGCGCGGCGGCGAGGTGCTGGCCGAGTTCCAGACGCTGGTCAACCCCGGTTATGAGATCCCGCCGTTCATCACCGTGCTGACCGGCATCACCAACGCGATGGTGCTGCCGGCGCCGACGATCGACACGGTGCTGCCCGCGTTCCTGGAGTTCGCCGAGGGTGCGGTGCTGGTGGCGCACAACGCGCCGTTCGACCTGGGGTTCCTGCAGGCCGCCTGCGCGGCACACGGCTATCGCTGGCCGGGGTTTCGCAAGGTCGACACGGCGGTGCTGGCGCGCCGCGTACTGACCAGGGACGAGACGCCCAACTGCAAGCTTTCCTCGCTGGCCAGGTTTTTCCGCGCCAGGACCGAGCCGTGCCACCGCGCGCTCGCCGACGCGCAGGCGACCGTCGACGTGCTGCACGGCCTGCTGGAGCGGATCGGCAACATCGGCGTGCAGACGCTCGACGAGCTGCAGACCTTCACGCAGCAGGTTTCCGAGGCACAGCGCCGCAAACGGCACCTGGCCGACTCGGTCCCGGACGGTCCCGGCGTCTACATTTTCCGCGACGCCAAGGAACGCGCGCTCTACGTCGGCACGAGCAAGCACCTGCGAGCCCGCGTCCGGCAGTATTTCGTGTCCAGCGAGCAGCGCAGCCGGATGGCCGAGATGATCACCGCCGCCGAGCGGGTCGAGGCGATCGAGTGCGCGCATTCGCTGGAGGCCGAGGTGCGCGAGCTGCGCATCATCGCGGCGCAGAAACCGCCGTACAACCGGCGGTCCAAGTTTCCGGAGCGGGTCTTCTGGCTGGTGCTCACCGACGAGCCCTATCCGCGGTTGTCGGTCACCCGCAGCCCGCGCGACGGCGACGGCTGTCTCGGCCCGTTTTCCTCGCGGCGGCAGGTCGAGGCGGCGATGACCGCGATCCAGGACGCGCTGCCGTTGCGGCAATGCACGAGAAAACTGTCCACTCGCAGGCCGTCGTCGGCCTGCGCGCTGGCCGAGATCGGAAAATGCGGCGCTCCGTGCGAGCTTCGCGAGTCGGTCGAGGATTACGCGTATCACGTCGACATCTTCCGGCTCGCGGTGGCCAGCGACCCGGGCATCATCCTGCATCGTTTGCTGCGCAGGATCGAAAAACTGCGCGGCGCGCTGCGGTTCGAGGACGCCGCCCACGCGCGTGACCGGCTGGCGTCGTTTCTGCGGGCGGTCCTGCGTACGCAACGGCTGCGCGCCTTCACGTCGGTTGCCGAGCTGGTCGTGGCGCGCGCGGATGGCAATGGTGGCTGGGAAATCTCGCTGGTACGGCACGGCCGGCTGGCCGCGGCCGGCGTCGCCGCGCGTGGCGTACCGCCGTGGCCGGTGGTCGACGCGATGCGCGCCACCGCCGAGACCGTGCTGCCCGGCATCGGTCCGGTGCCATGCGCGTCGGCCGAGGAGTCCGAGCGGATCCTGGCCTGGATCGCGCAGCCGCAAAGCAAGGTCGTGGCGATCGACGGCACGTGGGCGATGCCCGCGAGTGCCGCCGAGCGCTGGCGCGGCCTGCTCGACCGCGTCGAGGTGGCCAGCGAATCGGCCGACCCGTTCGCCGACCGTCGCCAGCTGCGACCGCTGCACCGCCCGGCACGCGCCTCCGCGTAAGCTCTGTCGTCCACGACACACGGGGGTTGGCATCAGTGACGAGCGGTTGACTGCGTAATACTTTTTTAACAAGACATCAAAACGAACATCTATTGCAGCCGAGCGATCACAGCAGCATTATCAGCCTCAACAGTCACACCCGTCACAGCCTCCAGGAGTCGCGGCGGCCTGAAAGCCTTGTTTCTTGCATCCAGCGCAAGTAACTCGACATTCATGCCACCCGCGACCCCCACAAGCCGGACATTTAGCGCTCCACATGCCTCCGGATCCCACATACTGGACCCTCACGCCACCCACCGGGACGCCACGGCACCGCCGGCGCCCCAGCCACACTCCTGGTCCACACCAACCAAACGAGACCCAATCCCAGGCAGCCCAGATCCGCGAACCCCACCCCGAAGGCGACACACCCGTGCCGCCGCTGCTGCTGGTGAGGTGACATAGCCTGGCGGTGTGCCGGGAAAACTGCTGCTGGAGACAAAGCGACAGGCGTACGCGATCTTCACCCGGCTTCCGAAGCGGCTGCGCAAGCGGGTCGTACGCGCGATCACGCCAAATTACACCGTCGGCGCGGTTGTGCTGTTGCGAGATGAGAAGGAGCGGCTGCTGATGTTGCGCCAGCCGCCGGGGCTGGGGTGGTCGTTGCCTGGCGGCCTGCTCGACCGGCGCGAGGAGGCGGTCGAGGCGGCGGCGCGGGAGCTGCGGGAGGAGACCGGCGTCCGGCTCGCGCTGGACCGCTTCACCGCGGCGACACCGGCGGCCCTGGTCAACCCGCGTACGCAGCAGGTCGACGTGGTCTTCACCGCGACCGCCGACCCCGACACAGTACTGCGGCTCGACCCCGTCGAGGTGATCGAGGCCGACTGGTATCCGCTCGACGCACTGCCACCGCTGACCCGGCCGACCGCCAACCTCCTCGCGAAGGTGACGTTCTGACAGGCGGCCTAAGAAGTCACCCTCGCGGGCCGCAGGTGCGTGCCGCTGAAGCGCGCGCGATAGTCGGCCGGCCCGATCCCGAGTACGCGCAGGAAAGCGCGTCGCATCGTCTCGGCCGATCCGAAGCCGACCCGCCGCGCGACCGCCTCGACCGGCGTCGGCCCTGACTCGAGCGCCTCGCGCGCGGCCTCGACCCGCGACCGTTCCACGAATCGTCCGGGCGTCGTGCCGGTCTCCACGACGAAGAGCCGCGTGAGGTGCCGCTCGCTCAACGCGGCACGCTCGGCCAGCCGCGGCACGGTGTGATCGGCGGCGGGATCGGCCACGATCTCGTCCAGCAGCGTACGCAGCGGCGAGTCCGGCGAAACGGCGTGCGCCAGCCGCTCGGAAAACTGTGACTGACCGCCGGGCCGTTGTACGAAGACGACCATCCACCGCGCGACCGTACGCGCCACCTCGACGCCGTGATCGGCCTCCACCAACGCCAGGGCCAGGTCCATCCCGGCGGTCACGCCGGCGGACGTGAAGACGTCGCCGTCCCGAACGAAAATCCGGTCCGGTTCGACGCGTATGGCCGGAAACTGCGACTGCAGCCGCTGGCACACCGCCCAGTGTGTCGTCGCCGCGCGGCCGTCCAGCAGGCCGGCCTGCGCGAGTACGAACGCGCCGCTGCACACCGACCCGACGCGCCGCGTGCTCGGCGCCAGCCGGTTGATCTGCGCCAGCAGCTCACCGCACCCCATCGCCTCCCGGTACGACCAGCCGCCGGCGACCAGCAGCGTGTCGATCGGACCATCGAGATCGGACAGCCGTGCGTCGGCCTGCAGCCGAAGGCCGGACTCGCCGGCGACCGGCTGCCCGTCCGGAGTCGCGATCGTCAGCTCGTAGCGCGCGCTCTTCACGGTCCGGCTCGCGCCGTTGAAGACCTCAGCCGGACCGACCACGTCCAGCAGCTGGACACCGGGATATGCGACGAGGACAACACGGCGGACCTGACTGCGCATGCGCCCATCGTGGCGAGCCTGCCGCGCCGTCCGCAATGACGGCCACCCCACGAATCCAGCCATATCGCGGTGAGTGACTGCATGGATACTTTCTGTTATAGTGAGCGTCGACAGGCGGCCGGGGCAGGCTGACGCTTCTCGATGGACGACTGCTACCCGAATGTCTGGTCATCGGCTGACCGTGGACGCGTCATACTGGTGGTGGACGCAAGAAAGGGAGCTGGCCGTGATCACCTCGATCGTCATGATTTCCTGCGACTCGAACTCGATCTCGGAGGTGGCCTACCAGATCGCCGAGCTTCCCGGTGTCAGCGAGGTCTACTCGACCACCGGCATCGTCGACCTGATCGCGATGGTCCGCGTGCGCGAGTTCGACGACGTCGAGAAGGTGATCGCCGGCGGCATCGCCAAGGTCCCTGGCGTCGTGCACACCGACACCCACATCGCCTTCCGCGCGTACTCCAAGCACGATCTGGAGGAGACGTTCTCCATCGGCTTCCCGGACGCCACCTAGATGATCTATTCCAAGGGTAGGAGTGCCGGCGTGGCGTGATGGCCAACGAAGGCGAGGATGTCCAAGATCGACGTTGCCTCGCGGCGACGCTCTACTAGTCACAACGGTGCCTGTTCTCTCGTCTCACGGGTAAAGGCCTCTGAGTGACAGGAGAGAGCAGATGGCACGCCTTCCCGCGGTGTCCCGCGCCGCCGCCGGGCCGCTGATGAAGCTCATGTACGCGTACGCCAAGCGCCAGTTCGGCGAGGTGCCGGAGCCATTCGCGGTGCTCGCACACCACCGGAAGCTGTTCACCGCGGCGGCCGTCCACGAGGGGATGGCCAACCGGGCGGCGAACGTGCTGCCCGCGGCCGTACGCGACCTCGCGGTCTACCGGGTCGCCTGGGTCGTCGGCTGCTCGTGGTGCGTCGACTTCGGCTCGATGCTGCACCGGTTGAAGGGCCTGGACGAGGCTCAGCTGCGCGAGATCGCTGACTACGCGACGTCGCCGGTCTACAACGACGACCAGCGCGCCGCGATCGCGTACGCGGACGCCATGACCTCCGACCCAACCGAGATCACCGACGAGCAGGTCGCGGACCTGGAGCGGCGCTTCGGCCGCGCCGGTCTGGTCGAGCTGACCTACGAGATCGGCCTGGAGAACATGCGTTCCCGCACCTACTCAGCCCTCGGCATCACCGCGCAGGGGTTCAACTCCGGCGACGCCTGCCGCGTCCCCTGGGCCGGCCAGAGCACGTAACTCACGCAAGAGCGTGCGCGCGGCGGTGCTCAGATAGCCGCCGGCGCGGGTCACCACCACGACCGGTGCGCTTACGTCGAGGTCGGTGACGTCGAGTACAGCCAAGGTGCCGGCGGCCAGTTCCTCGCGCATGCCGCTCAGCGGCAGCAGGGCGATGCCGAAACCGGCCTCCACCAGCCGTTTCTGTGCCGTGAGGCTGTCCACGCGGAGAATGTCCCGCTCCGCGACACCGGCCGCGTCGTAGAGCTGCCGGGCGAACCGCGCGGACACCTCCGGTCGCCCCGGCGGCTCCGGGAAGGCGATCCATCGCTCGGCCGCCAGGTCACTCAACGCGAGGCGCGCTCCGACGAGATGGTGGTCGGCAGCCGCGGCCATCAGCCTGCGTTCGCCGAAAAGCGAGTCGCAGACGAGCTCCGGCGACGCGTCGCTGCCATAGCGGAGGCCGATCGTGACATCGGCGCGGCGTACGAGATCGCTGACCTCGGAGCTGGTGGCCGTCCGCAGCCGCAGCTCGACCGCCGGATGCTCGTCGGCGAACCGCCGCAACGCCGGCGTGAGCTCGGTGCTGGCCAGCGTGCCGACCAGCGCGATCGCCAACGGACCGGAAGCCTGTGAGCGTACGGCGTGGACGGCGTCCTCCGCGTCCTTCAGGGCAGCCAACGCGGTCTCCGCGAACGGCAGCAGCGCCTGGCCAGCCTCGCTGAGGACGACACCGGCGGCCGTACGCTCGAAAAGCGCAACGCCGAGCTCTTTCTCCAGCAGGGTCAGCCGGCGGCTGACCGCCGGCTGCGAGCGGAACAGCGTCGTCGCGGCACGCGTGATGCCACCAGAGCGGTGGATCGCCACGAAGGTACGCAGCGCCTCGACATCCACTATGCATGCACCTGATGGGTCACCCCAGAAGTATGCATTAGGCAGATGGCCTGCGCGTCAATAGCGTGGCGTCATGAGCTTTCGTGACATGCACTCCGGTCCATGCTTCGTGATGCCGAACGCGTGGGACCCCGGCAGCGCGATTTTGCTGGCAGACGCCGGATTCCAGGCCCTCGCGACGACCAGCGCCGGCGTGGCCTTCGCGTCAGGTCGCGGCGACTATCTGGTCGGCGAGGCGAAGCCGCTGTCGCGGGCGGAGATGTTCGACCGCGTACGACCGATCACGGCGGCGGTCACCATCCCGGTCAACGGTGACCTGGAAGACGGCTATGGCGAGTCGCCGGAAGCAGTCGCAGAGACGGTCAGGCTGGCGATCGACGCGGGGTTGGCCGGCGCGAACATCGAGGACCAGCGCAACGGCCAGCTCTACGACGAGGAGCTGGCGGTCGAGCGGATCGCCGCGGCACATGAGGCGAGGCAGGGGACCGATTTCGCGTTGACCGCGCGTACGGACGTGTTCCAGCTGCGACCGGATCCGCTCGAGGAGGCCGCGCGCCGGCTCAACCGCTTCCACGAAGCCGGTGCCGACTGCCTGTATGCGCCGTTCTGCGACGTGTCGGCGCTCCTACCGCAGGTGTCCGGTCCGGTCAACGCTTTGCTGGGGCCGAAAGACACCATCGCCGAGCTGGCCGCCGCCGGCGTGACCCGGATCAGCACCGGCGGAGCCATCGCGCGTGCCGCACTCGGCTTCGTCCGCGATGTGGCCTGGGAACTGCGTGAGCGCGGCACCTTCACCCTCGCCGGAGCGCAGTATCCACAGCACGACCTCAACACGCTCTTCGCGAAGTACGCGCGTTAGACGTCAGGGCAGCGTGGAGACTGCGGCCCAACGGTCCAGGAGCGCGGCCGCCTTGCCGGAGTCGATCGCCTCGGCGGCCCGGCCAAGCCCGGCCGACAACGCGTCGCCGAGCGGACCGGTCACACCGTCGTACGCGGCGAGCGCCGCGGCCGCGTTGACCAGGACCGCGTCGCGTACGGGGCCGCGCTCGCCGCTGAACAGCGCACGCGCCACCTTGGCGTTGAAGAACGGATCCCCACCGCGCAAGGCCGCCGGCTCGGCTCGCGGCAGTCCGAGGTCGGCCACGTCGTACACGGCCTCGGTGACCGTGCCGCCGTTGACGACCCAGAAACGCGTCGGCGCGGTGGTGGTGACCTCGTCGAGGCCGTCCTCACCGCGTACGACCAGCGCCGACTGACCGCGGCCGGCGATCACACCGGCCACCACCGGTGCCATCTGCTGCGAGAAACAGCCGATCGCGGCGGCGCGCGGCTGTCCGGGATTGGTCAGCGGGCCGAGGAAGTTGAACACCGTCGGCACGCCGAGCTCACGCCGCGGCGCGGCGGTGTGCCGATAACCCTGGTGGAACTTGGCCGCGAAGCAGAAGCCGATGCCGACCTCGGTCAGGCAGCGGACCACCTGCTCCGGCGTCAGCTCGATCGCCACTCCGAGCGCTTCCAACAGGTCGGCCGATCCGCACGCGGAGGACGCGGCACGGTTGCCGTGCTTGACGACGCGTACGCCCGCTGCCGCCACCACCACGGCCGCCATGGTCGAGATGTTGACCGTGTTGGACCGGTCACCACCGGTCCCGACCACGTCGACCGCGTCGACCGGCCCCGGACCGAGGTCGAGCCTGGTGGCATGCTGGAGCATCGCCCTGGCCAGCCCGGAGACCTCCTCGGCGGTCTCGCCCTTGGCCCGCAGCGCGGTGGCGAAGCCGGCGATCTGCGCGCCAGTCGCCTCGCCGCCCATGATCTCTCCCATGGCCCACGCGGTGGCGTCGGCGCTCAGCGACTCGCCGCCGAGCAGCGCGTTGAGCAGCTTGGGCCAGCTGTACGTCTCGACCGCGGCACGCGTCGCCTCGGCCGTCATGACGTCAGGTCCGCGCCGGCACGGGTGCGCGGCGCAGCAGGTCGGCGACCACCGCGGCGGCTCGTACCGGATCGATCGGATGCGTGATGGTGGCCTCGGCCTGCGACCACTTCGCCAGCCACCGGTCGGCGTCGCGGGCGAGCAGCAGACAGGTCGGCGGACAGTGGTCGACCTCGTTCTTCAGCTGCCGGCTGATCCCCATGCCACCGGTCGGCTGCGCCTCGGCGTCCAGGATCAGCACGTCGGCCTTGCCCGCGTCCACGGCGTCCACCACTTCGTCACCGGTGGACGCCTCCAGCCACGCGACCTTCCCGACATCCGGCGCCGGACGGCGTCCGATCGCCATCCGCACCCGCTCGCGTACGGCGGGGTCGTCGCTGAAAACCAGGATCGTCTTGTCGGCAGGACGGCGGACTGCACTCATGCAGCGAAGCGTAAACCAAACCGCGGCGAGGCAGCGGGCTGGCTGCCGCGAAAGGTCGCGCGGACTCCCTGCGTGCACCGGGTGCACGTAGCGAGTCCGCGCGACCGTCCGGCAAAACGGACATTCGCCTGCTCGTAGAGCCGTGCCGGAAAGCTGTGCGACAAGCGTCACTCCCCAGATCAGGCACGAACTTCGACACGCAGTAGTACCCGGCGCGCGAGGGCCGTGGCGGACGGGCCATAATGCGAGGCGTGACAGCCTCCGCCGCCGTTTTCGACAAGTCTCAGGTCCACTCGCTGACCCGGCCGAACATCGTCAGCGTCGGAACGATCATCTGGCTCTCCAGTGAGCTGATGTTCTTCGCGGCTCTGTTCGCGATGTTCTTCTCCATCCGGGCCATCCATCCTGAGCTGTGGCACGAGAGCCACGAGCACCTCGAGCTGCTCTACGCGACCCCGTTCACCATCGTCCTGGTCTTGTCGTCGGTGACCTGCCAGCTCGGCGTCTTCTGCGCAGAGCGCGGCGACGTGTACGGGTTGCGCCGCTGGTACGCGATCACGCTGATCATGGGCGCGGTCTTCGTCGGTGGCCAGGTCGGCGAGTACTCGAAGCTCTACACCGAGGGCATCAACCTGTCCACCAACGGGTGGAGCTCGATGTTCTTCCTGACCACCGGTTTCCACGCGCTGCACGTGATCGGCGGTCTGGTGGCCTTCGTCTACCTGATGATCCGGTCGACCATGGGCCGCTTCACGCCGGCGCAGGCGACCGCCGCCATCGTCGTCTCGTACTACTGGCACTTCGTCGACATCGTCTGGATCGTGCTGTTCGCGATGATCTACCTGATGCCGACCAGCCTGCCGGGCACGTGACCGAGCCGGGAAGCCGCGCTGTCACACCAGCTGTCACGAAAACGTCCGCGACACCGTCAGAACTGTTGAGAGACAACCGCAAGGTGAGGCGATGATTTCCTCCTTCGCAGGCCGGGCCTACCGCCGTACGGCGGACCTGGCCAAGCGCCGCTCCGGCGCGCTGTTGCTGGTCGCGGCGCTCGCCGTGATCGGCGCCAGCTACGCGGCGTTCACGCCGAGCAGTTCGGCGGCGCCCGGTGACCAGCCTTCGGTGGCGGTACGCGAGGGCCAGCGGCTGTTCAACGAGAGCTGCATCAGCTGCCACGGCCGCAACCTGCAGGGTGTGCCCGGCCGCGGTCCGAGCCTGATCGGCGTCGGCGGCGCGGCGGTGGACTTCCAGGTCTCCTCCGGCCGGATGCCGCTCGCGGCGCAGGCCGCGCAGGCGGCCCGCAAGCCGGCCAAGTTCAACGACGCGCAGATCGCGCAGCTCGCCGCGTACGTGCAGGCCAACGGTGGCGGACCGGACGTGCCGTCCGGCCAGCTGCGCAGCGACGACAAGAGCGTCATCGCCGAAGGTGGCCAGCTGTTCCGGCTCAACTGCGCGGCCTGCCACGCGATGAGCACCAAGGGTGGCGCGCTGTCCTCGGGCAAGACCGCGCCGAACCTGGTGGACGCCACCGACCGGCAGATCTACGAGGCGATGCTGACCGGCCCGGAGAACATGCCGGTGTTCGGCAACAACCAGCTCACCCCCGACCAGAAGAAGGCCATCGTCTCGTACGTGCAGGCGCAGAAGGCCGACATGGACCAGGGTGGCTTCGGCATCGGCCGGTCCGGTCCGGTGCCCGAGGGCCTGGTCGTGTTCGTCGTCGGAATCGTCGCGCTGTTGTTCGTGGGCCTGTGGATTGCGGGGAAGTCGTGACCACTCACACTGAAGAGAACACCGAGCACACTGAGCGCTCTGAGCACACCGGTGCCGAGACGCCCGCCTACCCGATGCCGGGCAAGGAGCCGTACGTCGACACCGAGGACCCGGAGGCCGACCAGTTCGACCTGGTCCGCGAGGGTGCCCGGCGCGACGGCGTGGAGCTGGTGCACTACCGGCCGCGCTTCCCGGTGTCCGGCACCAAGGTGGAGAAGCGGATCGAGCGCACCATCGCGCTGATGTTCGGCGGCGCCGGCTTCTTCGGCCTGGCGTTCCTGGTGATCTACATCTGGTGGCCGTACGACTACCAGCTCGGTGTCAACATCGCCAAGCTCTACACACCGCTGCTCGGCGCCACGCTCGGCCTGGCGCTGTTCTGCGTCGGAGCGGCGGTCATCACCTTCGCCAAGAAGCTGCTGCCCGAGGAGCTCGCCGTCCAGGACCGCCACGACGGCGCCTCCCCCGACGACGAGCGCCGGTTGACCGGCGCGACGCTGCTGAAGACCTTCGAGGACACCGGCATCAAGCGCCGGCCGCTGCTCAAGGTGGCGATCGCCGCCGGTGCCGCGCCACTCGGCATCGCGGCCGCCGCGCCGCTGGTCGGAGCGCTGATCACCAACCCGCACGACGCGCCGACCACCACGGCGTGGAAGCGCGGCATCCGGCTGGTCCGCGACGACGGCAGTCCGATCCGGCCGTCCGACCTGCACGCCGGCGGCATCGAGACGGTCTTTCCCGGCATCCCCGGCGGCAACACCAACAAGTACGCCGACTCGCCGGTGCTGCTGATCCACCTGCGGCCGGAGGACGCCGACCGGGTGCAGAAGCCGGTGAACAACTGGAAGTTCGCCGAGGGCCGCTACCAGAACTACTTCGCGTACTCGAAGATCTGCACGCACGCCGGCTGCCCGGCCAGCCTGTACGAACAGCAGACCCAGCGCCTGCTCTGCCCCTGCCACCAGAGCCAGTTCGACGTGCTCGACTGGTGCAAGCCGGTCTTCGGTCCGGCCACCCGGCGGCTGCCCCAGCTCCCCATCATGGTCGATTCTGAGGGATACTTCGCGGCACAGAGCGACTTCCGCGTGCCGATCGGACCGGCTCTCTGGGAGCACCCCGATGACGAAAAATAACCGCGCGCACTCGTACTGGGGGCACTAGTCATGGTCTCGCTACTGCCGAAGATCAAACCGGCGGAGATCCCGGAGAAGAGCGCCGGCTGGGTGGACGACCGGTTCGCCGCGGCCAGCCCGGTCCGCAAGCTGATGAACAAGGTCTTCCCGGACCACTGGTCGTTCATGCTGGGTGAGATCGCGCTCTACTCGTTCATCATCCTGCTGCTGTCCGGAACGTTCCTGGCGCTGTACTTCGAGCCGTCGCCGCTCGAGGTCAAGTACATGGGGTCCTACACCCCGCTGTTCGGCATCGACATGTCGCGCGCGTACGAGACGACGATCAACCTGTCGTTCGACGTACGCGGTGGCCTGATCATGCGGCAGATCCACCACTGGGCCGCACTGCTGTTCATGGCCGCGATGGTCGTGCACATGCTGCGGGTGTTCTTCACCGGCGCGTTCCGCCGGCCGCGCGAGATCAACTGGGTGGTCGGCGCGCTGCTGTTCATCCTCGGTTTCTTCGAGGGCTTCGCCGGCTACTCGCTGCCGGACGACGCGATCTCGGGCACCGGCCTGCGGGTGATGAGCGCGATCATGCAGTCGACGCCGGTGATCGGCACGTGGCTGACCTTCTCGGTGTTCGGCGGTGAGTATCCGGGGACCGAGATCCTCCCCCGGCTCTACATCGCGCACGTGCTGCTGCTGCCCGGCCTGATCCTCGGCCTCATCGCGGCGCACATGGGCCTGCTGGTGAAACAGAAGCACACGCAGTATCCAGGGCCGGGACGCACCGAGAAGAACGTGGTCGGCGTACGGATGGTGCCCAACTTCTCGGCCAAGGCCGGCGGCTTCTTCATGATCGTCTTCGGCGTCATCGCGGCGCTGGGCGGCATCTTCCAGATCAACCCGGTGTGGCTGTTCGGCCCGTACAAGGCCTCGGTGGTCTCCGCCGGCACCACGCCGGACTGGTACGTGGCCTGGAGCGACGGCTCGATGCGGATCTTCCCGCCGTGGGAGATCTACCTCGGCCCGTTCACCATCCCGCCGATGTTCTGGGCCTCGGCGGCGCTGATGGGCCTGGTCTTCGGGATGCTGATCATGTATCCGTTCCTGGAGGCCAAGTTCACCAAGGACACCGCCCATCACAACCTGCTCCAGCGGCCGCGTGACGCGCCGACGCGTACGGCCCTCGGCGCCATGGCGATCACCTTCATCGCCGTGCTGCTGATGTCCGGCGGCAACGACATCATCGCGGAGAAGTTCGACATCTCGCTCAACGCGATGACCTGGATCGGCCGGATCGGCGTGCTGATCGCGCCGGCGGTGGCGTACTACGTCACCTACCGGCTGTGCCTCGGCGCCCAGCAGGCCGACCGTACGGTGCTGGCGCACGGCATCGAGACCGGCATCATCCGGCGGCTGCCCAACGGCAAGTTCATCGAGATCCACCAGCCGCTCGGCCCGGTCGACGAGCACGGGCACAGCCACCTGGAATACCGCGGCTGGGCGGTGCCGAAGAAGATGAACCGGGTCGGCGCGCTCGGCCACGCGGTGAAGGGCTTCTTCGTACCGCTGGAGAAGCCGAGCGAGACCCCGGTCTCCCCGGCCCCGACGGAGCAGCGCGAGCTGACCCACACGGACGACTGACACCGTCGCAGTGCCTCCCCGGCCCCGCTCCGCACGTCGGAGCGGGGCCGCTTGGTTTGGGTCGCATGGCCACCATGCGTGCGTCCAACGCACGCATGGTGGCCATGCGTGCACTCGAATTCCAATGAAGTAATTCTAGGAATACGACGGAATGTCCGGTAATCTCCGAATTGTTGCGACGACCGGGAGACCTTTCGAAAAGACCCGACGTTCGTGACGGCACGGCACTGGATGAGCCAGCGGGCACCGGCACACCCTCCGGGTTGGCTCGTCCTCCAGCCCCGGTCCACGACGACGTGGTCGGCGGGAGCGATCAGGAGCGTCCGCTATGACGCCGGCGAGCCGAGACCGAGCGGCTCACGTAAGGGGGTAGCGAGGGCTACGCCGGCGCATCGACCAGCCCGCAACCGGCTACGTGTATTGGGGCCAGCCGGTTGTGGCGACGGTCGGCCGACGCGATCATCACGCCACGCCGAGGCCGGATGGCCAGCGATCGATACGCCCTTGCGACCGCTTGTCACCGGCCTCGGTGGCGTCCACAGTTGCCAGTGATGATCCGCATCGGTACGTCCGGCTGGCGCTATCCACCCTGGCGCGGCACCTTCTATCCGCCTGGACTCCCCCAGCGACGCGAGCTGGAGTACCTCTCCGGGCTGGTCGACTCTGTCGAGATCAACGGCTCGTTCTACTCGCTGCAGCGGCCGTCCAGCTATCAGGCCTGGCGCCGCGAGGTGCCAAGCGGCTTCGTCTTCGCCGTCAAAGGCGGCCGCTACATCACCCACATGCACAAGCTCGCCGGCGTACAGACGGCGTTGGCCAACTTCTTCGCCTCCGGTCCGCTCGCGCTCGGCGACACTCTCGGCCCGTTCCTCTGGCAGCTGCCGCCGGTGCTCCGCTTCGACCCGGACCGGCTCGCCGGCTTCTTCGAGCAGCTGCCGCGTACGACCACCGAGGCGGCCGCTCTGGCCGCCGGTCACGACGAGAAGCTGGCCGGCCGGGTCTGGCTGACCACCGAGGCGGACCGGCCGCTCAGACACGCTCTGGAGGTGCGGCACGCGAGCTTCGACCAGCCGGAGGCTGTGGAGCTGCTGCGGCACTACGGGATCGCGTTGGTGGTCGCCGACACCGCCGGCACGTTTCCGTATCTGGAGCACGTGACGGCCGACTTCGTCTACGTGCGGCTGCATGGCGACCGGGAGCTCTACGTGAGCGGCTATTCGGCCGCGGCGCTGGACGGCTGGGCCGAGAAGATCCGCGGTTGGAGCGCTGCCGGCCTCGACACTTACGTCTATTTCGACAACGACGCGAAAGTGCACGCCCCGGCCGACGCGATCGCGCTGGCCGACCGGCTGACATGACGACGGCCCGCCGGCGTGCTGCCGGCGGGCCGTGGCCTACGAAGGGCCGTGCGTACGAAGGTTCAGTGCTCGCCGCGAGTGCCGACGTAGTATTCGAAAACCAGTCCGCCGGTGGCCAGCAGGATCGCCACGCCGCCGATGATCAGCAGCCAGACCGCCCAGAACACCACGCCGATGCCAGCCAGCGCCGCGGCCGCGGCCAGGATGAACGGCCAGTAGCTGCCCGGCGAGAAGAAGCCGAGGTCACCGGCGCCGTCGCTCACGTCGGCGTTGGGCCGGTCCTCCGGCCTGGCGTCGATCCGCCGCGCGACGAAGGCGAAGTACTGGCCGACCATGCCACACAGGCAGCCGGTCAGGATCAGCGCCACGACGCCGACCCACTCGGTGTGCTCGACCGTGTTGGTGGTCCACAACCCGTAGACGAGCGCCGCCAAGAAACAGAACAGCGCCAAGCCGTTGAAGACCCTCGACTCAATGCGCATCGCTGCGATCCTCCTGTTGTGGCCGGCTCAGCTGGCCGACGTGTCGCGGCGGTCGGTGTTGAACGGATGCGTGGTGACCGCGTACCGCATCGCCTTGCCCTGCAGCTTCTCCAACGCGTCGGGGTTGGACAAGCCCTGTTTGCGCAGCGTCAGGTACTGCTGGTAGAGCTCCGGGCTCACCGCGCGGACCTCGAAGTTCATGTTGGAGTGGTAGGTGCCGCACAGCTCGGCGCAGCGGCCGACGAAGTTGCCGGTCTTGGTGATGGTCACCTGGAACGAGTTCGGGTGACCGGGCAGCACGTCGCGCTTGAACAGGAACTCCGGCACCCAGAAGGAGTGGATCACGTCCTCGGAGGTCTCGACGAACCGTACGGTCTTGCCGGTCGGCAGCACCAGGACCGGGATCTGGTCGGAGGAGCCGACCGTCTGCACCTGCTGGCCGTCGACGCCGGTCTGGCCGTTGTAGCCGAACCGCCAGTTCCACTTGAACGCGACGACCGAGATGGTCACGTCCGGGTTGGCGTCCTGCTTGTCCACGTCGGTCTCCACGACCGCCGTGTAGTAGAAGAGGACGACCACGACCAGCAGCGGCGCGATCGTGTAGAGGATCTCGATCGGCAGGTTGAGCTTGGTCTGCACCGGGATCTCCGGGTCACCGGCGCGCCGCCGGTAGGCGATGACGGCCCAGAAGATCAGGCCCCACACCAGCACGCCGACCAGCAGCGCCGCGATCGTGGAACCGACCCAGAGCTGGAGCATCCATTGCGACTGCACGGTCACTCCGGCCGGCCATCCGAACCGTAGCGCCTGGTCCCGGTCACAGCCGGCCAGTGCCAGCGCCAGCAATCCCAGCGTGGCCAGGGCCAGCACCGCACGACCGGGCCGAACCCGCTTCTGCCTTGCCACCCGACAGGTCCTCCCGCTCAAGCCAGTCACCCAAGCGGCGTGGTCTACACGCCGTAGAACGAGCAACCGAAGACTATCCGACCTGGTTCTCCACCGCCGTACCGGGTGGCTCGACGCGCCGCCGTTTGTGACCCGTACGACCGCAGGGCCTCTGCACGTGCGTCCCGCGCACGTGCAGAGGCCCTGCGGCTGGTCCTACGCCAGGTGCTCGGCGACCTCGGACGCCGCGGTGTCGCCGTACGCCTCGCCGAGCCGCTTGACGAACTCGGCGCGGTCCACCACGTACTCCTGCGGGCCGTCGGTCTCGATGACCAGCGTGGCCAGCATGCTGCCGACCTGCGCGGCCCGCTCCAGCGACAGGCCCCAGGACAGGCCGGCGAAGAAGCCGGCGCGGAAGCCGTCGCCGACGCCGGTGGGGTCGACCTTGCGTACCTCCCGCGCGATCGGCACGTGTACGCGCTCGACGTCGCGGCCGGTGATCTCGACACCGCGCTCGCCGAGCGTCGTGACCCGGATGCCGACATGGTCGAGTACGTCCGACTCCGACCAGCCGGTTTTCTGCTCGAACAGGTTCTTCTCGTAGTCGTTGGTCAGCAGGTACGCGGCGCCTTCGGCCAGCTCGCGCAGCTGCTCTCCGTCCATCAGCGCGATCTGCTGCGAGAAGTCGGCGGCCCGCGGGATGCCGGCCTCCTTGCACTCGCGCGTGTTGCGCAGCATCCCCTCCGGGTCGTGGGCGCCGATCATCACCAGGTCGACGCCGTCGAGCCGGTCGACCGTCGGCTGCAGCGAGATGTTGCGGCCCTCGGCCATCGCGCCGGTGTAGAACGACGCGATCTGCGCCATGTCGTCGTCGGTCGTGCAGTTGAACCGCGCGGTGTGCAGGTTTTCGAAAACCTGCACGGATTCGCAGTCGACGCCGTGCTTGGTCAGCCAGGCCCGGTAGTCGTCGAAGTCCGGACCCACCGCGCCGAGCAGGATCGGCCGCTCCCCCAGCACCCCCATACCGAAGGCGATGTTGGCCGCCACCCCACCACGGCGGATGACCAACCGGTCGACCAGGAAGGACAGCGAGACCTGGTGCAGTTGGTCGGGCAGCAACTGCTCGGCGAACCGACCCTTGAAATGCATCAGGTGGTCGGTGGCGATGGATCCGGTGACGACGATCTTCATTACCCAGCCTCGGTGGGGCTCACGCCCCGGTCGGGAACACGGACTCACGACCCTAACCCGCAGCAACCAGTCCCGGGGACTGACGGTCCACGAGAGAATTTTCATCCCCGGCTCGTACGATCCGCCAGTCCGCTCGGGACAAACTCTCCACCTTTCAGACCGGAACGACGGCATTTGGCCGCAGCTCCGGCGAAGGTTCCGCCGGACCCATCCGTACGGTCAAGACATGTCAGGATTTCGGGTGATCTCGCGACCGGCCCCGCCGGTACGCTGGTGTGCAGGAGGAGGTCGGCCGTGTCAGCATTGCCCGTGTCCCTCGATGACTTCGACCCGCTGGTCGAGCTGGCCGGCATGTGGACGGCCGAGTTCGCCGATCGTTACTTGCCCATCGATGGCGCACACCCGGCGCGCTATGAGGCGATCAACGGGAGGCTTGTCATGAGCCCCCGGGAGGGCAGCGCCAACAGCTGGGCAGCGAAGCGGTTGGCGATCGGCCTGGACGCGGCCGCAACCGCCGCCGGCCATGCGCTTTACCCTGCGCTCAACGTGATTTTCACTCCGGACACGTGGATCGGGCCCGACTTGGTCGTGCTGCGGCAGCCAGTGTCGAGGATGACGTGGGTGCCAGCCGAGCACGTCCTCATGCGATCGAGTTCGTCTCGCCGTCGTCTCGGCGCCGCGACCGCATAGACAAGCCTGCCCTCGCCGCGGGTGCCGGCATCCCCTTCTATCTCGTCGTTGAGGTGTCCGACCGGCTGCCCGGCGCGGATGCTCACCTCTACGAGCTTCGTGACGGCAACTACCGGCCAATCGCGAATGCGTCCGCCGGCTCGACTCTGGCGAGCGACCGGCCGTTTCCAATCTCCTTCGATCCCGCTGATCTCTTGGAGCCGCAAACGTGAGGGGCCCGACCGTGGTGGCCGAGCCCCTCGCGTATTGCGATGTCTAGTGGAACGAGTCGCCGCAGGCGCAGGAGCCGGTGGCGTTGGGGTTGTCGATCGTGAACCCCTGCTTCTCGATGGTGTCGACGAAGTCGATGGTGGCGCCGCCGAGATACGGCTTGCTCATCCGGTCGACGACGACCTCGACGCCACCGAAGTCCTCGACGAAGTCGCCGTCCAGCGAGCGCTCGTCGAAGAACAGCTGATAGCGCAGACCGGAGCAGCCGCCTGGCTGCACGGCGATCCGCAGCCGCAGGTCGTCGCGGCCCTCCTGCTCCAGCAGCGCCTTCACCTTGGCGGCGGCGCCGTCGGTCAGGACGACGGACGTTTCGGTGGTCGGAGTGGTCACGTTTGCTCCCGTAGAAGTCGGCCCCAGTGCTCTATCCACCAGGCAACAACCGCTGTGCTCGCGCTGTTCCCAGCGATTCCATCCTCCCACAGGCGATCGGATTTGCCAGGGCCCACCGGCCGCATCCGGCACGTACGTTCAGCCCAGTGGCCGATCTCACCGCCGGGACCACTCACGCGCAACCCGCTCGGCCAGCCGCTCCAGGCCGTCCGCGCCGGCGGCGATGGCCGCGTCGACGGAGCCGAGCTCATCCGCCACGGCGTAGGTGGCTTCGATCCCGGCGGCAGCGGCCTCGCGGCGACCGACCGAGACCTGGCCGGCCACGACCAGGCACGGCAACGCTCGTTCGGCGGCTCCGGCGGCGACACCGGCGGCCACTTTTCCGCGCAGCGACTGGAAGTCGAAGGAGCCCTCGCCGGTCACCACGAGATCTGCCGCGTCCAGCCCCGCATCCAGGCCGATCAGCGAGCGTACGAGCGTGATCCCCGACTCGCGCCGCGCGCCAAGTGCCAACAGACCGGCGCCGAGGCCGCCAGCCGCACCGGCACCTGGCAGCTCGGCGATGCCCGGCGGACAACCCGGCAGGTCACGTTCGAGCACCTCGGCCCAGCGCGCCAAGGCGGCGTCGAGGAGGAGCACGTCCTCCCTGCTGGCGCCTTTCTGCGGACCGAACACCGCGGAGGCGCCGTGCAGGCCGGTGAGCGGACTGTCGACATCACTGGCGATCACCAACTCCGCGCCGCGCAACGCCGGCACGCCTTCCAGCCGGTCGCATTGCGCCAGCGCGGCCCCGCCGTACGGCAACGCACTGCCGCCGACATCCAGCGGAACGGCTCCGAGGGCGGCCAGCATCCCGGCGCCGCCGTCGTTCGTCGCCGACCCGCCGAGGCCGACCACGACGCGGCGCGCGCCGGACTCGACGGCCGCGGCGAGGAGCAGCCCCACCCCGTACGAGGTGGTGCGCTTGGGGTCGCGCTCGTCTTTGGCCAGGTGATGCAGGCCAGTGGCGTCGGCGCTCTCGACGTACGCGTCGTCCCCGACCCGCAGCACGCTGCCGGTCGTGTCGCGGCCCAGCGGATCCGGGATCGCGACCTTCACGTACTCGCCGCCGAGCGCGGTGTTGAGCACGTCCAGGAAGCCGGGGCCGCCGTCGGACAGCGGCCGCAGGACGATCTCGTCGCCAGGCGCCGCCCGCCGCCATCCCGCCGCCACCGCCTCGGCGGCCTGGCGAGCGGTCATGGTGCCACCGAAGGAGTCAGGAGCCACGAGTACGCGCACGCGGCCATCCTGCCTTACCCACGAATTGCATACAATCTTCAGTCTCGCCGTCGGCTGGTCGGACCAGTTCAGGTGAGGTGGGCTTCGGACCTGAGGAGGTCCAGGACCGCCTCCGGGTCGGCGGCGGTCAGACCGCGAGCGGCGAACCACTCGCAGACGTTGACCACGTCGCGGTGCAGGAACTCGACACCCTGCGGGTTGCCGACGATGTCGACGGCCTGCGGAAGGTCGATCATGACCAGCCGCTCACCGTCTACCAGCAGGTTGTACGCGGACAGGTCGCCGTGTGTCAGGCCCATCCTGGCCATCAGCGACATCGCGTCCAGCAGCTGGTCCCACAGCGTACGCAGCAACGCACCGGATGGTCGCACCTGCGCAAGCCGGGGCGCCGCCTCGCCGGATGGTGAGCCGATGAACTCCTGCAGCACCTCGGTGTAGTCCAGCGACACCGGATACGGCACCGCCAGGCCGGCCTTCCACAGGGAGCCGAGCACGCCGAACTCGGCTCCGGCCCACTGGCCGGCGATCAGCTCGCGACCGTACGCGGTCCGCCGGGCCATCGCGCGGCTCTGCCGCGACTCCTTGACGCGGCGGCCTTCCAGATAGCCGGCGTCACGGCGGAAGGACCGGTGTTCGGCCGTACGGTAGCGCTTGGCGGCCAGCAGGCACGACCGCCCGCCGGGCACTTCGCGCCGGATCAGGAAGACGTCGGCCTCCTTGCCGGTCTTCAGGACGCCGAGCTCGTGGTCGACCGCGCCCAGGTCGGTGACCAGCCAGTCCGGCCACGGCTTGGGCCCATGGCTGGCGCCGTCCCACGTCGACCAGCGGTCGCCTTCCGGCGGACCGTCCGGGTCGGCGTCCTCTTCCTCCTCCGCGACCGCGTCCTCGAAGCCGGCGGGAGGCTCGACGCGCGTACGCCGGCCGGCGGGTGCAACCGGCGGATCGTCATAGGCGTCGTAGTAGTCATAGAGATCGTCGTCACTGTCACGTGACGCGTCATAGCGAAACGGGACTCGCACTGGAGAAAAACTCCTCGGGTGGCGGCACCCGAGGAAACGTCCAGCTCAGGGACGCACGGATGCCGGGAGGTGGATGGCTGCGGACACGCGGGATCGCACAAAGACGGCCATCTGACACACCTCCTCCGAGTCGTCACCGAACAACGGCCAATGCACACGATGACGTAGCGGAAAATCCGTGTCAACCGAATTACCCGGCGGGCCGGTCCATGGAGAAGGGGCGGGCACTGGCTAACCTGAGACAGCTCCGGCCCAACGAGGTCCAGACGTAGAGAGGAGCACGATGGACAACGATGTCCTGATCGTGCATGGTGGCGTGCCGCTGCGCGGCGAGGTCCGCGTCCCCGGCGCGAAAAACCTCGTCCCCAAGGCGATGGTGGCGGCGTTGCTCGGTGAGTCGCCGAGCCGGCTGCGCAACATCCCCGCGGTGCGCGACGTGGAGATCGTCACCGGCCTGCTCGCGCTGCACGGCGTGGACGTACGCCCTGGCGACACCGGCAGTGAGCTGGTCCTGGACCCCGGCCGGGTGGAGCGCGCCAGCGTCGACGAGATCAACGTGCACGCCGGCTCCAGCCGCATCCCGATCCTGTTCTGCGGCCCGCTGCTGCACCGGCTCGGTCACGCGTTCATCCCCGACCTCGGCGGCTGCAACATCGGCGGCCGGCCCATCGACTTCCATCTTGAGGCGCTGCGGCAGTTCGGCGCGACCGTCGACAAGGACCCGGAGGGCCTGCACATCTCGGCGCCGGACGGCCTGCACGGTACGAAGCTGCAGCTGCCCTATCCGAGCGTCGGCGCCACCGAGCAGGTCCTGCTCACGGCCGTACGCGCGCATGGTGTCACCGAGCTGCGCAACGCGGCCATCGAGCCGGAGATCATCGACCTGATCGCCGTCCTGCAGAAGATGGGTGCGCTGATCAGCGTGCTCACCGACCGGACGATCCGGATCACCGGCGTGGAGCGGCTCTACGGCTACGACCACACCGCGCTGCCGGACCGGCTCGAGGCGGCGAGCTGGGGTTGCGCTGCGCTCGCGACCCGCGGCGACGTGTACGTGCGCGGCGCGCGCCAGTCCGACATGATGACGTTCCTCAACGTCTTCCGTACGGTCGGCGGCGAGTTCGAGATCGACGACTCCCCCAGCGGCGGCATCCGGTTCTGGCACCCCGGCGGCGACCTCAAGCCGATCGCGCTGGAGACCGACGTGCATCCCGGCTTCCAGACCGACTGGCAGCAGCCGCTGGTGGTCGCGCTGACCCAGGCCTCCGGCCTGTCGATCGTCCACGAGACCGTGTACGAGAACCGGCTCGGCTTCACCGACGCGCTGGTCAGCATGGGCGCGCACATCCAGCTCTACCGCGAGTGCCTCGGTGGCACGCCGTGCCGCTTCGGCCAGCGCAACTTCACCCACTCCGCGGTGATCAGCGGCCCGGCCAAGCTGCACGCCGCCGACCTGGTCATCCCCGACCTGCGCGGCGGCTTCTCGCACCTGATCGCCGCGCTGGCGGCCGAAGGCACCTCGCATGTCTACGGCGTCGACCTGATCGACCGCGGCTACTCCGACTTCGACACCAAACTGGCCGCTCTCGGCGCTCGCGCGGAGCGAAGCACCGACGCCAGCGCCGCGTAGGACGCGAAACGGCTAGGCTGAGAGGCATCCCCACACCGCGGATGCCGCTCAGCGCCTCCGCGTACACCTGAAGGAACGCTGCCGACCGTGGAACTGAAGTCGCTTTTCCGCCGTAAGTCCGAGCCCGAACCCGAGCCCGAACCGGTGGTGGTCACCAAACCGGGCGGCAAGGGACGGCCGACGCCGAAGCGCAGGGACGCGCAGGCCCGCCGCCGGATGGTCGAGCCGCCGCCGGCCAACCGCAAGGAGGCCGCGGCGCGGATGCGCGAGCGGCAGCGGGTCGAGCGTGCCGAGGCCCGCGAGGGCATGATGCGCGGCGACGACAAATACCTGCTGCCGCGCGACAAGGGCCCGGTCCGCCGGCTGGTACGCGACATCGTCGACTCGCGGCGCACCGTCGGCACCTTCTTCCTCGGCGGCACGCTGGTGGTCTTCCTGGCCGCTCAGCCGGGCCTGCCGGCGCAGGTGCGGTTCTTCGCCAACATCCTGTGGGCCGTGCTGCTGCTGGCGCTGCTCACCGACTCGGTGCTGCTCTCCTTCAAGATCAAGAAGCTGGTCAGGGAACGGTTCCCGAAGAACACCGAGCGGATGATGTCGCTCTATCTCTACGGAGCGATGCGGGCGACCGTGTTCCGCCGGATGCGCGCTCCTCGCGCGGCCGTCAACATCGGCGACAAGGTCTGACCCACCGGTAAACTCCTCGTCCTGGCATGGGGGACCATGGGGAAACGGGGAGAACGTGGTGGCTGGTGAGCCGCTCATCCGGTTCGAGATCCTGGGACCGCTGCGCGCGTGGCACGGTGACCAGGAGCTGGTGCTCGGACCGGCCAAACAACGCGCGGTGCTGGCCGCGTTGCTGGTCAACGCCAACAAGCCGGTCTCGACCAGCCAGATCGTCGACGCGGTGTGGGACGACGAGCCGCCGCACAACGGCGCCAACGTCGTGCAGAAGTACGTCGCCGGCCTGCGCCGCGTGCTCGAGCCCGGCCGCGCACCGCGCTCACCTGGACAGCTGTTGACGCGTACGCCGGCCGGCTATCTGCTGCGGGTCGCGCCGGGCAGCCTGGACGCCGACGTGTTCACCGGCCTGGCCGGCGGTCCGGCCGAGACCGGCCAGCTGACCGCCGCCGCGCGGCTGTGGCAGGGCGAGCCGCTCGCCGGGCTGACCGGTCCGCTGTTCGACGGCGCTCGCCACCGGCTGGCGGAGGTGCGCGCCGGCGTACTGGAGAAGCTCGCCGAGCTGGAGCTGGCGGCCGGACGGCACCGGACGGCCGTGCCGGATCTGGTGCGGCTGGTGGCCGACTATCCGCTCCGCGAACGTCCGCGTGAGCTGCTGATGCTCGCGTTGTCCCGGTCCGGCCGGCAGCCGGAAGCGCTGGCCGCCTATCGCGACTACCACGCGCATCTGGCCGCCGAGCTGGGGATCGAACCAGGCGTACGCGTCCAGGAGCTGCACCAGCGCATCCTGCGCGCCGAACCGGAGACACCTGACGAGCCGGAAGTCGGGCCAAACGCCGATCCACCGGTCGCGCGGCCGGTGCTGACGGCGACCGACCGCGACGCCGATCTGCCGGACTCGGCGCGTTGGGGTGCCAAGCTGCTCGCGATCGCGGTGCCGGTGATGAGCTTCGGGCTGGCGACCTGGGCGGTGGTCGGCGCGCTGGCCGCCTGGCGGTTCACCCGCGGCCGCGGCGGCCTGCCGGCCAACCTGGCGGCCGCGGCCGGCTATCTCGTGCTGGCCTGTGCCATCGTCCCGGGCCTGGCCATGTTCACCGGCAACCAGTTGTTGGCCTGGGTCGCCGGCGATCTCACGGTGATCCAGATCGGCGGCGCCGTACACGCGGCGCTGCTCGTGGACGCGCCACCGCGCGACGCTCAGTCGGCGGTCTCGACGGCGATCCGGATCGCCGCCTTCGTCGCGCCGCTGGCGACGCTCGGCTTCGGCAACTGGGTCGTGCCCCTCTACTACGCCGTACGGCGGCGCAGTCGCGCGCTCTGGTTGACCGCGGCCGGCCTGATGGCGGTGAGCGCCAACACTCTCGTCGCGCTCGCGCTCTCGGACACCGACGTGTGGCCAGCCTGGTCGGTGGTGTCGCAGGTGGTGCTGTCGGCGGTCGTGGCCACTGCCGGCGCGGTGTTCGATCCGGCCGGCCATCGCCGCCCGGATACGCGCTGACCCGCACAAACACCGCCTGCCGCTGGACGGCAGTGAAACGGCAGTCAACCGGCAGCGGGGTCAGGGACGCTGCTGCGAGCGCCGCAACGGAGCGCGTACCAGAAAGGCACGTAAGCAGATGTCCTACCCCGACTCGGGTTCGATGACGATCCCGGCCGACCCGCCGCAGGAGCGCAAGACCGCCGGCCTGTCGATCACCGCGCTGGTCCTCGGTGTTCTCGGCTTCCTGGTGATCACCATCCCGATCAGCATCATCATCGGCATCGTCGCGATGGTGAAGAAGACCCAGAAGCTGAAGGTGCTCGCGGTCATCGGCATCGTGCTGTCGATCCTGTGGATAGTCGCGTACGGCGCGATCATCGCCGGTGGCGTCAACCTGTTCAACAACAAGATCGCCAACGCCGACGTGAAGGTCGGCGACTGCATCGGCCAGGACAAGGACACCGGCCTGGTCACCAAGGTCACCTGCGGACAAGGTGACGTGGGGAAGGTCTACGCTATCCCGGTGCTGCCGGAAGGCGACTTCCCCGGCAGCACGCAGGTGCAGAAGGCGGCTGAAAAGGCCTGCCTGTCGGCCAGCGGCAAGCCGGCCGACGAGAGCACGATCAGCTACGTCTCGCCGAGCGAGGCGCTGTGGAAGCTCGGCCACCGCGAGGTCTTCTGCGCGGCGAAGACCAAGTAGGGTCAGCGCGTGTAGAGCCGGCGTACGACCTCGTCGATGTCCGGCTCGGCCACCTGCAGGTCGCGCAACGGCGCGGTCGCGGCGACCGCGCCGATCACCGCGGCCGCCGTGGTCTGCGACGGCGAGAACGACAGTGTCTGACGGCGACCGTCAGCCTCCACCAGGTCGACGGTCGCCGCCGGTATGTCCAGCCGCGGATGCGGACCGTCCAGCTCGACGATCACCCGCCGCCGCGACCCGTACGCGTCGTGCAGCTCCTCCAACGTGCCGTCGTGGATGACCCGGCCGTGGTCGATCACCACCAGCCGCCGGCACAGCCGCTCGATGTCGGCCAGGTCGTGCGTCGTGAGCACCACCGTGACGCGGCCGGTCGCGTGCAGCTCGGCGAGTGCGGAGCGTACGGCCTCCTTGCTGACCACGTCGAGGCCGATCGTCGGCTCGTCCAGGAACAGCACCTCCGGCTCGTGCAGCAGCGCTGCGGCCACCTCTGACCGCATCCGCTGGCCGAGCGAGAGCTGCCGCACCGGGGTGTCGAGGATCGGGCCGAGGTCGAGCAGCTCCACGTACGCGGCCAGCCGGCGCCGGTGGTCGGCCGCCGGCACGCGATAGATGTGCCGCAACAACGCGTACGACTCGCACAGCGGCAGGTCCCACCACAGCTGGCTGCGCTGTCCGAAGACGACACCGATCCGGTGCGCCAGCCGGAGCCGGTCCGGCACCGGTCGCAGGCCGCAGACCCGCAGCTCTCCCCCGCTCGGCATGAGCACACCGGTGAACATCTTGAGCGTGGTGGACTTGCCGGCGCCGTTGGGGCCGATGTAGCCGATCATGTCGCCGGCCTCGACGGTCAGGTCGATGCCGTCCACCGCGGCCACCTCGACCCGCGTACGCCGGACCCGGCCGGTTTTCTTCGCCACGCTGAAGGTCTTGCGCAGTCCGCGTGCCTCGATGGTGTTCATGACCCCGTCCCTCGGTAGTGCCGGATGCCGACGCGCCAGAATGCCGTCGCGGCCAGCGCCAGCACGGCCGCAGCGACCGGCGAGCAGTAGCCGAGCCAGGCCGGCAGGCCGAGCGGATCCGGCCGGTCCAGCAGCGCCAGCGCCGGGTAGTACGCGACGAACGCGAACGGCAGCACGAAGGCGAACAGCGTGCGGAAGACCGGTCCGTAGATGGTGATCGGATAGGTGATGAAGTCGCGTCCGCCGTAGGTGAAGGCGTCGCTGATCGGCCGCGAGTCGATGATCCAGAAGGTCAGCGTGCCGCCGGCGACGAAGATCGCCGAGACCGACACCATGCCGCTGACCAGCGTGACGAGCAGCAGCAGCACCTTCACCGGTGACCAGGCGATGTCGTTGAATGCCAGGGCGATGCCGAGCACGATCATCCCCTGCGCGACACCGCCGAAGACACGCACCTCCAGGGTGTTCACGAAGATCTGGCCGAGCGCCGACATCGGACGTACCAGCTGCGCGTCGATCCGGCCGCGACGCACCAGCTCGGCCATGTTGTCCATGCCACCGCCGACCAGGTCCCCCAGCCGGAAACAGGTCTGTGCCAGCGCGCTGATCAGCATCGCCGGCGCGAGCGTGAAGCCGCCAATCGACCGGGTGACACCGAAGAAGATCGCGACCGTGGAGATCTCCACCAGCGCCAGCGCCGCCTGTGACAGCAGGTCGATCACGAACGACCGCCGATAGCTGGCCTGCGCGCGGATCTGCGCGCCGACGAGCCGTAAATAGATCACCGCGGTGCTCATCCGCCCTGCACCACCAGCCGTCGTACGGCCCGGCGCTGCACCAGCCAGCAGATCGCCAGCAGCGCGACGACCCACGCCACCTGCAGGCCGATCATCCCCGCCGCCGGCCAGCCGACGTGGCGCTCCAGCGCGGTGTCCAGCGGCACCTGCATGATCGCCGGAAACGGCGTCAGCCACAGCACCGCGCGCGCCCACGCTGGAAAGAAGCCGATCGGCATGGTCAGGCCGCTGAACAGGCTGGAACACAGGACCCAGGCGGTCATCACACCGCGGATGTCCAGCAGCCAGAACGAGCTGAGGTTGACCAGATATCGCAGCGCGAAGGAGACCATCCCGCCGAGCACCGCGCTCACCAGGAAAGCCGGATAGGTGGCCCAGAGTCTCGGTGCGTACAAATGAAAGGTCAGCGCGCCGACGACGACTGGCACGAGCAGCCGCATCGCCAGCGCGTGACCGATCCGGCCGAGATCGGTGCACGCGTACGTCCACAGTGGATTCACCGGCCGCAGCAGGTCGGCGGCGACGTCACCGGTGCGTACGCGGTCGGAGAGCTCGCTCCAGCCCCACATCGCGACCACGCCGAACAGCCCCTGGCCGATCCAGATGAAGGCGACGAGCTGGTCGCCGCGGTAACCGGCGACCGTGCCGGCCGGACCGGCGACCGCGAGAATCAGATAGCACTTGAGGAAACCGAAAACCGTCACCGTGACGGCCGCGCCGACGGTCGCCTGGCGGTAGGTCGAATAGCGGCGAAAACCGGCCGCGGTGACGGCCGCGGCCATCCGCAGCCAGTCGGCGACCGGATTTCCCTGACGCCGGCGCACATCAGCCAGCATCGTCCCGGTCACTGGCCGCACTGTACCGGCCGGCTTGCCGCCCGAGCTACTGGTTAACCGGCTCCAGCGCGATCGGCAGTCCGTCGGTCGGATAGGGCAGCGCGACGTAATTCAGCGGCGCCTCGTACGCCGGATCGACCTGCCAGCGATATCGGCGCAGCAGCTCGTTCATCACCGCTTTCACCTGCATGCCGGCGAAATACAGGCCGATGCACTTGTGTACGCCGCCGCCGAACGGCAGCCAGGCATAGCGGTGCACCTTGTCCTCGCGGCGGTGCTCGGCGAACCGGTCGGGGTCGAAGCGCTCCGGGTCCGGCCAGTATTCCGGCATGTGCTGCGTGAAATGCAGGCCCATCGTCACGTCGGTGCCGGCCGGGATGAAATGGCCGAGCACCTCGGTGTCCTTGACCGCCTGGCGCGGCACCGACGGCACCGGCGCGACCAGCCGCAGCGACTCCTTCATCACCAGGTCCAGCGACGCGAGCTTGTCCAGATCGGCGTATGCGAGCTGGTCGTTGTCGAGCGCGAGGCATTCCTGCCGGCAGCGCTCCTGCCATTCCGGGTGCTGGCCGAGTTTCCAGACCATCGTGGTGAGCGTGATCGTCGTCGTGTCGTGTGCCGCCATCAGCAGGAAAATCATGTGGTTGATGACGTCGTCGTCGGTGAACCGGTGGCCGTCCTCGGACTCCGCGTGGCACAGCGCGGTGAACAGGTCGGCGCCGTCGACGGACCGCTTTTTCGGCAGGTATTCGCGGAGAAACTGCTCCAAGACGCGCCGGCCGACGATCCCCTTGCGCCATCGTCCGCCTGGCACCGGAAAGCGGATCAGTGACGTGCCGGCCTGGACGCAGCCGATGAACGCCCTGTTGATCTCCTCGGCGCGAGCGCCGAGTTTCTCCTCGCCCATGAAGATGCCGGCGGCCAGGTCCAGCGTCAGCCGTTTCACCGCCGGATAGAACTTCAGGTCGCCCCGGTCCGGCCACCGGCCGACGCCGGCGCGTACGGCCGGACTCATGTGGCTCAGATAACTCGCCAGCCGCTCGGTGGTGAAGGCCTGCTGCATGATCCGGCGGTGGTGCAGGTGCTCCTCGAAGTCCAGCAACATGATGCCGCGGTAGAAGAAGTTGTCCAGGAACCGCCCCCAGCCAAGGCCACTGGAAAACGCACGGTCGCGGTTGGCCAGCACCGCTCCGCAGGCGTCCGGGCCGAGCATCACCACGGTCGGCTTGCCGAACAGGTTGGCCCACGACACCGGGCCGTAGGTCTCATAGCGCTCGCGGTTGGCCGCGTGCGGATGCCGCAGCATCCGCAGGGTCTGGCCGACCAGCGGCGGCCCCGGCTCGCCGGGCACCGGCCGCAACTCGCTGTCGACGGGCGGAGTTGCCAGCATCTGAAGGGACATCAGTGCCTCCGTTCGGCCGGTGTGCCGCCGAGTTTTGACAACTGTGACGTAGTTGTCAATAGCTGACTGAGCGATCGTTCAGTGGCGGGTCGCCGCCGGACACGAGTGGAGCCGCGACCGTACGGCCGCGGCTCCTTGACGACAGTGCTGGCTAGCCGGCGCGACGCGAGCTGTACGACCGCGGCGCACCCTGGGTGTTCTGCGAGCCGCGTGCCTGGATGTGGCTCGGCACCTGGCTGTGGTTGACCTGTTTGCCCTTCTTCTGCGCACGCCGCTCCGCGCGGTTCATCGGCGGCGCCGGCTGGTCGGCGTCGTGCTCGGAAGTCGGCTCCGGCGTGGACTCAGGTTTCGATGACAAGATGTGCTCCTTCCGAACGAGGCAAGAGAAAAACGGCTGGTCAGCTCGACGGCAGCCGGCAGAGGCTCGTGAAACGGAAGATCAGATCATGGACGCAGCTTAACAGCACCGGCCAGCCGGGTGCATACGCCTTTATCCGGCGGCCGGCGACTGCCGGCCCCAGGCTTTCAGCGGCCGAGCGACCGCCGCGGCAAGGACAACCAGCAGAGCGCCGCCGGCGGCGTAGGCGGGCCGGACCCCGGCCACGCCAGTCAGCGCACCGAGGACCACCGCGCCAACCGGCATCGCACCCCACGACGCGAGCCGGTGCACACCGATGACCCGGCCGAGCAGCACGTCCGGCACCGTCGCCTGCCGCGCCGACATGCTCGGCACGTTCCACAGCATCAAGGCGGCACCTTGGACGAACGCCGCCACGGCGGCCAGCGGCAGACCGGTGGCAACCGCCGTCGCGAGGCCCGAGCCACCGAGCGCCGCGACCGCGGCCACCATGACCGCTCGCGCACCGATGCGTCCGACCAGCCGGCCGGCGACGGCGCCGGCAACGACACCGCCGATGCCGCCGCAGGCCAACAAAACACCGTATCCGAACGGTTCGACATGCAACTCGTCGACGGCGAGCAGGACGAGTACGGCGGTCTGGCCACCGAGCACCAGGTTGATCAGTGCGGCCGCGACGGTGAGCACCACCAGCAACCGGTCGCTGGCAAGAAAACGGAAGCCATCGGCGATGTCGACGAGAAGACGCCGACCGCGGCGCGACGGCGGCCGCCGCGGAATCGCGACAGTGCTCAGCAAAAGTGCGGACATCCCAAAACTGGCCGCGTCCACCAACAGCGGAATCGCACGACCGGCCGCGAACAGCGTTCCGCCGAGCGTACGGCCGAGCAGCTCGCGACCCAGGGTCTGCACGCCGAACTGCCATCCGTTGGCCGACTGCAGGAGGTCCTTGCCGACCATGCTCGGGACCAGCGCGTAGGAGGCGCACTGGAAGACAACGCCGCCGGTTCCGAGCACGAACGCCAGTGCCACCAACGACGCGAAACTCAACTGACCGGCGGCCAGCAGACCGGCCCCGACGGCCAGCGACGCGGACCGTACGAGATCCGCGCCAACCATCAGCCGGCGGCGGTCGAGCCGGTCCGCGTACGCGCCGGCCGGCAGTGCGAACAGCAGCCACGGCAGCTTGTTGGCGGCCGAGACGACGGCCACCTGGACCGGGTCGCGCAGGACCGCGAGCGCGAGCAGCGGCAGAGCGGCATCCCGTACGCCGTCACCGACCGCCGAGGCTCCGGCGGCCGCCAGCACGGTCCGATAGCCGCCGCCTCTCAGGTCACCGAGAACGCTGCGCACCGCAGCTCGCTGGTGAATCGCTGGCCGTCGACCTCCAGCCAGCGTTGGTCCGGATCCGGCAGCATCTCCGACAACTCGACCACGCCGGTGTCGCCTGCCAGCCGGAACACCTGCCGGACCAGCAACGGAGCGTCCCAGTCCAGATAGACCGGCTTGCGCTCGCCCGGCACCTTCGCGAACATCCGGCGCGGCAGGCCGAGCCGGTCGCGCAACTGGCAGGCCGCGTAGTAATCCGCGGCGGTGTCATTGGCGACCGGCTGGCCGTCCAACCGCCGGCCCCGAAACTCCGTCGCGGGTACGCGCCAGGTCTCGCGTTGCAGCACCACCCGTCCGCACCGGATCCGCGGCAGGTGCTCGACGTGGTCGACGTGCAGGATCGAGTCACCGAAATGGCGTGGAAAGGAGAAGACGGCGAGCGGATCGTGTCGGATGGTCGCGCCGCTGGCCAGTGGCGCCAGCAGCCGCAGTCGTCCTTCGACGCCGTGCGCTCGCAGCTCCAGGCCGCCGGCCGTGACCGTCACGGACAACCGCGCCGGCTGCAACACCTGCGACCGCGGCTTCGGCGAGCGACCGACCAGCTCCAGATGCCAGCCGGGATATTGCAGCTGCACCTCGGTTTTCATCGGATGGTCGCGGATCAGGTCGACCAGCAGCTCGTCCGGTGCGAGCAGCGACCGATACGCCGCGTGGATGGACGGCAGCAGGTCAGGCTGGTAGCGCTGCGCGATCGGCGCGAAGCAAGTGTGCGTGAGCAACTCGCGTACGGCGTGCAGGTCGCCGATCACCGCGGTGAACCTGCCGGCCGCGAGCGCCTCGCGGTCAGCGGCGGCGATCATCACGTCGGGATTGCACAGCGTCGGCGGACCTGACGGCTGGTCGGCCAGGATCTCGGCGACCCGGTCCGGCTCGACGACGACCTCGGCCGCGTCCAGCCGGTCGCCGACCAGGGCGTCCGTCAACGAGCGCTGGAGCGCCGCGACCTCGGCCTCCACCGGCGCGCATCGGTCGGCAATCGCCTCGCGGTCGGCGAAGAACGCGGCGTAGAACCGATCCAGCGGCACGGTCTCACCGATCCGGAAGCGCTGCCTGGCCCAGTCGGACAGGACCTCGCGCTCTCTGGCCAATCGCAGCCGCGGCACCGCGAGCGCGACCTGGTAGACGATCCCCAGCTCGCCGGCAAGGAACTCGGCCACGTTGCCGCCGATGCGCACGTCCCGCAGGCCGCTGTGCATGTCCTCGTAGAAGATCGCGCGGTCCGCGTAGTGCCGTCCGGCTCCACGGCTGGCCGCGACGCCGGTCAGCTTCTGGAAACGTTCCTTGGAACGGCGGAAAATCTCGGCACGATCGTCCACAGTGGACCGTACGAACGACTCGAGGTCGCTCTCGAACTCGGCGACCTCGGCTGCCGCAGCGACCGCCGCCGGCGTACCGATGTCGGCGCGATCTCGACGCTCTGCCGCGGCACGTGCGCACGAAGCGCCGCCAAATCAACGTCAGCGAGCGATGCTCGGTATGAGAGGCGGCCGGTGTCCACCAAACCTCCACATGTAGCGCTAAACATTCGCCGTAACGCTACAAAAGGACGGTTCGTTGTCAAGGTCTCGAAACGGTTCAATCGCGTACACCGAACCGAGGATACAACGTTGTACAACACCGATCGGAAATTTCGTCCTACCTTCTGCGGTGGCGGTCCGTTGGCCGGCGGGTAGGTTTCAGGTCATGGAATTCCGACACCTCGGCCGGTCCGGCCTGCTGATCAGCGAAATCTCGTACGGTAACTGGCTCACCCACGGCTCCCAGGTGGAGCAGGACGCCGCGGTCGCCTGTGTGCACGCCGCTCTTGACGCCGGCATCACCACTTTCGACACCGCCGACGTATATGCCGGCACCAAGGCAGAGACGGTGCTCGGCGAGGCGCTCAACGGCGTGCGGCGCGAGTCGTACGAGCTGTTCACCAAGGTCTACTGGCCGACCGGTCCCGGCAAGAACGACCGCGGCCTGTCCCGTAAGCACATCATGGAGTCCATCGACGCGTCGCTGCGCCGGCTGCAGACCGACCACGTCGACCTCTACCAGGCGCACCGCTACGACTACGCGACGCCGCTGGAAGAGACGATGACCGCCTTCGCCGACATCGTGCACTCCGGCCGCGCGCACTACATCGGCGTGTCCGAGTGGACCGCCGGCCAGATCCGGCGCGGCCACGAGCTGGCCACCGAGCTGAAGATCCCGTTCGTGTCCAGCCAGCCGCAGTACTCGATGCTGTGGCGGGTCATCGAGGCCGAGGTCGTGCCGACCAGCCGCGACCTGGGCATCAGCCAGATCGTCTTCTCACCGATCGCGCAGGGCGTACTGACCGGCAAGTACAAGCCGGGTGAGCAGCCGCCGGCCGGATCGCGTGCCACCGACGACAAGGGCGGCGCCACCATGATCTCGCGGTGGCTGCGCGACGACGTACTCACCGCCGTACAGAAACTGCGGCCGCTGGCCGCCGACGCCGGCCTGTCGCTGGCGCAGCTGGCCGTCGCCTGGGTCCTGCAGAACGAAAACGTCGCGTCCGCGATCATCGGCGCCAGCCGGCCGGAGCAGGTGCACGACAACGTCAAGGCGGCCGGCGTGAAGCTCGACGACGACCTGCTGAAGGCGATCGACGAGGCGCTCGGCGACGCGGTCGAGCGCGACCCCTCGATCAACGCCTCCCCCACCTCGCGGCCCTGAGGGGCGCATGGCCACCATGCTTGCGTCCAACGCAAGCATGGTGGCCATGCGGTCAGCCGGCCGTACGCGCGAAGCGGCGATAGAGCGGCACGATCAGCGCGATGTGGTACGCCACGCCGATCAACAGGTACGGCCACCAGGTTTCGCCGCGCGCTGCTGCCCAGAACATCGCGCTCGGCCAGTACGTCGGCAACACCCCGAAGGCAAACTGCCAGCCGTTGTGAATGAAGAACGGCAGGCACGGCAGACCGACGACCAGGATGCCGACGCCACGCATCACGGCCAGTCCTTCGACCTTGTTGTGCGCGACCGACACCATCAGGAGCGCCACGACCACAGCCGACAGGCCGGCCAGCAGGCCGTGCAGCACGGTCACCGGCAGGAGCCTCGCCGGCAGCAGCGCCGGCACCGCGAAACCGGAAATCACCATCGACACGACGATGTAGAGCGTGGTGACCAGGACGATCGTCGTCGCGCGATAACCGACAAACGCACGCATCGGCACCGGCACGACGCGCAGCGCGGTGAGCGTGCCGGCGTCACGCTCGTCGAGGATCAGCAGCGCGGCCAACGCCGCCACGATCATCGCGCAGCCGAGCGTCAGGAACGACGTCATGATCAGCGGGTAATACGGCACGAGGTCGAAGCCGAACCGGTCGGCCAGATATCCGGTCACCGGTCCGGTGGGGATCGCCACCAGGCCGGCGTAGCAGAACGGCGAGAAAACCACGAACGCCAACAGCGGATCGCGGCGTACGCCTTTGAGGTCGTTGCTGCCGAAGGCCGCGTACGCGCCGGCCATCTCAGGCACCTCCGGTCTTGTCGGTCACGAACTTCCGAAACGCGCGCGGAGCGAGCCAGCACAGCGCGGCGATCCACAGCAGCGGATAGCCGATCGCGTACGCCAGCTGCCACGCCGGCAGCTCGACCAGCCCAAAAGCTTTGGCCAGCAAGAAAATCGGTCCGTCCGTGGGGATCAGGAAAAACAGCGGACTGTCGGACAGGCCGGTGACGTGAAACCACGGCTGCGCGACGATCGCGAGTGGCAGCATCGCCGGCAGGAACCAGTCGGTGACCGACGCGAACGGCAGCGCGGTGAGAAATCCGACCAGCAGCATCAGGATCGCCGACAGGCCGGTGCCCAGCACCACCAGCGGCAGGTTGACATCCAAGCCGTGCGTCGCCGTCACCACGAACACGGTCAGCACAACGGAAAGACCGGTCAGCGTGACGATTTTCGCGGCGAGATATTCGGCGAACCGCAGCGGACTGGCAATCACCGCCGACAGCGTCCGCTCCGCTTTCTCGAAGAAAACCGCGCCGGCGATGAAGAAGTACGCGACGATGACCAGGTCACCCATGATCGCCGGCGGCTCGGCCGCGACGCGCAGGCCGGCCGGGATCGGCAGCAGCAAAGCCAACCACGCGACCGCCGAGAACGCCGCCGCGTAGAGAAACCGATAGCGCAGCTGCAGGCGCAGATCCAGCCGCAGCGCAGCGGAAAACCGCCTCATCGCAGGCTCCGGCCGGTCGTCTCGGTGAACACCTCGTCCAGCGACGCTTCCTTGCTGTGGATGGTTTCCACGCGGTGACGGCGTACGACGTCAGCGAAATCGGCGTTGTCGGCCAGGCCGTCGAGCGGAAACTCGCGCTGCGTCACCGCTCCACCGGAATCGCGGAACTCGACGCGTACGCGCCGCTGGCTGCGCTGCACCTTGAGCTCGCGCGGCGAGTCCATCGCCACGATCCGGCCGTCGACCACGAACGCCACCCGGTCACACAACGCGTCCGCGGTCGCCATGTCGTGCGTGGTCAGGAAAATCGTCTTTCCCTCCGCCTGCTTGCGCAGGATGATCTCGCGTATCCGGCGCGCGTTGGTCGGATCCAGGCCGGAGGTCGGCTCGTCGAGGAACAGCAGGTCGGGGTCGTGCAGCAGCGCGCGTACGAACACCAGCCGCATGGCCATTCCCTTGGAAAACCTGCCGACCCGGGTGTCCGCGGCGTCCGCCAGGCCGACCAGGTCCAGCAACGCCATCGGATCTGTGGTCGGCCGGTCGTACAGGGAAGCGAAGAACCGCAGGTTTTCCAGCGCGGTCAGCTTCTGGTAGTGGTTGGGCAGCTCGAAGGACACGCCGACCCGCTGGTAGTAGTCGGCTCCCCAGGCCGCCGGATCCTTTCCCCACACCGAAACATCGCCGCCGTGACCGGTCAGCAGGCCGGTCAGGATCTTCTGGGTCGTCGACTTGCCGGCGCCGCTCGGGCCGAGAAATCCGAAGATCTCTCCTTTTCCGATGGTGAAATCCATCCCGCGTACGGCCGGCTCGGCCGCCTTCGGATAGCGGAACGTCAGCCCCCGCACCGAAATCACGGTGTCCGTCCGTACGCGTTCGGTGACGCTCAACCGCGCCGTCGTCATGTCCTCTCGCCTCTCCAGCCGGTCCTCGTGAGACCGATCGCGATGGTGTCGATCGTCTGGCCGACGATCGCGTCGTAATGCCGTGGATCGAGCTGATGGCGGTGGCTCGGCAGGAACAACGCGGCCTGCATGGCGCCGAGCAGCACCTCCGGGTCACCGTCGACGAGCTGGCCGTTTTCCTGTGCCCCCTTGATGAAGTCGGTAAGCGGCAGCATCGAGAGCTCGGCCATCCTGGCCGACTCGGCCGGGCTCAGCCGGCGGGCGACCGCGGCCAGCTCCTCCGGATGCGTGATCAGCCGGTGGTAGAGCGGGTCGTTTTCCAGGATGTCGACGGCATGGCGCAGAAACCGGCGGATCTTCTCGGTCGCGCACACGTCCGCGTCGAGGATCCGCCGGAGTTTTTCCTGCCGCTGCGGCGCTTCGCGCAGCATCAGGTCGAGATAAAGCGACTCTTTGGACTCGTAGAAGGCATAGAAGCTGCTTTTGGCGATGCCGGCCGGCTTGACCAACTCGTCCAACGAGGTCTTGCGCAGCCCCTGTGTGGTGAACAGCCGCCGGCCGGCGGTCCGCAGCGCCTCGGTGATGGCGGCTCGCTCCGCCTGACCGAACCTGGCCGGCAACCGACCCACCTCCGCCTCTGTGAACAGATTGGTTTTTTGTTCACAGACGACCGTACGCCTGCCTCGTCACGGCGGCAAGCGAGATCGCTACTCAGCCGTGAGCGGCATGGTGTATTCGGCCTTGTCGTCGTTGAGCAAGGTGACCTGCGTGGCGCCGGCTTCGGCCAGCGACTGCCAGTTGAGGCCGAGCCAGGTCTCCGCGTCGGACTGGCTGCTGAAGGTCCCCGCGTCCGGCCCGTCCACGACCGTGCCGTCCGCCGCCTCGTACCGCCAGGTCCAGTTCATCGACCCTCCAACTCGCGCCATGCCGTCTCGGCAACCCTAGCTAAGAGGTCGCGCAGATAGCGGAGCAGGCGATAGCCGAGCCCAGGCGCCGCCTGGATCTCGACTCTCACCCATTCCCCTTCCTGCGCGACCTCTAAGCTGCCGTTGTGACGGCTGAGCAGCTTGAGGACAACCCGTTCGACGGTCTGGCGATCGACCTGCCGGACCTGGCGGCTTTCCAGGCACTGCACGGCGGATCGTCCACCGTCGACCGGCCGTACGGTGACCTGGCGGCCGGATTGCGCTGGGTCGCGACCGTACGCGGCGGCCGGCGGTCGCCCTTCGAGCGGATCCAGGCCGTGGTGCTGGCCGCCGACCACGGCATCGCCGCGCACCGGGTGTCGGTGTACGAGCCCGCCGTCTCGACCGAGCGTACGAAGGCGGCGCTGTCCGGCGCCTCGCCGCTCAACCTGCTGGCCGAGAAGGCCGGCGCGCGGCTGGCCATCCTCGATGTCGGTCTGGACGCCGAGCCGCTCGGTGAGCCGTCGGCGAAGCGGATCCGGCGCGGCAGCGGCGTACTCGGGGCCGAGGACGCGCTGACCGCCGACGAGGTGGCCGCCGCGATCGGGCTCGGCCGGTCGCTGGCCGACACCTACGTGGACGAAGGCGCCGACCTGATCGTGCCGTGTGTCGTCGGCGTCGGCTCGTCGACCCCGGCCGCCACGCTGGTCGCGGCAGTGCTCGGCGACGAGCCGGCGGCGATGACCGGCCGCGGCAGCGGGATCGACGACAACGCGTGGATGCGCAAGTGCGCGGCGATCCGCGACGGGCTGCGGCGCGCGCGTTCCCGGCCGGCCGACCCGGCGGGCATGCTCGCGGCCGCCGGTGGCGTCGACATCGCCGTGACGACCGGCCTGGTGCTGCAGGCGGCGCATCGGCGTACGCCGGTGCTGCTGGACGGTCTCACCGTGCTCGCCGCCGCGCTGGTGGCCTCCGAGGTGTCCTACGCCGGCACCGACTGGTGGTGGGCTCCGCAGGCCGGCGACGATCCGGCGGAGACGAAGGCCACCGACGCGCTGCACCTGACCGACCCGGCCGGCCACCTGAAACTGCGGCTCGGCGACGGCGCTGGCGCGCTGGCCGTCGTACCACTCCTGCAGTCGCTGCTCACCCTCGCCGCTCGCACCTGACTCAGAGGTCGCGAGCGGCGCGCGCCGCTGGCGTGAGCCAGCGGTCCAGGCGCTTGAGGAAAGCGATGATCGCGGCGCCGTGCGCGGCACGAAACACGGTACTGGCCCGGATGAGGTCCAACTCGTTGGCGGCGGTCAGCTCGGCGAAATCGCGCAGCTGCCGCTGGGCCGGCTGGAATGTCTCGCCGGTGAAACGGTCGCGGAACCCGACCTGGTCGCGGTCCAGCGTCGGATAGGTGACGCCGCGGTCGCAGCTGGCGTAGAAGTAGACCAGCTCCTCGGCTTCGGCCCCGATGACCGTACGCAGCCGGTCGCGCCGGTCCACCGGCATCAGCGACTCGGCGAAGCCGTCCGTGCCGTAAAACGCGTGCGCCTGGCCGGCCACCCGCAAAGCCGGCCGCGCACCCCACTCGCCCAACACCTCACCGACCCGCTCGAGATGCGCGAGCAACGTGCCACCGGGATGCGCGATCCGGTCGGCACCGTGCGCCATCAACAGATCGCGTACGGCCTCCATGTCCGCTCCTTCCGTCGGGTCCATCCTGGGTCCTCGACGGCGGCCGGTGTGGCTGGTGCCAGATATCCCACCTGGCCGGATCAGGGTGGGGTCGGCTCCTGGCCGGCCGGCGACTGCGGCGGCGCCGACGGCGAGACGGTCGGCGACTGCGGCGTGGACGGCGTGGGGCTCGGCGTCCTCGACGGTGTCGGTATGGACGACGGCGTCGGACTCGGCGTCGACTCCGGGCTCCTGGACTGCGCCGGCGACCTGTCCTCACTCGGCCGGCGGTCGAAATCGCCCTGCTGCGGAGCATGACCGCCGCCGATGCTCGTACCACCGTCCGGCCGGCCGTGTAGCAGCGACGACAACGAGCCGCCGCCGATCAGCTCAGCCGCCACCACGACGCCGGTGCTGAGCACGAAAACGATCGCCGCCACGACGGCGATCCGCGGCCACGGCAGTCGCTTGAACAGCGTGAGCCAGCGATTGGCGACCGGCTCGGGTGGCGGTGCGTCCGGCGGCGACCAGAGCTTGCCGGACGGATCTGTCAGCTTCGGCAGCAGCGTGGTCTCGTCGGCCGGCCGCGGCGCGCCGGCTCCGCGAACGTTGCTCGGCCGCCGGTTGGACGGCTTGTCCTCCGGCACGACGCGCAGGTTGGACAGCGCCTGCACCGGTACGACCTTGCGCAGCCGCTCGTTGGTGCTGCGCAACCACAACTTGTAGATCGACGTGCCGACGGTGATGATCACCGAGCCGAGCGCCGCGCCGATCAGGGTGCCGGCGACGCCGAGATACGACGCCGCCACCGCAGACGTCACCGCCGCGAGCGCGCCGCCGAGCACCTGCGAAAAACTCAAATCCAGCCGTTCCCTCAGGGACGGCTTCGGCGTTTCCTCGTCTTTCCGTGCTGTCATGGTCCTTTACGGGTTGCCGCGATCACTTCAGTTAATTCATCGAACGGAACTCCCCCTCATGTTCCACGATGTGAGTGAACGCACCAATTCCTAACGTACGTGCGACGGCACGAAAGGTGGAGTCGTCACGATCATCGCCTGGCGGCGGCCGCGTACGTCCACCTCGACCTCGTCACCGGCTTTCACACCGGCGGCGGTGTCGATCAACGCCAGCCCAATGCCGGTTTTCAACGTCGGCGAGAACGTGCCGCTGGTGACCTCGCCGACGACGGTGTCGCCGGCCAGCACCTGCATGTGCGCGCGCGGAATGCCGCGACCGACCGCTTTCAGACCGGTCAGCCGGCGGCGTGGCGCCGGCCGCTCGGCGACCAGCACGTCGCGGCCCCAGAACGCCGGCTTGTCCCAGCCGACTGCCCAGGCCGACCGGCCCTGCACCGGCGTGATGTCCAGCGACAGGTCCTGGCCGTGCAGCGGATAACCCATCTCGGTGCGCAGCGTGTCGCGCGCACCGAGGCCGGCACGGCGTACGCCGAGCGGCTCACCGGCCGCCAGCAGCGCGTCCCACACCTCGACCGTGTGCTCGACCGGGATCACCAGCTCGTAACCGTGCTCGCCGGTGTAGCCGGTGCGGCACACGACGATCTCCGCGCCGGCCACCGCACTTTCCACGAAAGACATGTAGTCGTGGCCGGACGGCACGTCGAGCTTGCCCAGCAGCTCGGCCGACTTCGGCCCCTGCACGGCGATGACACCGTATGCCTCGTGCCGGTCGAGCACGTCGACACCGCTTGGCGCGGCCGCCTGCAGCCGGCGTACGACCTCGGCCGTGTTGGCCGCGTTGGGCACCAGGAAAACGTGGTCGGGACCGTACAGGTAGGCGATCATGTCGTCGACGACACCGCCGGTCGGGTCGTCGCAGCACAGCGTGTACTGCGCCTGGCCGGGACCGATCTTGCCGAGGTCGGCGGTGAGGCAGCCGTTGACGAAGTCGGCGGCACCTGGTCCGCGTACGGTCGCCTTGCCCAGATGGGACACGTCGAAGACCCCGACGGCCTCCCGTACGGCCGTGTGCTCGGCGATGACACCGCCGCCGGCGTACTCGATCGGCATCTCCCAGCCGCCGAAGTCGGCGATCTTGGCGCCGGCTTCGACGTGGCGTGCGTGCAACGGAGAGCGGCGCAGCTGGCCGTTTGTGGCAGTCATGTCCGCGAACGTAACCCACCGTCGGTCCGCCTGCGCAAACGCGTCCATCTACGATAGCTGCCGTGATCCGACTCGATCTTGCCGCCGACTCCCCCGCCACCGTGAAAGCCGACGCGGTGGTGATCGGCATCCACTCCGTCGCCGACGAGGACGCGATCGTGCTCGCCGCCGGCGCGGAGAGTGTCGACAAGGCCCTCGGCGGCACGCTCGCGCGGACGTTGCGGCAGCTCGGCGCGACCGGGTCGGCTGGTGAGGTGACCAAGCTTGCCAGCCTCGGCGCCACCACCGCGCCGGTCGTGGCCACCGTCGGTCTCGGTGCCGAGCCGGACGAGGATGAGATCGAGCTCGACGTGCTGCGGCGTGCCGCCGGCGCGGTCGTACGCGCGCTGAAAGGCACCGGTCACGCGGCCGTGGCGCTGCCGTACGCGAGCCTCGACGCCCTCGGCGCGGTCGCCGAGGGCGCGCAGCTCGGCGGCTATGAGTTCGCCGCGTACAAGACGCCGCCACCAAACGGTCAGAAGGAGCCGCTCGAGCGGCTCACCCTGCTGACCGCCGACAAGGCCGCCAAGGCCGAGATCGAGCGCGCCAACACGGTCGCCGAGGCGGTGCTGCGGGCGCGCGACTGGGTCAACGTCCCCGGCAACCTGCTGCGGCCGCCGGCGCTGGCCGAGGCGATGTCCGAGGCGGTCAGCGGCAGTGGCGCGAAGGTCGAGGTGCTCGACGAGAAGGCACTGCGCGCCGGCGGCTACGGCGGCATCCTGGCCGTCGGCGAAGGCAGCGAGGCACCGCCGCGGCTGGTCCGCGTCACGTACGCGCCGCGTGGCGCCAAAAAACACGTGGCGCTGGTCGGCAAGGGGATCACCTTCGACACCGGCGGCATCTCGATCAAGCCGCTGGCCGGCATGGGGAAGATGAAGAGCGACATGGCCGGCGCCGCGGCGGTCGTCAACACGATCGTCGCCGCCGCTCTTCTGAAGCTGAAGGTGAAGATCACCGCGTACGCGCCGCTGGCCGAGAACATGCTCTCCGGCTCGGCGTATCGACCGGGTGACGTCGTGACGATGTACGGCGGCAAGACCGTCGAGATCATCAACACCGACGCGGAAGGCCGGATGGTGCTCGGCGACGCGATCGCACGCGCGGCGGAGGACGACCCGGACTACCTGGTCGAGACCTCGACGCTGACCGGCGGCCAGGTGGTCGCGCTCGGCAACCGCACCAGCGGTGTCATGGGGTCGGAGGAGTTTCGTACGCGGGTCGTGGAGACCGGCGACCGAGTCGGCGAGAACATGTGGCCGATGCCGCTGCCGGAGGACGTACGCAGCGGCATGGACTCACCGATCGCCGACGTGTCGCAGACCAACAACGCCGGCGAGCGCGCCGGTCACATGCTGCAGGGTGGCGCGTTCCTGGCCGAGTACGTGCCGGAAGGCCTGGACTGGGCGCACATCGACATCGCCGGCCCGAGCTACCACTCCGGCGGCGCGTACGGCTATGTGGTGGCCGGCGGCACCGGCGTACCGGTGCGGACGCTGCTGGCGCTGCTCACCGACATCGCTACCGAGTCCTAGGCCCACCAAAACAATCGGAATCCAATTGCGTCTTCCGATGGGGTCTGACCTGCGGCTTTATCTTCCGGGGTGACATTCGGGCCCTGCTTTTGGTGCCCGTTTGTCACCTTGTCGACCGCGTACGCGCCAGTCGCGGTCAACAAGGTGACAAACGCGCAAACCGGTCAGGACTTCAGCGAGGGGAAGTCGTCCTCGGTGAACTCGCCATCGACGCGAGCCGCTGCCGAGGCGTGGACGTCCTGTTCGCGGCCGCGCAGCTCGACGCGGCGGATCTTGCCGGAGATCGTCTTGGGCAACTCGGCGAACTCCAGCCGGCGGATCCGCTTGTATGGCGCCAAATGTTCGCGCGCGAACCGCATGATCGACTCGGCGGTCTCGGCGGTGGGCTCGTAGCCGGCGGCCAGCACCACGTACGCCTTCGGCACGGCGAGCCGGATCGGATCCGGTGACGGCACGACCGCCGCCTCCACCACGGCCTCGTGCTCGATCAGCACGCTCTCCAGCTCGAACGGCGAGATCCGGTAGTCCGACGCCTTGAACACGTCGTCCGTGCGCCCGACGTATGTGATGTAGCCGTCGGCGTCCCGCGATCCGACGTCGCCGGTGTGGTAGTAGCCACCGTGCATCGCCTCGGCCGTACGGTCCGCGTCGTCGCGATAGCCGGTCATCAGCGCCACCGGCCGGTGCGCCAGGTCGAGGCAGATCTCGCCTTCCTCGGCCGGCTGGCCGGTGATCGGGTCGACCAACGCCACGACATATCCCGGCAGCGGCCGGCCCATCGACCCGGGTTTGAGCGGTTGTCCCGGCGGGTTGCCGATCTGCGCGGTCGTCTCGGTCTGGCCGAAGCCGTCCCGCAGCGTCAGGCCCCAGTGCTGCCTGACCTGCTCGATGACCTCCGGGTTGAGCGGCTCACCGGCGCCGACGACCTCGCGCAGCGGCACCTTCACCGTGCTCAGGTCGGCCTGGATGAGCATCCGCCAGACCGTCGGCGGCGCGCAGAAACTCGCGACGTTGCAGCGTACGAGCTGGTCGAACAGCGCCGCCGCGTCGAACCGCTTGTAGTTGTAGATCAGCACGGTCGCCTCGGCGATCCACGGCGCGAACACGTTGCTCCACGCGTGTTTGGCCCAGCCCGGCGAGGAGATGTTGAGGTGTACGTCGCCGGGTTTGAGGCCGATCCAGAACATCGTGGACAGGTGGCCGACCGGATACGAGACGTGCGTGTGCTCGACCAGCTTCGGCTTCGCGGTCGTGCCGGAGGTGAAATACAGCAGCAGCGGATCGGACGCACGGGTCGGACCGTCGGGCGTGAAGTCGGCCGGGGCGTCGTACGCGTCCGCGTACGACAGCCAGCCATCGACCGCCGCACCGACGGCGATTTTCGTGTAATCGCCGGCGACATCGGCAAACTTGGCGGCATCGGCGGAGCCCACCACCACGTGCCTGGCGCCGCCACGGTCCACCCGGTCGCGCAGGTCGGCGGGGCCGAGCAGAGTCGTCGCCGGGATGAGCACGGCTCCGAGCTTGACGCAGGCGAGGATCGTCTCCCACAGCTCGACCTGGTTGCCGAGCATCAGGATCAGCCGATCGCCGCGTACGACACCTTGCGCGCGCAGCCAGTTGGCCAGCCGGTTGGAACGCTCGGACAGCTCCGCGTACGTCAGTTTCCGCTCCGAGCCGTCCTCCTCGACGATCCAGAGCGCCAACCCGTCGTTGTCGCGCGCGACCGCGTCGAACCAGTCCAGCGCGAAGTTGAACTCCTCCAGCTCCGGCCACCGGAAATCGGCCTTCGCGGTGGCGTAGTCCTCACGGTGCTCGAGCAGGAAATCCCGCGCTTTCCGGAACGTTTCGGTCGGGGTGTCTGCCATCGCGCGCCTCCCTGACTGGCCGGTCAAGTCCTGTGATCAGCAACACTAGCCAGCGCCGGGGGACCTCGCGACAGCGCTATCCCAGCCACAGTGCCAAGATGGGGATCGTCCCACGTCAAACGTCAGGAGAACCCGTGACAGACGGCAACACCGCGTACGACATCGTCATCCTCGGTGGCGGCAGCGGTGGGTACGCATGCGCGTTGCGCGCGGTCGACCTCGGCAAGTCGGTCGCGCTGATCGAAAAAGACAAAGCCGGCGGCACCTGCCTGCATTACGGCTGCATTCCGACCAAGGCCCTGCTGCACGCCGCCGAGGTCGCCGACCTCGCGCGCGACGGGATGGAGTTCGGCATCAAGACGACGCTGGCCGGCATCGACATGGGTGCGGTGCACTCGTACAAGGACGGTGTGGTCAACCGGCTGCACAAAGGCCTGCAAGGCACGTTGAAATCGCGTGGCGTCAGCTACGTCGAAGGCCCCGGCAAGCTGGTCTCCCCCACCGCCGTCGAGGTCGACGGCAAGCGTTACGAAGGCCGTCACGTCGTGCTGGCCACCGGGTCGCAGCCGAAATGGTTCCCCGGATTCGAGCCGGACGGCGAGCGGATCATCACCAGCGACCACGCGCTCAAGCTCGACCGCGTACCGGCCAGCGTCGTCATCCTCGGCGCCGGCGCGATCGGCGTGGAGTTCGCCTCGATCTGGCGCTCCTTCGGCGCCGACGTGACGATCGTCGAGGCGCTGCCCAACCTCGTACCGCTGGAGGACAAGGACTCCTCCAAGCTGCTGGAGCGCGCGTTCCGCAAGCGGAAGATCGCCTTCCACACCGGCACCAAAGCCACCCAGGTCGAGAAGACCGACAGCGGCGTCAAGGTGTCGCTGGAAAACGGCAAGGAGCTGGAGGCCGAGCTGCTGCTGGTCGCGGTCGGCCGCGGACCGGTGTCGGCCGAGCTCGGCTACGAAGAGCAGGGCGTACGCGTCGAGCGCGGCAACGTCGTGGTCGACGAGCTGTGCCGCACGAGCGTGCCGACCATCTCCGCGGTCGGCGACCTGATCGCCACGCCGCAGTTCGCTCACGTCGGCTTCCAGGAAGGCATCCTGGTCGCCGAGCGGCTGGCCGGCCTGGACGTGCTGCCGATCGATTACGCCGGCATCCCGCGGATCACCTACTCCGACCCCGAGGTCGCCTCGGTCGGCCTGACTTCCGAGCAGGCCAAGGAAAAGTACGGCGAGACCAACGAGGTGTCCTACAACCTGGCCGCCAACGGCAAGTCGCTGATCCTGCAGACGCAGGGTGCGGTCAAGGTGATCGCGGTCAAGGACGGCCCGGTGGTCGGTGTCCACATGGTGGGTGCGCGGGTCGGCGAGCTGCTCGCCGAGGCACAGTTGATCTACAACTGGGAGGCGTTCCCGGCCGAGGTGGCGCAGTTCATCCACGGCCACCCGTCGCAGTCGGAGGCCATCGGCGAGGCGCACTTGGCGCTGGCCGGCAAACCACTGCACTTCCACAACTGAAACCGCTAACGAGAAACTAGAGGGAGTCGCAACCGACATGCCGGTCTCCGTCAAACTGCCCGCGCTCGGCGAAAGCGTCACAGAAGGCACCGTCACCCGCTGGCTGAAGCAGGAAGGCGATCAGGTCGAGGCTGACGAGCCTTTGCTGGAGGTCTCGACCGACAAGGTCGACACCGAGATCCCGTCCCCGGCGTCAGGCACGCTGAGCAAGATCGTGGTCGCCGAGGACGAGACGGTCGAGGTCGGCGCCGAGCTGGCCATCATCAACGACGGCGGATCCGGCGAAGCCGCTCCGGCGCCGGCCGCCGAGGAGCCTGCCGCCGCTGAGCCGGCACCCGAGCCCGAGCCCGAGCCCGAGCCGGCCGCTGAGGCGCAAGCTCCAGCCGCCGAGCCGGAGCCGGCGCCGGCAGCAGCGTCTGGCGGCGACGGCGCGCGTACGCCGGTGAGCCTGCCGGCGCTCGGCGAGTCGGTCACCGAAGGCACCGTCACGCGCTGGCTCAAGCAGGTCGGCGACTCCGTCGCGGTCGACGAGCCGCTGTTGGAGGTCTCCACCGACAAGGTCGACACCGAGATCCCGTCGCCGGTGGCCGGCACCCTGCTGGAGATCACCGTCGGCGAGGACGAGACCGCGCCGGTCGGTGCGCAGCTCGCGGTGGTCGGCACGAGCGACGGCGCCGCGGCTCCTGCCGCAGCTCCTGCCGCCACGCCCGAGCCGGCGGCTGAGGCGCCTCAGCCTGCCGCTGAGCCGGAAGCACCGAAGCAGGAAGCACCGAAGCAGGAGGCGCCGGCTCCGGCGGCCGCAGCTCCGGCTCCAGCTGCTCCGGCTCCGGTTCCGGCTCCGGCTCAGCAGACCGCGAACGGTGACGCGTCCGGCGCGTATGTGACGCCGCTGGTCCGCAAGCTGGCCGCCGAGCACAACGTCGACCTGTCCAGCGTGCAGGGCAGCGGCGTCGGCGGCCGGATTCGCAAGCAGGACATCCTCGACGCGGCCGCCAAGGCCAAGGCCGCCGCGGCCGCTCCGGCTCCGGCCGCCGCGCCGTCGACGGCCCCGGCGCCGAGCGCCACCGGCGCGGTCAGCGACGCGGCCGCCGCGCTGCGCGGCAAGACCGAGCCGCTGTCGCGGATCCGCAAGCTGATCGCCAAGCGGATGGTGCAGTCGCTGCAGACCGCGGCTCAGCTGACCACGGTCATCGAGGTCGACGTCACCAAGATCGCCAAGCTCCGCCAGCAGGTCAAGAACGACTTCCTCGCGCGCGAAGGCGTGAAACTGTCGTTCCTGCCGTTCTTCGCGCTGGCCACCGTCGAGGCGCTGCGGCAGCACCCGCTGCTCAACGCGACCTGGGAGGACGAGGAGACCGTCACCTACCACGACGCCGAGCACCTCGGCATTGCGGTGGACAGTCCGCGCGGCCTGGTCGTACCCGTCGTCCACAACGCCGGCGACCTCAATCTGGCCGGCCTGGCCCGCAAGATCGCCGACCTGGCCGAGCGCGTACGCACCAACAAGGCCAGTCCGGACGAGCTCGGCGGCGGTTCCTTCACGCTGACCAACACCGGCAGCCGTGGCGCGCTCTTCGACACGCCGATCCTGAACCAGCCGCAGGTCGGCATGCTGGGCACTGGCTCGGTCGTGAAGCGCGCGGTCGTGGTCGACGACGAAGAGCACGGCGAGATCATCGTGCCGCGCTCGATGGTCTACCTGGCGCTCACGTACGACCACCGCCTGGTCGACGGCGCCGACGCGGCTCGCTTCCTGGTCACCATCAAGGAGCGGCTGGAAGGCGGCTCCTTCCAGAGCGAGCTCGGCCTGTCCTAGCGACACCGCCGCTTCTTCCGCGACCTCGACGTTTTGGAGGTCGACATGCCGGAAATGGCCTCCAAAACGTCAAGCTCGCGAACTCGACAGCTACTGGTACAAGCGAGGATGAGGTCATGCGGGTCGCGGTTACCGGAGCGAGCGGTTTGATCGGGTCGGCGTTGGTGCCGGTGTTGGTCGCCGACGGGCACGAGGTCGTGACGCTCGTACGGCGCGAGCCAGCGGCTGGCGAGGTGCGGTGGGACCCGGCGCGGCGCGAGCTGGATCCGGAGGTGTTCGCCGAGATCGACGCCGTCGTGCATCTCGCTGGTGCCGGCGTCGGCGACCGCCGGTGGTCGGCGACGTACAAGAAGACGCTGCTGGACAGTCGCATCGACGGCACGACGGCCGTCGCGGGCGCGTTGGCTGCGGTGGCCGCGGACGGGCGGGAGCGTGTGCTGCTGTCGGCGTCGGCGGTCGGATGGTACGGCGACGCGAGCGACCACGAGGTAGACGAGTCGAGCCCGCGCGGCGGTGGGTTTCTCGCAGACCTGGTGCGCGAGTGGGAGGCGTCGACCGGCCCGGCGGAGGATGCCGGCGTACGGGTCGCCCATCTGCGCAGCGGCCTGGTCTGCGACCGCTCCGGCGGGCTGATGCGCAAACTGCTGCCGATCTTCCGGCTCGGCGCGGGTGGCCCGATGGGCTCTGGGCGGCAGTGCTGGCCGTGGATCACCTTGCCCGACGAGCTTGCCGCGATCCGGTTTCTCATGACGCACCGGGAAGTCTCTGGCGCCGTCAACCTGGTGGCGCCGCAGCCGGCCACCAACGCCGAGTTCGCCACGGCTTTGGGCAATGCGCTCCACCGGCCGGCTATCGTTCCCGCGCCGGCGTTCGCGCTGCGGTTGGCGCTCGGCGAGTTCGCCGACGAGGGTGTCCTCATTGGCCAGCGGGTGGTGCCCAAGGTGCTCCTCGACGCGGGATTCACCTTCCAGCATCCGCGGCTCGACGAGGCCATGCGGTGGATCGCCTCACGCTTGGTCTAACCCGAGCGCCGCGAGGAAGCGCGGATGCGCTGCGGTCACCTCCACGCCGGCACCGCGGTTGGAGTTGAGCCGCGCCACGCGGTCCCATTGGCTTGCCCGCAGGGGCACCAGGGCGCCGGGAAGGGCAAATGCGGCGCAAGCCGCCGCCACGCGGGTCCACTCGGGAAGCGCGAGGCCGAAATAGCCGCTCGCGCCGAGCATGACCGCGAACACAGCCAGCGTGCCGAAAAACCACCCGCCGGCCACCCATCGCAGGATCCTCCGGCGCAGCAGGCAGCGCGGGCAGAACGGCCAGCCGCTGATCGAAACCGGAAAGCTGAAGCCGGCGGTCGCACGATAGGCGCGGTCGGCGTCCGACCGACGGCTCAGCGCGAAGGTCCGCCGGCTCTCCCCGTACTTGGCGAGCGTCGGCTGCAAAGCGTTGAAAGACTCGTGTGCGATGGTCGGACGACCGTGGCGTACGCAGCAAGCGGGCAGCGGGGCGCGAGCGCCCGACCTCCGGACCGGAAACACGACGGACCGACCGCGATCGCCTTTCCAGGCGGGCGAACCAAGCGGCATGGTGACCTCCCTCGTCCCGACGACTGTCGAGATTAGGAGCCGCTCACGGCCGGCAGATCCCCGTTTTGTGCCAACGCCGAGAAAATGTCGGAGGTGGGAGCTAGTGTCCCGAGTCCGACTCGGGACACTAGTCTCCAGGCGCGACATCGACCCCGGAGGAGAACGTACGCATGAACCTGACAGCAGGCCTTGCCGCCGACCGGCGCGAGCACGTCGAGGCCCGGCTCCGCGGCAACCTGATGGCGTGGCTGACGACCGTACGGCCGGACGGCCAGCCGCGCACCGTGCCGGTGTGGTTTCTGATCCGCGACGACGACACGATCCTGATCTACAGCCGGCCGGGCAAGGCCAAGCTGACCAACCTCGCCAGCAATCCGCACGTGACGCTGGCGCTCGACGTCAGCGACCTCGGCCGTGACGTGATCACCATCGACGGCACCGCGAAGGTGGTCACGGACCAGCCGCCGGCCAACGAGGTGCCGGCGTATGTGGCGAAGTACGCCGAGCGGATCGGTGCGCTGTTCGAGACGCCGGAGCGCTTCGCGAGCATGTTCGACACGGCCGTCGTGGTCACGCCGACCCGTTTGCGGGCCTAGAGTCTGTTTCGAAACAGGCCCTAGGAAGCCGAGCGGGGTCGGCGGTGCCGGTCTGCCAGGCCCAGGCGGCGATGCCGACCCGGTTACGCACACCGAGCTTGCGCTGGACGCTGGCCAGGTGGTTTTTCACCGTACCGGCGGAAAGATACAGCTCGTCGGCGATCTCGGCGTTGGTGCTGCCGCCGGCCACCAGCCGCACCACGTCGAGCTCGCGCGGCGTCAGCGGCTCGCCGGCCGGTGACGGCGACAGCCGGCGCGGCGGTCCGAGCTGGCGGAGCAGCCGTACGGTCAGCTGCGGACTGATCAGCGTGTCGCCGGCCATCGCCGCGCGGACCGCCTCGATCAGCAGCGCTGGCCCCGACCTTTTGAGCAGGAAGCCGCAAGCGCCGTCACGCAGCGCGGTGTGCACGTATTCGTCCAGGTCGAAGGTGGTCACGACGATGACCCGTGTCGAGTCGGCCAGCAGGCGGGTGACCTCCAGGCCGTCCAGCCGCGGCATCCGGATGTCGGCCAGCAGCACGTCGGGCTTCAGGTGGCGTGCGGTCTCCACGGCGGCCCGGCCGTCGGCCGCCTCGCCGACCACGGTCATGTCCGGCTGCGCCTCCAACACCATCCGGAAGGCCGTACGGATGCCTTCCTGGTCGTCGGCGATCACGATGCGAATTGCCCGGCCGATCACGCGGCCGCCACCGGCAGCCGCACCGACAGGCACCAACCGGGCTCGGCCGGGCCGGCGGTGAGCGTGCCGCCGAGCACCTCGACCCGCTCGGCCAGTCCGGACAGGCCGAGGCCGCCGCGCCGGCCGGTGTCGAGGACGGGCTCGCCGTCGTTGGTCACCGTCAGCCGCACGCTCTGACCGCTGCGTACCAGGCTCACCAGCACCTCCTGAGCGTCGGGCGCGTGCCGGCGTACGTTGGTCAACGCCTCGGTCACCACGCGATAGACCGTGCTGCCGACATCGCGCGGCACGGCCTGAATGAGATCCGGCGACATGTCGAGCCGTACGCGCGCCGATCCGGCGGCGGTGAACCGCTCGGCGAGCTCGGCAAGGTCGGCCAGCCCCGGCACCGGCTCTCGGTCGCTGTCCCAGTGCAGCGCGTGCACGGTCTGGTCGATCGAGCCGAGAGCACGCAGGCCGGCGGCCTCGATGCGCTCAAGCGCCGCGGTGTCGCCGTCGCTGAGAAACCGCGCGGCCTGCGCCTGCGCGACCATCTCGCTCACGTCGTGTGCGACGAAGTCGTGCAGGTCGCGAGCCAGCCGCAGCCGCTGCTCGCGGCGAGCCTCGGACACCGCGCGCACGCGCTCGACGGCGTTCCAGCGAAGGTAAGCGGCTGCCGCCGCCACGGCGATCGCCGGCATCCCCCACAGCGCGCACGACGCCAGCGCCTCAACGAACGAGGCCGGCGGCAGGAAACGGAGCACGGCCAACGCGACGGCCAGGCCGGCCACGCCCGCCGCGCCGAACGTCCACCTGGTCCCGCCCCAGCGCACGGCGAGGAACACCAGCGCGACCAGAGTCGCCGGCTCGACCAACAGCCAGCCGGGTGCGTGGTCGCGCGGCGGACCGGCGTAGACGATCGTGCCGCCGATCGAGACCGCCGCAGCGATCGCCAGCAGCCAGAACCGCGGCGGCCACCAGAGCAGCGTGGCGGTCGCGACGGCGGCCACGACCGAACCCGGCACCAGGTCGTACGCGCTCAGCTGCGAGGCCGCGGTGGTGGTCGCGGCCAGGAACGCGGCGGCGAACACCACCGCCACGCTCCGGCGCAACCAGGTCTTACCCACGTCTTGCAGCCTAGAACGGCCGACCGACAGAAAACCCGTGCCGAACGGCACTGGTGGGCGGCCGAGAGGTCGCCTCCGTGGCCGATCGGCACCTGTGCCGGAAGGTCCGGCGAGCCGAGGCTGGAGCCGTCCGAATGCGAAGGGATGGCTCCGATGCACCTAGATCGTTTTTCTTTAGGGAAAACACCCACGAACCCACCCCCCACCCGGTTGGGAGGGGGCCAGAATGACGCACCGGTACGACAATTACGCGCCGTAGCAGGTAATCGCTGGCCGGCGTACGCGGCGGCCGGGTGGTCCGCGGTGTTGGCGGCGCTCGGCGTCGTGTGGAGTCTCGGTGGTCCCGGGTTTCCGGCGACCGACGGCCTGCTGGCGCTTCCGGACCGGCGACTGGCCGGCCTCATCGTTGCCGCGATGGCCACTGTCGGCGTCGGCGCGGCGCTCTGGATGACACGCCGCAGTCGTGCGTACGCACCGGCCGGCTACGGCGCAGTCGTGGCCGTTTCGCTGTGTCTGCTGGTCAACTCGCGGCTGATCACCTCGCTCGGCTACACCGTGCCGGTGCTGTTGGGCCTCGGATCCGACCGGATGTCGTTCGGCCAGGCGGTCGGCATGCTCTATCCGTGGCCGGTGCGGTTCCAGCTGCTCTGCCTCGGCGGTGCGGCGCTGTGGACCGTCACCACGCTCAGATATCTGCGGCGTGGCCGAAACGCGTCCGAGAAATGCGGCTGGACGACTCCCGCGGCAGCGGCCCGGTGGGGTCGCGCGGCCGCGTACCTGTCGATGATCCCGCCCTGCCTCTACGCGAGCGAGCGGATCTCGTGGGCCTTCGGTGTACCGCTCGGCGGCTCACCGGAGCTGGTCGCCATGCTGCACAGCAACGGCGGCTGGCTGGCCGGCCTGAGCTTGGGACTGATGGCGTTGTTCGGCGTGGTGATGACCTTCGGCCTGATCCACCGCTGGGGTGAGGTCTTCCCCCGCTGGACGCTCTGGCTGAGTGGCCGCCGCGTGCCGGTCGCCTTTCCGGTCACGTGTTTCCTGCTCGTCGCCGTCGCACTGGTGACGATGGTGCCGGACTTGGTCGCGGCGCTGGTACGGCACGGATCCACCGCGCCAGTCGACTCGGTCAACGGCCTGTTCGGCCTGGCGACGATGCTGCTCCTGCCGCTGTGGGGTGTGGGGCTGATCGTCGCCACCGCCGGTTACTACCTGCGCCGCCGCGCGCCTACTCCTGGATCGTGATGGCCTGAGAGGGACAGATCATCGCGGCATCCCGGGCCGCCGCCTGGTGATCGGCCGGCGGCTCGGGCTGCAGCAGGATCACCAGGCCGTCGTCCTCGTCCTGGTCGAACACCGCCGGGTCAGTCATCACGCACTGGCCCGACCCGATGCACTTGTCACGGTCCACGACTATCTTCATGCTTTCTCTCCTACCAGCTCACCGGAAGTTCGTGCACTCCATACACGATCATGTCGTGCTTGAACCGAAGTTGCTCGGCCGGTATGGCAAGTTTCAGCGTCGGAATCCGGCCGTACAAGGTGCCGTGGACGACCTGCAGCTCGACGCGCGCGAGCGGCTGCCCCAGACACTGGTGGATCCCGTACCCGAAGGCGACATGTTGCCGCGCCTTTCGCGCAACGTCGAGCTGGTCGGGCTCGGCGAACACCTCCGGGTCGCGGTTGGCCGCGTCGCCGGCGACGATCACCGCCTCGCCGGCGCTGATGAGCTGGCCAGAGACGGTCACGTCCTCGGTCGCCACGCGCCGCCGGCCGGAATGCGTGATCGTCAGATACCGCAGCAGTTCCTCGACCGACGACTTCACCACCGACGGGTCCGTACGCAGCCGTTCGAGCTGGTCGGGATGTGCCAGCAAGGCGGCCGTGCCGAGCGCGATCATGTTGGCCGTGGTCTCGTGGCCGGCCACCAGCAGCAGCCGCGCCATGCCGACCACGTCCGCGCGTGTCACGTGCCCCGGCCGCAGCTGGTTGACGACCAGCCGGCTGATCAGGTCGTCACCGGGCTCGCGATCCTTGGCGTCGACCAGCTCACCGAGATAGCCGGCCAGCTCGGTGACCGCCCGCTGCGCCTGCTCGGCCGTACTGGCCGCGTTGATCGTCGTGCGGCTCCAGGCCTGGAACCGGTCGTGATCCGCGTACGGCACGCCGAGCAGCTCGCAGATCACCAGTGACGGCAGCGGCAGCGCGAAAGCCTGGACCAGATCGACCGGCGGGCCGGCCGCCAGTATGTCGTCGACCAGACTGTCCACAATGGACTGTATGCGCGGCCGCAAGGCCTCGACCTGGCGCATCGTGAAGCTGCTGATCAGCATCCGGCGAAAATGCGCGTGCTCCGGATCGTCCATGTTGATGAACGACCGCATCTGCCGCCGGCTGACCGCGCTTGCCGCGCTGACCGACGGATATCCGGGTCGCCGGCTGTCCGAGCTGAACCGCCGGTCCGCCAGTACGGCTCGAGAGTCGGCGTATCGGGTGATCAGCCACGCCTCCGTGCCGTCCCAGGTGCGGACCCGGCTGACCGGCTCACTCTCTCGCAGTCGCCCGTAGTCCGGCGGCGGGTCGTACGGACACTGTCGGCTCATCGGGAACGTCCGGGTCATCCGATCCCCTCCTCAAGATATTTAGCTTAGCTTAACTAAGTGACGTTCCGGCCGGCAATGCCGGTTTTATCTGATGTGACCAGACAGACGCGGCGCAGCAGAATTGCGCCATGACCACTGACGAACCGACGATTCTCGCCACGTCCGGCGGCTGGGGACGCGGCGCGCGCTACCAGCTCACGTACGCTCCGCTCCTGCACTACGCCATCGAGCTGTCCGGTGTCGACGGCCGCCGGCCGAAGGTCTGCCACATCGACACCGCCGGCGGCGACCAGCAGTGGTTCATGGCCTGGGAGGACGAGGCGGCCCGCATCGCCGGCGTGGACGCGAGCCACCTGTCGCTGTTCAGCATGCCGAACGTCGAGGACATCGAAGGCCACCTGCTGGAGCAGGACGTCATCTGGGTCAACGGCGGCAGCGTCGCCAACCTGCTCGCCGTGTGGCGCGTGCACGGACTCGACGCGATCATGCCGCGGGTCTGGCAGGCCGGCGTAGTGCTGGCCGGCGTGTCGGCCGGCTCGATCTGCTGGCACGTCGGCGGCACCACCGACTCGTACGGACCGGACCTGCGGCCGGTCACCAACGGCCTCGCGATGCTGCCGTACTCCAACGGCGTGCACTATGACGGCGAGCGACAGCGCCGGCCGCTGTTTCACGAGCTGATCGCCGACAAGACACTGCCGGCCGGCTATGCCACCGACGACGGCGTCGGGCTCGTGTATCGCGGCACGAGGTTCGTGGAGGCCGTCACCGAGATCCCCGGCAAGGGCGCCTACCACGTGGAGCGCTCCCCCGAGGGCGCCGCCGTCGAGACGCGGATCGAGCCGCGGTCGCTGCTCTGACCAGGGTCGACTTCGCGAGGCGGCGTCTCAAATCAACCTCGCGGGACGGCATCTCACTATCAACCTCGTCGGGCCGTGTTTCAAGATCAACGTCGCCAGGCTGCGTCTCAAGATCGACATCGTCGGACCGGGGCTCAAGATCAACTTCATTTCCTAGGTAACCTCACGAACCCACCCCCCACCCCGACCACTGGGTGGGGGCCACATTCTCACCTGGGTATGACAGTTTCTCGCCGTAGCGGATAGTCAGGCGGCGCCGAACCAGTGCGTGAGTGCCGCGGCGAGGCTGGCGAGGTCGGGGCCGTCGTCCGCGGCCCAGGCGACATAGCCGTCGGGGCGTACGAGCGCCTGCCGTTGACTGTCAACGATCCGGACGCGCGCCCCCCATTTGGCGGCGACCTCGCGAGCGTCCGGCGAGTCGGTCAGCAACACCGGCAATCCGGCTCGTAGCACCGAAACATCGCCATCGAAGAATCCACCACATTCGTAGCGCACGCCGGCACCATGCAGTTGGTCGAGGAAAAACCGCGTGACCGCCGGCTCCGGCATGAGCTCACCGATCAGGTCGCGCAGAGCCTCGGTTTGCGGATCGGTGCGCAACAACGCCGTTTCGGCCCGACTGTTACGCAAAACCGCCGCGCCGACCGGATGCCGCTCAGCGGTGTAGGTGTCCAGCAGCGCCTCCGGCGCCAGGCCGCGTACGACCAGGGCCAGCTTCCAGCCGAGGTTCGCCGCGTCCTGCAACCCCAGGTTGAGCCCCTGGCCGCCGATCGGCGAGTGTACGTGCGCCGCGTCACCAGCCAGGAACACTCGGCCGCGCCGGTAGGTCGACGACTGACGAGCGTGGTCGGTGACCCGGTAAGCACCGGCGATCGACGACACCTCCACCTCGACACCGGTCACGCGGCGCAGCCGGCGCTCGAACTCCTCAGCGGTCACGTCGGCAGCACGGTCCAGGTCGTCCACGTCGAACTCCATCACCGCGCACGGCCCCGCAGATACGGCCGCGATTCCGTTGCGAAACCTGTGAAAACCCGGTTCGACGCCAGTCACCTCGGCCTCGCCGACCACCGCGACCATCGACGGATCCGTGCCGGCGAAGTCAAAGCCGGCGGCCTCGCGCACCACGCTCCGGCCACCGTCGCAGCCGACCAGGTAACGCGTCCGTACGGTCCGGCCGTCGCTGAGCTCGACGGTCACGCCGTCGTCGTCAGCCGTGGCACCGACGACCGCACATCCGCGCCAGACCGCCACTCCGTCGGCGTACGCGCCCAGGATCCGCATGACGTCGCTCTGCATCACCATCACCGGCGCGGTCAGCTCCGGCGCGATGTCGCCGGGGTCGATCAGCGGCAGCATGGAGAAGTCGCCTTTCATGTGCGCCATGCCGAGGCTTTCCAACAGTCCGGCGAGATCGGTGGCATCGGTCGACACGCCTCCACTCTCCGCGAGCCGGCGGATCGCCGACGCCGCGACCACGCGGAACGAGCCGGCGATCCCCCGCGCGTCGAAGGTCCGCATCGTACGGTCGGTCAGTCCGCGGTCGTCGTCCACGCGCTCGGTCGCGAACTCCGCCACCGGCTCGACGACAACCGGCTCGACACCGGCCAATCGCAGCTCGGCGGCCAAAAACAGGCCAACAGGTCCAGCACCTGCGATGAGTACGTCCATGGCCCGAATACTACGCATGACGCGAACTATTTGCATAGTGTAAAGTTCTTGCCGTGGCGGAGCAGGACAGCCTGATCGACCGGATCGAGCAGGCCGACGACGAGTTCGTCCGGGTCGCCGCGGCCACCGTGAACAGTCCCCTGCAGTCGGTCGACCTGACCATGCAGCAGCTCAAGGTGCTGATGATCGTGGCGGTCGGCGGCCCCGCCTCCGGCCAGCAGCTGGCCGCCGCGCTCGGCATCGGACTGGCCGGCGTGAGCGGTGTCGTCCACCGGCTGTCCGCGCGCGGTTACGTGCGCCGCGCGGTCGATCCAAACGACCGGCGGATACGCCGCGTCCACCTGACCCCGAAGGCGACCCGGCTGATCGACGAGATGCGCGACGCAGGCAGGGAAAACAAGCGGCGGCTGCTGCGCAAGATGGACGACGACGCGCTGCGGAAGATGGCCGAGGCGATGGAGGCCCTCATCGAGGCGGCCCGCGAGGACTCCTAGAGATCGACGCCCAGGGCGACAAAAGCGCCGACCAGGCTCAGCATTGTCCAGCCGATACGGCGAAAAGCCGCCTGATGACCGGGGATCTCCGCGGGCAGCGCGAAAATCCGCCGCGGCCACATGCGCCACGACACGTGCCAGAACAGGCCGCCGACAGTCAGCAGGATCAACGCGCGTACGCCGGTGACGACCCACCACAGGGGCGTACGGTTTTCGTGCAACAGAGCCAAAGCGACGCCGGTGACCACCAGGGTCGCGATCAGACCGACGACCTTCCAGCGCGCGCCGGCCGCGATCGTCGTCGCCAGCGGCTCGGCGGCCGCCGCGGACCCGGCGTCGGCCAGGATCCGCGGCTGCACCACCGCGATGCTGTATGCCATCGCACCAAACCACAGCGCCTCGACCAGCACGTGGACGCTGGTCAACGTCAACCTCAGCAGCTCAAGCCACATGCCGCCATCGTCGCGCGGCGCCGCCAAGCCCCGACCTCTGGGTCCGCCGGCCGCACGCGTACGCCGGCCGGCGGGTGGGGTTGGGGTCTGTTTCGAAACAGACCCTAGAAGGGTCGTTGCCTGGCCTGCAACTGCTGCACGATCCTGTCCCGGTTGGCGCCGATCGCCTTGGATTTCAGCGAAACATCACCGGCCGAACAATACTGGTCGTGCCTGGGAAGCGTCCCGTTCACCAGCCACTGCGTCGCGAGGTTGGTGCTGCACGCGTTCTGCGTGAACAGATAGACGCCGTGACCGCCCTGGTTGACCGTCACCAGCCGAGCGCGGTCGCCGAAAGAGGCCCGCATCTGAACGCCGCCGCTGTAGATGGTCGCCGGATCACGCAGGTTCTGCAGGATCAGGATGTTGGACGGACCGTCCGCGTCGATCTTCACGAGCGGTTCTTTCGGTGGCACCGGCCAGAAAGCGCACGGCCAGACGTTGGAGGCCATCGCGCCGGAGATCGGATAACGCTTGGCGTCCCGCTCGCGATCGGCCTGATAGCGGGAAAGATCCTTCGGCCACGCGGTGTCTCCACACAGGACACCCGTCAGCACGGCCGCCCCGTCGTCCGCCGGCGGCGTGGCCAGCGAGGCCCGCTTGGCGACGGCGGTCGCCGTCGCCGCGTCGGCGCGGTCGAGTGCCTGCCAGAGCTGCGCGAGCGACGCGAACTGGCTGTCGTTGTAGAGCCCACCGCGGGTCTGGCCGCGGAAGACGTTGCCGGTGTACGGACCGACCGGCGTCTTGTCCAGCTTCGCCGCCAGCCGGAAGTACGTGGCGCGTACGGCCGCCGGCGTCGCTCCGAGCTCGTACGCGCCATTGCGCGCCGCGGCCCATTTCGCGAAGTCCGGGAACCGCAGCTCGGTCGCCGGTCCCCAGGCTCGGAACTCATCACGCCAGATCAGCTGCGAGCCGACCGAGCTGTCCAGGATCACCCGGTCGGTGTTCTGCGGGAACAGCGACGAGTAGACGGCACCGAGGTAGGTGCCGTACGAGACGCCGAAGTAGGAGATCTTCCGCTCCCCCAAAGCCGTCCGGATCTGGTCCATGTCACGGGCGGTGTTGGCGGTCGTGATGTAGGGCAGCACCGCGCCGCTGTTGTCGAAGCACTGCTTGACGACCTGCTTCTGGAAGGCCACGTCCGCGTCGAATCCGCCGGCACGCGGATACGGGATGAGGCCCATCTGCTGGTCAGTCGTCAGCGCGCAGGTCTGCGCCGTGCTGTGGCCGAGTCCGCGTGGGTCGAAGCCGATCAGGTCGTAGGAGTCGAGCACGCTCGCCGGCGCGAGCTGGCCGATCATCAGCGGCATGTCGAGTCCCGGACCGCCGGGACCACCGGGGTTGAGCAGCAGGACTCCGCGCCGGTGCTCCGGCGGCGCGGCGAGCCGGGAGACCGCGACGGAAATGTGTGGACCAGCCGGTTTCGTATAGTCCAGCGGCACCGACACCGACCCGCACTGCAACGCCGAGCCGCCAGGCTGGCTGGCGATCTCCGGCGGACAGGCACCCCAGTCGATCGTGCCGGCGGCGTGTGCCGGCGCGCTGCCGACGAGCGACGCCACCGTGACCACCAAGGCCGCCGTCACAGCTCCCCAACGTCTGATTTTTCGCATAGATCTCTCCTTTTGCTCGGATAGAGACCCTCTTACGATTTCCGTACGATCGCGCGGTCGCGTCCGACACCGGGATGAACCGTTGTCCTGCTGCGGACTTAGAGCCGGTCCGGCATCCCCGATAGGGTGATCCGGTGGGAACGCAACCGGACATGGCAGCCGCGGCGGCCGCGCTCTTCGGGTCGCTGACCGACGACCAGAGCGCCGACATGTGCCGACCGCTCACCGAGGAGCAGGTGCGGCGCGACTGGACGTACGTGCCCAGAGACCGCGCCGGTTTGACCTTCGCCGAGCTGGACCGCGCGCAGCGCAAGGGTGTGCACCGGCTGCTGGCGAGCGCGCTCAGTCCACACGCGTACGCGCAGGCGGCCAGCATCATCGCGCTGGAGGACGTGCTCGACCTGCGCGAAGGCGGCGACCGGCAGCGGCACAACACCGACTACTGGACGATTTTCTTCGGTGACCCGAGAAAAGACGAGGCCTGGGCCTGGCGGTTCGAAGGCCACCACGTGTCGGTGAACGTGACGGTGGTCGGCGACGACGTGTCGATCAGTCCGTGTTTCCTCGGCGCCAACCCGGCCATCGTCGACTACCGCGGCACCCCGATCATCGCGCCGCTGACGCAGGAGGCCGTGCTTCCGCGCGAGCTGCTGGCCGCGATGGGCGCCGGCTGCCGGTCGGCCGCGATCGTCTCGGACGCGGCGCCGCACGACATCCACACGACGTACTCGCCGCGGATCAGCCCAGATCCGTTGCAACCGCTCGGCGTCTCCGGAGCCAAGCTGCCCGGCGCGGCCAGCGACATCCTGCGCCGGCTGGTCGACACATACGTCGACCGGCTGCCGGCGCCGATCGCAGCCGCCCGCCGGCCCGCGTTGGACGACGTACATTTCGCCTGGGAGGGCTCGATCGAGCCGGGTCGCGGCCACTACTACCGGCTGCAGGCACCGGACTTCCTGGTCGAATACGACAACACCCAGAACGACGCCAACCACATCCACAGCGTCTGCCGGTTCCCGCGCGCCGACTTCGGCGACGACATCCTGGCCGCCCACTACTCCGCGCATCCACACAGGCAGTAGGCCGGTACGGTGAGCGCCATGCCGTTGCCGTACACAAGCGCTCTGGTGACCGGGGCGAGCTCGGGGATCGGAGCCGCCATGGCGCGGCTGCTGGCCGGCGCCGGCGTCGATCTCGTACTGGTCGCCAGGTCGACCGGCAAGCTCGACCAGCTGGCCGCCGAGCTGACCAGCCGGCACGGCGTCGAGGTCGAGGTGCTGCCGGCGGATCTCAGCGACGCCAGGGAGCTGGCCAGGGTGGAGGCGCGGCTCGGCGACCCGAGCCGGCCGCTGGACCTGCTGGTGAACAACGCGGCGGCGAGTACGTTCGGACCGTTCGCCGACATCGGCGCCGACGAGTCGACCAGGCTGCTGCAGCTCAACACGGTCGCGCCGATGCGGCTGACCCGCGCGGCGCTGCCGCTGATGGTGAAGCGCCAACGCGGCTGGATCCTGCTCGTGTCGTCGCTCGGCGCGCTGCAGCCGGCGCCGCTGTTCGCGGTCTACACCGCGACGAAGGCGTTCCTGACCAACTTCGGCGAGTCGCTGCACGAGGAACTGCGCGACAAGTCGGTCGTGGTGACGGTCGCGATGCCGGGTTTCACCAGGACGGAGATGGGCAGCGCCACCGGTGTCGGCGAGACCGGCGCGTCGGCGCTGCTGTGGGACACACCGGAAAACGTCGCGCGTGCGGCGTTGACGGCCTGCGCGTACGGCCGCGCCACCGTCGTGCCCGGTGCGCTGAACTCCGCGCTGTCCACCGCCACCCGGCTCACTCCACGCACACTCGTACGACGGCTGGCCGGCATCGCGACCGGCCGGATGAAGTCGGCGTAGATTTGGCGACGTGACGACATCTGTATCGCGGCTGACGGTCGTACGCGCCGGCACGGTCGAGTACGTCCAGGCGTGGGAACGGCAGAAACAGCTGCACGCGGCACGGGTCGCCGGCGACGGGCCGGACACCGTGCTGCTGTTGGAACATCCGCCGGTCTACACCGCCGGCAAGCGGACCGAGCCGTGGGAACGGCCGGCCGGTGACACGCCGGTCGTCGACGTCGACCGCGGCGGCAAGATCACCTGGCACGGGCCGGGACAGCTGGTCGGCTATCCGATCGTCAAGCTGCCGGAGCCGGTCGACGTGGTCGCGTTCGTACGCCGGATGGAGCTCATGCTGATCGACGTGTGCGCCACCTTCGGCGTGACCGGCGTGCAGGTGGAAGGCCGCAGCGGCGTGTGGGTCGCCGCCGACGAGCGTGGCCCCGACCGCAAGGTCGCGGCGATCGGCCTGCGGGTCGCCCGCGGGGTCACCATGCACGGCTTCGCCATCAACTGCGACGCCGACCTGGCCGCCTTCGGCACGTTCGTACCGTGTGGCATCACCGACGCCGGCGTCACCTCGCTGACCGCCGAGCTCGGCCGCCAGGTGACCGTCGCCGAAGTCACCCCGGTCGTCGAGGCGGCGCTGCCGCGGCTGCTCGCCATTTAGCGCTCAACCGTTTTGTCGGTGCGGGAAGAAATCCGGTAACGCCACAGTTGCCGGAATAGCCGCCGTTGATTTTGAGCGGAAACTACCCTCCCGGCAGGGATCTCTTGACGTTGTCAGGCCTTTTCAGTAAACGGTGAGTCACCGGACAACCGGGTCAGTGTGCCGGACGAAGGGCCGATGGGATGACTGGCGCAGTGGCGAAAAGGACGCGGCGTGTCGCCGGCACGTCGCTGCGGATGTCCGGCGACGCGACCGTACAGCTGTCGGTCAACCCGCTGGTGAGCCTGCTGTCCACGGTCGCGGACAGCCTCGGCGGCCCGGCGCAGGGTACGCCGCAGGAGGTGCGGGCCGCGGTCCGCCGGGCGGTGACCCGGCCGGACGTGCTGCGGCCGCTGTTCGCGCCGGACACGGTGTCCATCCCGGACTGCCTGGTGCCGCTCGGCCGGCCCGGACAGGTGCCGATCGCCGAGCAGTTCGACCTGATCCGATCCGTACGGCCGGACCTGCTGGTGACCGAGCTCGAGCTGACCTACCTGGGACATCCGCCGGAGTCCTGGCGGCCGGTGCTGGCGCAGCCGGGCCGCTGGCTGAGCGCGTACGCCGACGCGCTTGGGGAGGCGTGGAGCGCGACCGAGCGGATCTGGGCCAGAGCCAAGAACCTGCTGTCGCTGGAGACCGAGCGCGTCGGTGCCGCCGTCGTCACCGACGCCGTCGACCTGTTGCTCGGCAGCCTGAGCAGCCGCTTCTCGTACGCGGACGGCGCGCTGACGCTGCCGGACCGCCACCCCACCGTGATCGACCTCGGCGGCCGTCCGCTCGTGCTCGTGCCGATGGTCTCGGGCCTGCGCGCGAGCGTCTTCAACGCGGACCTGCCGGACATGGTGTGGGTCGGCTATCCGGTGCCGGCGATCGGCAGCGTGTGGGAACGCCAGCCGGTGATCGGCCAGACCGACGATCCGCTCAACACGGTCGTGGGGTCCGTACGCGCGATCCTGCTGCGCGCGCTGTCCGCGCCGATGACGATGAGCGACGCCGCCGCGCTGGCCTCGTGCAGCGCCACGACGATGACGCACCACTGCCAGTATCTGGAGCGCGCCGGCCTCATCCACCGCCGCCGCTGGCAGCGCTCGGTGATGATCCACCGCTCCGCACGCGGCGACAACCTGGTCGAGATCTTCGCGCGCTGACCGCCGCCAGACACCGGCCGCGCGATGGTCGCTGGTTTGTCGTACGCGCCACGGACTCTGGCATCGGGGGCCCAAAAACGGGGCCAAAAACAGGCCGGCCCGGACGCCGTCACAGCGTCCGGGCCGGGCCGTCGGATCAGTGGCCGATCTTGAAGATCACGTCCATCGCGCTCAGGGCCCAACCGACCAGCTTCGCTCGCCGTGGCGCCGGGCCGTCGAAGGTCGACGGAGTGTGTCCTCGATACTTGAAGTCCTCCTCCTTGCCATGCCTCAACTGCTCCATCGACTGGTCGGCGACCGTCCCGGTCTTCCAGTTGGCCGGGTCGTACTCCGGTGGCCGCTGGATCTTGCCGTCGCTGCCGAAGGTGACCGTGCCGGAATACTGCTTCGGCTCGGCCGCCGACTCCGCGGCCGGCGCCGGCGGGTCAGGCAGCAGGTTCGACGCCGCTGTCCAGGCCGCGACCTCGAGCAGGCCGCGCGCGATGCATCCGGCGCCGGCGGTGCCGGCACAGGCGGCGATGGTCAGTCCTACGTCCAGCGCCGTCCAGAGGATCTGTTCTCGGTTCTCCCAGGCCCACTTCGCCGCCGCGGTGGCCGCCTTCGCGACGGCCTTTCCGACCGCGACGGCCGCCGCTCCGACCTTGGACGCGACCTTCTTCACCGTGTCCTTGACGGCTGAGGCGACTTTCTTCGCGACTTTCGCGACCTGTTTGACGACCTTCTTGACTTCCTTGACGACCTTCTTGACGACCTTGACGACCGTCTTGACGACCTGTTTCACCACCTCGACGGTCTTCTGTACGAAGCTCTTGACTGCCTCGAAGGCCGCCGTGGCCTGGTCCTTCACCCAGTTGATCACCGGCGTGACCACCTGCACCGCCTGTTTGACGGTGTCCACGACCCGGTTGACGACCGTCTGCGCGACGCTCTTGACCGAGGTGATGATGTCGCTGAACCACGACGTGCCGTCGGGGTCGGTGAAGGTCACCGGGTTGTTGTTCGCGTACGAGTACGCGTTGAGCGTGTCCGGCTGCTGGTAATCGACCTTCGGGTCGACCGAGATGAACCGGCCTATCGTCGGGTCGTACTCACGTGCGCCGAGGTGTATCAGTCCGGTCGACGGATCCGAGGTGCCGCCGACGAACGACCGCTGTCCCGGCCAGACCGGCGCCGCGGTGCCGCGGTTGTTGCCGAAGGGGTCGAAGAACCGGCGTACGACCTCCTGCGTCGCGGTGTCGGCGATCGCGGTGTTGGACGTGCCGTTCTGGTCGGCGCCGAGCCAGGTCAGCTTGCCGGCGGTCCGGATCGCCACGGTCTGCTTGCCGTGCTTGTAGTAGCGCGTGCCGGCCACCGAGCCGTCCGGCTTGAGCAGTGCCTCGGTGTCGCCGAGATACAGCGTCGTGCCGGTCGAGTCGCGGCGCAGCAGCCGGTTGCCGTCGGCGTCGTAGACGAAGTCGGTCGACTTGCCGCCGTTGGTGACCTTGGTGAGGTTGCCTTCGGCGTCCCAGGTGTAGCTCTCCCCGTTGCGGGTGAGCTGGTTTCCGGTGGCGTCGTACGAATACGTGCTGGTGCCGGTCGTGCTGCCGGTGGTCTGCACCTGCGTCACGCCGTGCGGCTGCGGCTGTCCCGGCGCCGGATAGCTGTACGTCGACGTGGTCGACGCGGTCGGGGTCGTCCGCGTCTCGGTCTTGCGGTTGCCGCTCGCGTCGTAGGTGTAGGCGTTCCAGTACGGCGCCGGACCACCAAGCGCGCTCTGGCTCGGCGCGGTCGAGCAGTCGTTGCTGGACGGCGTCCACGCCGACGTCAGCCGCCGCAGGTTGTCGTAGTTGAAGCACTGCGTGTCCGCCGGCTGGCCGCTGGTGGACGACGGCGTGTCGGTGACGCTGGTGATGTTGCCGCCGGGGTCATACGTGTAGGCCACGCTGGAGATCCGCCGCGGCAGCGTCTCCTTGTCGGTGGTGACCTTCTGCAGCCGCCGGGTCCCCTGCTCGTACTCGTAGCCGAGCTGGACCCACTTGCCGCCGGTGGATCCCAGCGTCACCAACGAAACCTCGCCGAACGGCGTGTACTGCGTGCCGCGCACGTACGTGGTCAGGTTCGACGACAGCGTGGTCGGCTGGTCGTTGGCGTCATAGCCATACTGCATGGTCTCGGCCGGCAGGTCGCCGATCGCCGGCAGCGCCGAGGTCGCGATCTCACCGTCGACGTTGTAGGTGTTGGTCGTCGTGTAGGTCCCCGCCAGTCCACCTTCCGAGGACGGGATGGTGACCTGCGCGCCGAGCGGCTTGCCGGCCGAGTTGTAGCCGGTGATCCGCGTCGTGTACGCCTGACCGTTGACATATCGCGTGGACGAGGTCGGCGACCCAACCGTGAGCGTGTCGTAGACCCAGTCGGCGAGCTTCGTGCCGCTCGTCGAGCCGAGGAACTCACCGGTCTTACGGCCGATGGCGTCGTAGGTGTACGCCAGCGTCGTGCCGCGCGCGTCCGTGCTCGACGTCATCTGGTCGAGGTCGTTGTACGTGTAGGTGGTGGCGCCGCGGTCGGGGTCGGTCTCCTTGATCTTGCGTCCGCGTACGTCGTAGTCGAACGTCCACTTGTTGCCACTCGGGTCGGTGACGCTGGCCAGCTGACCGGCCGGTGTGTAGGTGTAGGCGGTCTTGTCGTAGCTGCCGGTCGGCGAGCTGCCGGCGTACTCGCGCAGCTCGGTGACCTGTCCCTGCACGTTGGTGAACCTGGTGCTCGGCGCGTCACCGGCCGGCGGGTCGTCGGTCTGGTGGTCACCGGCGTACGTGTGGGTCGTCCGCCACTTCTCCTCGCCGTCGGACCGGAAGACCTCGGCGGTCGGCCGGGCGGCCAGGTCGTACTCGGTGATCTTCTGGGTCGGCAGCGCCGACTCGTCCGGGGTGAGGACGTCGGTGTTCGGTGGTGCGTCGTTGTAGTACGGACCGTCGCTCTTCACCTCGAGGCCACGGCTGTCGTAGCGTACGTCGGTCAACGTACGGCCGCCGCCAGGTGCTGGCTCCTGTGTCTGCACCTTGCGCAGCAGGCCGTCCGACATCGTGTACGTGGTGCGCAGGCTGCCGTCGGTCTGCAACGTGTCGGTGGTGACCGAGCTCGCCGCGTCGGCCTGCACCGAGTACGTGTAGTGCATGTTGGGCACCGACGCGTTGTCCGCGGCGGCCGCCTTGCCGGCGATGTTCGCGCCGGCCTTGGCCGCCGGGTCGCCGGCCGGCGTCGCACCGCCGGAACGGCCGGGCAGCCAGACGCTGACCGCGCGACCGAGCGGATCGTAGGTGGCCTCGGTGCGGTGGCCGCCGGCGTCGGTGACCGCGGTTTCCTTGCCCCAGGCCGGTTCCAGCTCGGTGACCGCGGTCTGGCCGTTGGCCTGGGTGATGGTCGTCTTGGTCAGCGGTCCGGCGCCGGACGGTGTGAAGTCGGTCGTGGTGACGTTGTTCAGCGCGTCGGTGATCTGGGTGGCGCGGCCGATCGCGTCGTACTTGGCCGTCTTCACCGTCTGGTAGCGCGGCGTGCCGTCGGAGTCGAAACCGGACAGCCGGTCGGTACGCGTCACGTCACCCTTGGTCGGCGGCGTGGTCGGCGAGGTCGCGCCGTCGTAGTAGGTGCGCTCGTCGGAGAGCACCTGCTGCGGCGTGTACGACTTGTCGCAGCCGACCGCGACCGTCTGCTTGCGGGTCGGCAGCTCGGACAGGCCGGCGCTGGCGTTGTTGGCGTATTCGTAGCGCGTACACGTGTCGTCGTTGGGGTTGGACAGGTCCTTCTGGTCGTTGGATGCCAGCAGCGTGCCGTCGGCGGCATAGATGTTGTTGGCCGCGCTCTGCCGCAGCGCTCCGCCGTCCAGGCTCTCGGCCTGGTGGTTGCCGGCCTGCTGCGTCTCGTACGCGCTGGTCGTCCCCCAGTCCTTCTTGCTGACCGCGGTCGCCGCCGAGACCCACGGGTCGGTGATCGTCCGCGACACCAACTGCGTGCCGTTGAGCGTGTCCTGCTCGCGCAGCTGCCCGGCCAGCGCCACATGGTCGGCGACCGTACCGCCGGTCGAGTCGGTGATCGGCACGCTCTTGTGGCTGCCGTCGGCCTTCAGGTCGCCGTCCATGCCACGGAAATAGCGTGAGTCGGTGACGGTCTGCGGTCCGCCGGGGTTGCCCTTGAGCACCTGGACGTGGTCATAGCCGCGCCACTGGCCCCAGGTCTTCTCGCCGATCGGCACCAGGCCGTCTTCGTCGTCGTGTCGCCACGCCGGTGCGGACAGGTACTTGACCTGCGTGACCACCGGCTCGTTGCCGCCGGCCAGGTCCGCCTCGGTCACCTGGGTGACCACGTACTTGTGGAACCAGTCGGTGCGCTGCGCGGTCTCGTTCGGTGCCGTCCACTTGATCGGATGGCAGCGCATGGTGTTGGTGTCCGCGGCCGCGGGCAGGTTGCCGGCCGCACACTCCGGCGGCGAGTACGTCACCGCCAGCGTGCCGCCGGTGCCGTACTTGATCGTGCTGACCCGCAGCCAGTTCATCGGCGGCTCGTTGTCGCCGGGGATGACGACGCGGTTGGCCAGCTGGATGGAGTCGAAGGTGACCTGCGGCGTCTGCACCGAGCCGCCGACCAGACCGGCATTGCCGATGCCGTCGAGCCACAGGCCAGCCCGCGTGCCGTCACCGGGATCGCGGAACGAGTGCGCCAGCGACCACGAGTCCACGTCGCCGTACGCGCTGCCGCGCCACACCTGCGAGGTCACCTTGGTCAGCATCTTGGTGGTGAAGAAACCGGGGTTGAACCGCTTGTCGCAGTTGGTGGTGCTGTCGCACAGCTGGTCCAGCGGCGTGTCCGGATAGGTCTGCGGCTGGCTGTACGTGCACGCGCTGCCGGGCACGCACCGCTCGGCGGTGGTGAACAGCACACGCGCGATCGCCGGGTCGGTGTAGACGCGCCCGTCCTGCTGGCCATAGTCGATGTGGTCGATGTTGCCGCCGCGGACGTACGCGCTAACCGTCGTGGCGGTCGCGTTGCGCGCGTAGTGGTTGATCTCGGTGGCATAGAACAGGCTCATCGTGTTGCCATGCCGGTCCACGACGTAGTCGAGGTTCCACCGGTATGCCTGGTCGCAGAACGAGTCGGCGAACGCCGTCTTGTGGCACGGCTCGTTGACGTCGTTGCCGGCCACCGGCACGGTCCACGCCGAGTTGGTGTTCTTCTTCGGGTCGTCCGGTGTCGAGTCGTAACCGGGCAGGTGGTTCAGGCCGAAGTAGTACTTCGTGCCGTCCTTGGTGGTGAAGATCCAGTACTCGCCGTCGTTGTCGCCGTTCGGCGCGCCGGTCTGCCGGGTCACGACGGTGCCGTCGTCACCCTTCATGTGCCACTGGCCGGTGGTGTCGTCCTTGACCAGCTCGCCACCCTTGCCGTTCAGCGTGAAGGTGGCGTTGTCGGTCTTCCAGCACAGGTCACCGACCGGCTTGGTGCCGTTGTTTCCCTTGGTGTCCTGGGCGCACGAGGCATAGCGGCGCTCGACCGAGCCGCCGGGTGTCAGCTCGAACCCCTCGCCGGCCCACGACGGCTGGTTGTTGGTCGCGGACGTACGCCCGTCGACTCCACCGGAGGAGTAGTCGAGCGACACCTTCGCCGCCGGACCGCCGATCGCTGGCGGCATCTCCATCGGATACGACCAGTTGAAGTCGCCGGCCGCGCCGCCGACCTGCCAGGTCGCGCTCGGCGCCAGGCTGGTGGCGGCGAACGTGCCGGCCGAGCCACCGATCGCGGCCTGCACCGCGTAGGCGGCCGGTGCGGCGCCGTCGGCGGCCACCGGCACGTCGGCGGTGATCACGCCGGAGCCGTCGTTGTGGCTGGGGACCACGGTCGGCACGCAGCCGGCCGCGACCGCCGGCGGCTGGCCGGCCTCGGCGGCCGCCTGGTTGGCGAACGCACAGGCCGGCAGCTTCACCAGCTGCAGCCGGTTGGCCCAGTCACCGCCGTAGGCGTTGCGGAAGGACTGGTAGCTGACCTGCAGGCCGACCGTCCCCGGCTGCTCGACGCCGTCCGTACGCGCCAGCCGCAGCCACAGCGCGTTGCCTTTGCGGCCGAGGTTTTCCACCCGCACCTTGGTCGGTGCCGGCGTGTTGGCCTGAGCCTTGGCCTGCTTGCCGGTCGGCGCGGTGACCCACACCGGCAGCGTGCCGGCCCTGCCGGTCGCCGGCACCTGCGCGGCCATCTTGCCGCTCCTGGCCGTCGGCGCCGCGGCGACCTGAGCGTCGGCGGTCGCGGCCGCCGGCCAGCTCACCGCCGGTGCCTTCGTCATCCGCAGCTTCGCACCTGGGTCGGCCGGCAACGCCTTCGGCGTGACCTTGCTGACCGGTACGGACTTCTCCTTCTTCGGCTGGAAAACCGGGTCGGCCGGTTTCCACGGCGCGGCCACCGCCGGGTCATGGCTGGTCACCACCAGCGTGATCGTCAGCAGGAGCACCAGGGACGCCTGGACGCGGCGTCGTAAACGGCGGGAAATAGGCATGGAGATCTCCAAAGCCGGCGATATTCCGGCCGGAGTCTCACACGTACGCGATCGCGGCTGCCATCAGTTCGACAATCATCGCGGTGTTTTACCTTTTCATTACTTCGAGGGATATCGCAGTGATGGCCGGGAAAACGCCGACGTGCCAAGGTTGCTGCGCTGACCTCTCCTTTTTCCGGGGTGAATCCATGGGTCCAAGCCGCCGTCGCGGACGTCTGATCGCATTTGTCTCGTTCGTGGCGGCGGTATTGCTGCCGCTGTCCATGGTCACCGACGCACAGGCCAGTCCAGTTCCGGCCAAAACGCCGGCGCGGAAGGTCGACCCATACGCGTCACCGGACGCGAAAGCGATACAAAGCGCCAAAACATCCGGTAAACGCGTGGAGATTCCCAGCCTACGCTCGGAAACCTCGACGACGTACGCCAATCCGGACGGCACGCGTACGCTCGAGCAGCACGCGATGCCGGTGCGCGTACGTCGTGGCGACGGCTGGGTCGCGCCGGACACCACGTTGCACCGCCAGCCGGACGGCTCGATCCGGCCGGCCGCCACGACCGTTCCGATCGTGCTTTCCGGCGGCGGCAGCACCAACCTGCTCAGCATCGGACATCCGGACGCCCAGGTGCGGATGGGATGGATCGCGAAACTGCCGGCGCCGGAGGTTTCCGCCGACACGGCCACCTATCCCGACGTTTTTCCCGGCGTCGACCTGCGAATCCAGGTCACCATCGACGGATTTTCGCATCTGCTCGTGGTGAAGGACCGCGCCGCCGCACAGAATCCGGCGCTGCGGACGCTCCATTATCCGGTCAGCGCGACCGGCGTGACGCTGCGTACGAAGGCCGACGGGCGTACGGTCGCCGTCGACCGCGCCGGCAAGATCCTTTTCACCGCCGGAAATCCGATGATGTGGGACACGCCGCCGGCACCGGTCAGCGCCGCGCAGAAAGCCGCCGTCGCCGGCCTCGGCGGGAAGCAGCCGCCGAAATACGCGCGGGTCGGTCTGGCCACGACCGCCGCCGGACAGCTGGCCAAGGCCGGCACCGCACCGGCCGCGGCCAGTCCGACCGAGTTCGTACTGACGCCGGACACCGGGATGCTCGACGACCCGGCCGCGCGTTTTCCGCTCTACATCGACCCGTCGCTGAGCGGCGGCCTGATCAGGTGGATGCACGTCAACGTACGGATGGGAAACCAGACCGGCTGGGGCTACGACACCAATGACGGTGGCGCGAAAGTCGGCTGGGCCTACGACAACAGCGGCAACCTCTATCGCTCGATGTTCCTGCTGTCGACCGTCAACGGCGCGCAGACCATCGCCGGCGCCACGATCACGGACGCGAGCTTCCACATCGTGCTGGACTACAGTCCGTCCGGCACGGCCACTCCGGTCGAGGCCTGGCTGCTCCAGGACCTCGACCCCAACGCGTTTCTCGACTGGGACAACACCGGCGGCTACTGGAAGACCTGGTTCAGCACACAGTCGGCCGAGGCCTATCCGCGGCCCGATCCCAAGAACATGACCTTTGCCGGCGACAACCTGAAAAACGCCGTCCAGGACGTCGCCAACCGGCGAGCCACCACGATGTCGATCGGCCTGAAAGCACCGGACGAGCGCAACATCTACCAGTGGAAGAAATTCCAGCCGAACACCGCGGTCCTGTCGATCACGTACGACAATCCGCCGCGGATGCCGCGCGGTCTGAACATGACGCGGCCGGTCACCTGTGGCACCGCCTCCGCCCCGGTGGCGATCGGCACCAACACCCCGCAGTTCACCGGCGCCGCCGACGATCCGGACTCCGGCGACAACATCACCTCGCGGCTGCAGATCGTCGACCCCAGCGGCAATGTCGCGTACCAGAACGATGTCGGTCCGACCGTGGCCGGCTCGTCGTTCTCCTGGCCGCAGGTGCCGACCGGCAGCCTGGCCAACGGCGTCGTCTACCACTACCACGCGACCAGTACGGACAGCAGCGGCATCACCAGTCCGGCCACCCCCGACTGCTATTTCATTGTCGACACGGTGAAACCGAGCGTCCCGAAGATCGTTTCCGCGGACTATCCTGACGGCGAGCCGACGCTCTACGTGCGGACGACCGGCACGGTCACCTTCCAGCCCGGCAGCACCGCCGACAACGACATCGCCGAATATGTCTACGGTTTCCAGCAGGACAAGGTCACCATGCGGGTGAAGGCCGCCGCCGACGGCACGGCCAAGGTGCCGATCACCGTCGCGCCGGACCCGACAACCGGCGTACCGAGCAAGAAACTCTACGTCCGCGCGGTGGACCGCGCCGGCAACGTCAGCGCGATCCGGCCGTCCTGGGACCTGGAGGCACTCGACGAGGACGCCGGTAATCCGCATCCGGTGCGGCACGTACGCGCCGACGCCACCGGTGACGGAAAGGCCGACATCACCGCGGTCATCGACCAGGGTTTCGGCCGTACGACCGTGTGGAACGTGACCTCGGCGGCCAACGGCGGGTTCGTGAACGGCTACATCGGCTGGGACAGCGGCGACGGCGGCGGTTTCGCCTTGTATCGCACGCGTCCCGTACAAGGCGACTTCGACGGCGACGGCCATGCCGACATCGCGATGTTCCGCGAAGGCGCCGGCCGGACGATCTCGCTTTACCTGCTGCTGTCGGACGGAAACCGATACAACGCCTTCCCGGCGGTGTGGACCAGTGATGCCAACGCCTTCCCGCTGAGCACCGCGCGTGTGGTGGCCGGCGACGTCGACAACGACGGAAAGACCGACATCATCGTCCAGAACGCCGGCACCAACAACAACTGGCAGGCCCTGGTTTTCACCGCGAAAACCGGGTTCAAGACGCCGACGGTCTGGACGACGGCAGCGGCCGGCAACAGCTGGGCCCAGAGCACGCCGCTCATCGCAGACATCGACGGCGACCACAACGCCGACCTGGTGAGCGTACGCAGCGCCGGCACGTGCCGGACCGCCATCGACGTCTATCCGTCCACCGGCAGCGGTTTCGGCTCCCCCACGACGATCTACGACTCCGGCGCCGGAAACTACTGCTGGGAGAAGAACAAACCGGTCGTCGCCGATGTGAACGGCGACGGCAAGGACGACATCGTCTCGCTTTACGAGTACGGACCGAGTGACACCGGCTACAACGTGTTCCTGTCCAACGGAAGCACGCTGACGCAGTCGAGCTGGCTGCGGCGGCAAGGCGCTCTGGACCTCTCGGTCATGACGTTGCTGGCCGGAGATTACGACGGTGACGGCAAATCCGATGTCGCGCTGCTCAACGCCGGCGCGCCGGCCGGCCACCAACAGGTCTTCACGTTCCATTCCACCGGCACCGCGTTCGAGGACGCGGTGCTGGCCTGGGACGGCGAGGTCGACGCGAGCACCGGGCCGAAATTCGACCTGGAGCACCGAAACTACGAGCTGGTCAACCGCAACAGCGGCAAATGCCTGAACGTACAAGGTGTCAGCACCGCCGACATGGCGAACTTCATCCAGTACCAATGCCTGCCGCTCGACCTCAACGCGCGTTTCCGGATCGACGCGGTCAACGGTCTCGGCACGTACACGATCCGGCCGATGCACATCGCCAACGGCAGTCCGGCCGGCGTGATGTGCGCGGATGTCGCGTACGCGAGCGTCGACGACGGCGCACAGCTCGTGCAACATCCGTGTGGAGGCGGCAACGGCGAGGCGTACGCCAACCAGCAGGTCACGTTGCAATACGTCGAAGGTGCCAGCTATGACACCGTCGTACAGCTGAAATTCGCGCACAGCGGCAAATGCGCCGGCGTCGACGGTGCGCGTACCGACGACCTCGCGCCGGTCAAGCAGGTCACCTGTGGACAGAGCGCGGACCAGCAGTGGATCCTGCGCGCCACGTACAACCCGACGCAGCTCGGCGAGAACGGCACCGCGCGCTATCGGGTCGAGGCGGACACCAACCACAACATGGTGCTGGACGTGACCAACTGCGAGACCCCGGACAACGGCGGCGGCCAGGTGCGGATGTGGGACTGGGTCACCGGCAGCCCGTGCCAGGGTTGGCAGCTGGAAAGCCTCGGCGACGACGTATACAAGATCATCGACCCTGATCCGCGCGCCAACCGGCCGATCGACGTCAACAGCTGTTCGAAGCTCACACACGGCACGGTCGAGACGTGGCCGCGCAGTGACTCCGAATGCCAGCTGTGGCGGATCGAGCCGAGCGCCGGCGGCACGTTCAGCGTGACGATGGTGAGCACCGGCTATTCGATGGACGTCTCCGGCTGCGACCCCAACCACGGCGCGCTGGTGATCACCTGGCTCTACTGGGAAGGCGCCTGCCAGCGCTGGACCTTCCGCCAACTCTGACCGTGGGGACTCCCTACGTGCGCGTGGTGCTCGCAGGGAGTCCCTCGGCTATACCTGCGGCAGGACCTCGGCGGCGATCAGGTCCAGGTGCTCCAGGTCGGCCAGGTCGAGAATCTGTACGTACACGCGCGACACCCCGGCCTCCGCGTAGGTGCCGATCTTGTCGACCACCTCGGCCGGCGAGCCGGCAAGGCCGTTCTCGCGCAGGTCGGACAGATCGCGACCGGTCGCGGCCGCGCGCCGCTTGAGCGTCTGCTCGTCCTTGGCGACGACGGTCGTCTGCGCGGTCGACCAGATCATGTCGCTCTCCGCGCGGCCGGCCTCGACCAGCGCGGCGCGTACGACGTCGAACTGCGCGGCCGTCTCGGCGGCATTCCGGAACGGGAAGTTGAACTCGTCGGCGTACTTGGCGGCCAGCGCCGGCGTCTTCTTCTTGCCGCCCCCACCGATGATGATCGGCGGCCGCGGCGACTGCACCGGCTTCGGCAGGCCTGGCGAGTCGACGATCTGGTAGTGCTTGCCGTCGAAGGAGTACGTCTCACCGTCCGGCACCGCCCAGATGCCGGTGATCAGCTCCAGCTGCTCGGCGAACCGCTCGAACCGCTCGGCCAGCGACGGAAACGGCAGGCCGAGCGCGGTGTGCTCCTGCTCGTACCAGCCCGAGCCGAGGCCGAAGTCGACGCGGCCGCCGGACATCTGGTCGACCTGCGCCACCTCGACGGCGAGTACGCCGGGGTTGCGGAAGGTCGCCGAGGTCACCAGCGTGCCGAGCCGGATCCGCGAGGTCTCGCGCGCCAACGCACCGAGCGTGACCCACGAGTCGGTCGGCCCGGGGTGACCCGGCACGTGGCCACCCATCTTGAGGAAGTGGTCGGAGCGGAAGAACGCGTCGAAGCCGTTCTCCTCGGTCTTCTTCGCCACCGCCAGCAGGTCGTCGTAGGAGGCACCTTGCTGGGGCTCGGTGAAAATTCGCAACGTCATCGCCATAGCCAAGATCCTATAGACGCCGATGGCATGATGCGTGCGTGGACAGAGTGGCGATCAGCAAGACGATGGCGCACGCGCTGCGGCACGACCCGGCCGCGTACGGCCTGACGCTCGACTCCGAAGGCTGGGTCACCCTCGACGCACTCGTCGGCGCGCTCGCCAAACGCTGGCCGGCGATCAGCCGCGACGATGTGACGAGCCTGATCGACGAGTCGGCCAAAAAGCGCTACGAGATCAGCGGCGAACGTATCCGCGCCGGTTATGGCCACTCCACCGCCGACCGCATCGACCAGGTGGCGGCGACCCCGCCGGACACGCTTTTCCACGGCACGCAAGCCGCCGAGGCGATCGAACGCGACGGTCTCAGGTCGATGCGCCGGCAGTACGTGCACCTGAGCACCACCGAAGACGTCGCGCGCGAAGTCGGCTCACGACGCGGTCCCACGCCGACAATCTTCCGCGTGGACGCCAAAGCCGCCCATGACGACGGCGTCGTCTTCTATCGCACGTCCGACCCGCGTACCTGGCTGGTCGACAGCCTGCCGGCGCGCTATCTGGCCAGGACCGACGGCTGAACTGTCACAGCCGACCGCTACCGTCCTGTCATGGCCGTCGACTTCACCGCACACACGTCCGCGCTGGCCGCGGCCGCCGTCGAGCTCACCAGGCTGCTGCCTGGCCGGATCAGCGAGCCGGTGCTGGCCGGCGTGCTGCTGACCGCGGGCGCGACCGGCGTACGGCTGGCCGGCACCGACCGCGAGCGGTTCGCCGAGGCGAGCACCGGCGCGACCACGCACACCGAGGGCACCGTGCTGGTGCCGGCGCGGCCGCTCGCCGACACGTTGCGTGCGCTGGAGGATCCGGAGGTCCGGCTGGTGACCGAGGGGTCACGGCTGGCCATCCGTACGCCGTCGGCACGGTTCGCGTTGCCGTTGCTGGACATCGGCGTGCATCCCGGTGTGGCCGCGCCACCCCCGCTGCAGGGCACGCTGCACGCCGAGACGTTCGCCAACATCGTGTCCGCGGTCGCCGGCGCCGCCTCCACCGAGGACGCGCTGCCGATCTTCACCGGCGTACGCATCCGCTCCGACGGCGAGCGGCTGGAGCTGCTGGCCACCGACCGCTATCGGCTCTCCGTCGGCCGGCTGCCGTGGGTCGGCGCCGCGCCGGAGGCATCGGTCGACGCGCTCGCGCCGGCCGGCATGCTGATCGACGCGGCACGCCGGCTCGGCAACGCGGACGCGGTCAACCTGCACGCCGACGGCGACCGGATCGCGCTGCGCTGGGGTGGCACCAGCGTGTCGAGCGTCCTGCTCGCCGGTCAGTATCCGGACCGCCAGCTGACGAAGCTGCTAGAGACCACCATCGAGTGCACCGTGCTGGCCGACGCCGACGAGCTGTCCGCCGCGATCCGCCGCGCCTCGCTCTACTCCGGCGTGAGCGGCGTCGTCACGCTGACCACCTCCGACGCCGGCGTGACCGTCACCGGCCACGACCCGCTGGCCGGCGAGTCGGAGGAGACCATCAAGGCCGAGGTCACCGGCAACCACATGACGACGGCGTTCCGCGCTCGCTATCTGACCGAGGCACTGCGTGCCTTCGCGACCGGCCCTGTGCTCGTACAACTCCAGGACGGCATGGCCGCCACCGTCATCACCGCACCACAGCTGGACGGTCAGCAGACCGAGCTGACCCACCTGGTCAAGCCCATGCTGCCGCCCGCCCACTGAGGACGATCTAGCTTAGAGGCCTCACCCGCGTACGTCTTATGCCGATGCCAGAATCAGGCCTTTGGCCGGGGTGGACTGGTGTGGCTGACAGTGCAGGTGAGGCGGCTCGGCCGCGTAATACTTGGTTAACAAGACATTGCATCGGACATCCGTTGCGCGCCGGCAGTCACAGCAGCATTACCTGTTTCAACAGTCACACCCGTCACAGCACCTGCCGGTCGCGCGGGTGCGAAAGCCTTGTTTCTTGCATCTATCGCTAGTAAATCGACATTCACACCATCGGCGAACCTCGCAAGATGGACATGTAGCGCTACATGCGCCATTTGAGTCCCATATAGTGGACCTCCTAGCCGCTCACCGGGACGCCATCGCCCTCCGGCGTCGCCTGGCCATCACGCCAACCTGGCACTCCTACCCTTGGAATAGATCACCTAGCGGCCTGCTCGGCCGACGCGATGTCGGACCACCGGATCACCGAAGCGATGCCACCGTGCCGATGAACGATGCCTTTCTCGTAGAGGTCGAAGCGCTCGCCACTCCCGTGACGGGCGAGGCAGGAACGAGTCCGGGAAATGCCGGTAAGACCGGCCCTCAGGTGCGGGATTTTCCCGCACTCGACAATGCTTCCAGCAGCTCGACCTGGCGGGCCGGTGGCATGCCGAGCAGGTTGAGGGTGAAATGCATCTCCGCACCACCGATCGCCGCCGTCCGTTCCAGGTCGGCGCGTACGGCCTCGACGAACTGCCGCTCGGAAACCGACGCGTCCGCGAACGGCTGGATGGCGAGCACCACCAGGCGGCCGGTGCCGCCGGCCTCGCGATAGCCCTCCGCCTGCCGCCGGGCGTCGTCCCACCCGGCCGGATGGCCGACCGTGATGAAACCGTCCGCGATCCTGGCCGCCCGGCGTACGGCCGCCGGCGAGTTACCGCCGAGCAGCACCGGGATCCGGCCGGCGTACGGCTTCGGGCCGACCGTCGACGGCGGGATTTCATAGTGGCTGCCGCGAAACTCGACCGGATCCGGTCCCCAGCACGCGCGCATCGCCGCGAGGTGCTCCTCGAAGCCGCCACCGCGACGGCTGACCGGCACCCCGGCGGCGACGAACTCCTCGGGAATACCAAACCGACTCTCCGGCGTGCCGCCACCGCCTTGGCCGAGGCCGGCGTCGAGCCGGCCGCGGGACAGCTGGTCCAGCGTGGCCAGCCGGCGCGCCAGGACGATCGGCGGCTGGAAGATCGTGTTGACGATCGTGGTCGCCAGCCGGATACGACTCGTGTGCGCGGCGGCCCAGGTCAGCACCTCCAGCGGGTCCCAGACGTACGCCTCCGGCAGTCCGGCGCCGTTGTCCCAGCCGGGACCGACCGGCATCAGCAGCCGCTCGGTCACCGACACGGCGTGGAATCCGAGCCGCTCGGCGGCCTTCGCGATCGTCGCGACCGAGTCGGGTCCGGCATACGGGCCGAAATGCGGCAGGCTGACGCCGATCCGCGGTGTGCTCATCGATCCTCCAGTTGGTGTTGGCGACACCGACTGGTCGGAGCGGCTAGGCCGGGCTTGACATCAGATGCGCGACCAGTTGGTCGATGCCATCGCGCGCTCGCGCACCACGGATCGGATCGAAATAGTCACGCGACTCGACGATCTTTCCGTCGCGTACGCGCGTCACGAAGATCGCCGGGATCCGGAACGTCCGGCCGTCCGGATAGGCGAACTCATAGCTGAACTCCGCGACGACGACCTCCGGGTCGGCACCTTCGTGGATGACCAGATCGACGACGCGACGCGTGAACTCCGGGCGGAGGTCACGGGCGAAGCCGAAGTGCTCGCGCAGATCGTCGCGGCTGACCAGCGCCGGCACCTCCGGAGTCGCCATCGGATGCCGCACATCCGTCTTCTCCGCGTAAAGATCGGCGAGGCCGTCCAGCTTGCCGTCGCAGATGTCGGTGACCAGGCGCAGGAACACCTCACGTGGTTTGTCGCTCATCGACACGCTCTCCTATGATCCGAAGTGACGACTCCGATTATACGGAGTGACGACTTCGGATGGCAATGATGATGCGCGCGGATGCTCAGGACAATCGACGGCGGATTCTGGCCGCGGCGGAGGAGGTGTACGCCTCCGGTGCGGACGCCTCGACCGAACGGGTCGCCGAGCTGGCCAGCGTCGGCATCGCCACGGTCTTCCGCCACTTCCCCACCAAGGCCGCGCTCCTGGAGGCCGTACTCGTCACGCGCCTCGAACGTCTCCGCGACCAGGCCCAGGCACTGCTCGACGCCGACGATCCCGGCGCGGCCCTGAGCGGTTTCTTCGCTCATCTGGTCATCGACGCGGCCGGCAAGCTCGCGATCGCCGAGGCACTGCGAGCCAGCGGCGGCGACGACACGGAGGCCGAGCGAGCGTCGTACGCGCTGCACACGGCCGTCGGCGAGCTGCTGTCGCGAGCACAGAAAGCCGGCGCCGTACGCGATGACCTGGGGCTCGACGAGTTCTACGCGCTCCTGATCGGCGCGTCTCGAGGCGCCGCGGCGATGGAGCTGGACGACACCGCGCGCGACCGCATGCTCGAGGTGGTGTTCGCTGGCTTACGGCCAATGGAAGCTCACCCGCGTACGACGTAGAGTGCGAACGTGACCGATGTTCAGCCGGAAGGCCGCAAGCTGCTGCGCCTGGAGGTCCGCAACTCGCAGACCCCGATCGAGCGCAAGCCGCCGTGGATCAAGATCAAGGCCAAGATGGGGCCGGAATACACCGAGCTCAAGGGCCTGGTCAAGCGCGAGGGCCTGCACACGGTCTGCGAGGAAGCCGGCTGTCCGAACATCTTCGAGTGCTGGGAAGACCGCGAGGCGACCTTCCTGATCGGCGGCGACCAGTGCACTCGGCGCTGCGACTTCTGCCAGATCGACACCGGCAAGCCGGCCGCGCTCGACCGCGACGAGCCCCGCCGGGTGGCCGCGAGCGTGCAGGCGATGGGCCTGCGTTACGCGACGATCACCGGCGTCGCGCGCGACGACCTGGATGACGGCGGCGCGTGGCTCTACGCCGAGACCGTACGACAGATCCACGAGCTCAACCCCGGCACCGGCGTCGAGCTGCTGATCCCCGACTTCAACGCCGACCCCGCGCAGCTCGCCGAGGTCTTCGGCTCGCGGCCGGAGGTGCTCGCGCACAACGTCGAGACCGTGCCGCGGATCTTCAAGCGGATCCGTCCGGGCTTCCGCTATCAGCGCTCGCTCGACGTGCTCACCGCCGCGCGCGCTGACGGCCTGGTCACCAAGTCCAACCTGATCCTCGGCATGGGTGAGGAGTTCGACGAGGTCGTCGAGGCCATGCGGGACCTTTACGAAGCCGGCTGCGAAATCCTCACCATCACGCAATATCTGCGCCCCTCCGTACGCCACCACCCCGTCGACCGCTGGGTCAAGCCGGAGGAGTTCGTTTCGCTGCGCGAAAAGGCCGAAGAGATCGGCTTCTCCGGCGTGATGTCCGGTCCGCTGGTCCGCTCGTCCTATCGCGCCGGCCGGCTGTACGCGCAGGCCGTGCGTACCCGCGGCGAGCAGGTGCCGGCCAACCTGGCGCACCTGGCCGAGGCCGGACCGGCCGCGCAAGAAGCCAGCGCACTACTTTCGCGCTAAACACCAAATTTTCTTTACTTTGGCGGTAAGTGCCGCGACATCGCTGGACGGTGTTTACCACTTTCGTACGCGGGGCTATGGTGATCATCCACGTCCCCCTGACCTAGGTGATTTCTTTCCATGTCCAGCGACAGGCCATTTTCGGCTGCCACACACGAAGAACTGCTCGCTCTTTCCGACCAGGCCGCGCGCCGCGTGATGAACACCCAGGGCACCAAGAGCGGCCAGGGCGTGGGCTGGCTGATGATGGCCACCATCCTGGTGGAGTCCTGGGACATCTACTCGATTTCGTTTCTCCTGGTCTTCATCAAGCACGATTTCCACCCCAGCGCCCTGCTGTTGGGCCTCACCTCCAGCGCGGTCCAGCTCGGCGGTCTGTTCGGCGCCATCTTCGGTGGCTGGCTGGCCGACCGGCTCGGCCGCCGCTGGGTGTTCATCTCGACGATGGTGCTCTTCGTCATCCTGGCGCCACTGCAGGGTTTTGTGACCGCGATGTGGCAGCTGGTGATCATCCGGTTCCTGCTTGGCTTTCCGCTGAGCAGTGACCTCGCCTCCGGTTACGCGTACATCATGGAGGCGATGCCGCGCGGCAAGCGCGAGGTGATGGGAAACCGCAAACAGGCGATGTTCGCGGTCGGCGAGGTGCTGGCGATCGCCGTCATCACCGTCATGATGATCGCCGGCGTGGACCACTCGCTGCTCTGGCGGATCGGCCTCGCGCTCGGTGCGGTGCCGGCGCTTTTCCTGCTGCTGGGCCGGATGAACATCACCGACACCGCGCCTTCGCTTATCCTGCGCGGAAAGTTCCACCAGGCCAAGCAGGTCTCGCAGGTCATGTTCCACGACCCGCTGGACATGCTGCCGGACCGCGACTACCGGATCAAGCGGCCGAGTACGGCCAACTTCCTGAAGAGCATCTGGTCGGATCCGGTGCGCCGGCGGGCCAGCGTCTTCGGCTGGATCTCCAACGCCGCGCAGACCGCGTCCTTCGGCGCGTTCGGCTTCTACCTGCCGACCGTGTTGGGGCTCGCCGGATTCTCGAAGGACCCGATCGGCACCAACCTGATGACCGGCGCGATCTACTGCCTGGCCGCGGTCAGCGGTTTCATCGGTCCGCAGATCACCTCGCGGATCGGACACCGCGGCATCGCCCAGTGGGGCTTTGGCATCTCGTTCGTGTCGCTGCTGGTCGCCGCGATCGCCATCCAGGCCAACTTCGGCATCGTGCTGCTGATCGCGGCGGCCGCGATGATGTGGGGACAGTACTGGGCCGGCACCAACGGGATGACCGTCACCGCGATGGTGGCGCCGACCCGCTACAAGGCCACCGCCTGCGGTTTCGGTTACATCTTCGTAAAACTCGGCAGTGCCGTGACGCTCTTCCTGTTTCCGGTGCTGCTGGAGGCGGTCGGCACGGCCGGTGCCACCGCGATCGTCTCGCTCATCGCGCTCGCCGGGTTCCTGGCCGCTCGCTACATCCTGCCGGAGGTCTACGGCTACGTGGAGGCCGAGCACATGTCCGTCTCGCGGATCGCGGCGTAGTGTCTCGATCCGGATACCGCAAACGATTGCATTGGGTGGCCGGCGCCACTAGCCTCTACGCATGATCGCCAAGCCCCCCTCCAGCATGCGCGCCGCCGTGTTGTTCGGACCCGGCGACATGCGTGTCGTCGACCGTCCGGTGCCAGAGCCGGGCCCCGAGGACGTGCTCGTACGCGTCGAGATGTGCGGGATGTGCGGCACCGACCTGAAGATCCTCGGTGGCCATTTTCCACTGACCCCGCCGTACGGTGAGTTCACGCCGGGCCACGAGTGGACCGGAACGGTGGTCGCAACCGGTGAGACGGTCGACGAGTTCAAGCCTGGCGACCGCGTGTGCATCGAAGCGCATCGAGGCTGCGGCCGGTGCGCCAACTGCCTGGTCGGCAGCTACACCGCCTGCCTCAACTACGGCAACCCGGCCAAGGGTCACCGGGCCAGCGGCATGACCGCGAACGGTGGTTTCGCCGAGTACGCCGTGCACCACGTGAGCGCGCTCTATCACCTGCCGCCCCATCTCACGCCGGAAGACGCCGTGCTGATCACGACGGCCGGCACCGGCCTGTACGGCCTGGACGTGGCCGGCGGCTACATCGCCGGCCAGAGCGTGGCGATTTTCGGGCCAGGACCGGTCGGCCTGATGACCGCGCAGGTCTGCCAGCTGATGGGCGCCACCAAGGTGATCATGATCGGCACCCGGCCGTCCCGCCTTGAGCTGGCGACCAAACTCGGCGTAAGGCACACGATCAACGCCAAGGAGGTCGACACCGTCGAGGCCGTACTGGAGCTGACCGACGGCGAAGGCGTCGACCTCGCCATCGAGGCGTCCGGCGGCCTGGACACTCCGCAGCAGTGCGGGGAGATCACCAAGCGCGGCGGCAAGATCCTGTTCGTCGCGTTCTATTCCGGCCGTGTCGAGATGGATCTGTCGGCGATCGTCCGTAAGGACATCACCATGTACACCTCACGCGGTGAGGGCCGTAACAACGTCGAACGCGCGGTGGCATTGGCCGCTTCCGGGCAGATGCGCGGAAAAGAGCTTGTGACACATCGTTTTCCGCTAGACCAGATCACCGAAGCATTCCGGGTCATGTCCGAGCGAGAAGGCGATCCGGTCAAGGTTGTCGTAGTGCCATAATTCTTCGCCTCAAGGGAGCGGCGGAATATGCATCATCAGATACTGGCACCGGTCTTCAACTCACTGGCGCTGTCGGCCCTGGTGGCCGCGGTGCCGTTGATCCTGCTGTTGGTGTTGCTCGGCATCGTACGCATGCGCGCGCACTGGGCCGCGCTGATCAGCCTGGCCGTCGGTTTCGTGATCGCCATCCCGGTGTATCTGCTGCCGCCGGTGCCAGCGTTCAGCGGAGCGCTGGAAGGCGCGGCCTTCGGCCTGTTCCCGATCGTGTGGATCATCGTCAACGCGATCTGGCTCAACCGGTTGATCACCAAGTCCGGCCATCTGGACACGGTCCGGCGTACGTTTTTGTTGCTGTCCAGAGACTATCGCGTCCAGGGGCTGGTCGTGGCCTTCTGTTTCGGCTCGCTGCTGGAATCCATGGCCGGCTTCGGAGCGCCGATCGCGGTGGTCGCGGCGATTCTGCTGGCACTGGGATTCTCGCCGATCCGGGCCGCGACGGTCGCGCTGTTCGCGGACGCCGCCGGCACCGCCTTCGGCTCGGTCGGCAACCCGATTTTCGCGCTCAGCAAGGCAACCGGCCTGCCGACCGAAGGTCTCGGTGAGATGGTCGGCCGGCAGTCGGCGATCGTCGCTTTCTTCGTACCGTTCGCGCTTTTGCTCGTACTGGACGGAAAACGCGGCCTCAAGCAGCTCTGGCCGGTCGCGCTGGCCACCGGTCTCGGCTTTTCCATCGGTCAGTTCGTCGCGTCCAACTTCATCGCCTTCCAGCTGGCCGACCTGATCGGTGCGCTGCTGGCCGGCGCGGCGGCCGCCGTGCTGCTGCGGCTGTGGTCGCCGACTGAGGTGCTCTCGCCGCCGACAGACGGCACCGAGGCGAAACCGGTCGAGGAGACCGCGCCGGAAGATCGCCGGCACTGGCTGCCGTCGTTCGCGCCGTACGCGGTGCTGATCGTGCTGCTCGCGTTGGTATCGCTGAAAAATCCGGTCGGCGACTGGGTGCAGAGCATCACCACGCAGTTCAAGTGGCCAGGTGCCGGCGCGATCGGCGTCAGCGGCAAACCACTCACGCTGCCGCTCTTCTCGATCAACTGGATCGGAGCGACCGGCACGATCCTGCTGATCACCGGACTGATCACGTTGGCGATCCAGCGGATCAAGGTGGCCGAAGCGATCAGGGAATACGGCCGCGGGATCGTCCAGGTGTATTCGGCGGCTCTCACCGTGATGTTCGTGATGGCGCTGGCCTACCTCATCAACTATTCCGGCCAGGCGGTCACGATCGGCACGCTGCTGGCCCACACCGGCGTCGCTTTTGCCTTCCTGTCACCAATACTCGGCTGGCTCGGCGTCGCGGCGACCGGGTCGGACACCTCGGCGAACGCGCTTTTCGGTGCCGTACAGGTCGCCGCGGCCAAGCAGACGCACCTCAGTCCGTATCTGACCGCCGCCGCCAACAGCGAGGCCGGTGCGCTCGGCAAGCTGATCAGCCCGCAGAACCTCGCCGTCGCGGCCGCGGCGGTCGGGCTCGCGGGTCAGGAAGGACAGCTGGTCCGGCGTACGTTCCTGTGGAGCCTGATCTTCCTGGCCGGCTTCTGCCTCATCGTGTTCCTGATGGCCTACGGTCCGCTCAGTTTCCTCGTGGTGCACTGAGGCCGAGCACCGACAGCGCCTGGTCGGCGCCGGATCCATCCGCGCGTACGGATGTGGCCGCCGCCGACCAGGCCGCCGCACCAAGCGCACGCAAGGCATCCAGCGGGTCGCCTGAGCCAGACAGCGTCAGGTCATCGCCGACGCGTACGGTCCAGCCGCCGCACCGCACGACCTCACCGGCGGTCTCCGGCGCGGCGTGTGGGACGAGCAGGCCGCGTACGTCGGTCGCCACATATGTCGGCCGGTGTTTCGGCTCCGCGGCAAGGAATTCGGCGGCGGTCGTCACGCCGGACAGGACCAGCAGGCTGTCCGTACCGGCGTTGTTGGCACCCTCGATGTCGGTGTCGAGCCGGTCCCCCACGACCAGCGGCCGCCGCGCGCGGCTGCGCGTGATCGACTCCTGGTGCAGCCGCGGATGCGGCTTGCCGACCACCTCGTCCGGCCGCCGGCCACTGCCGGTCGCAAGTGCCTGCACCAGCGCGCCGTTTCCTGGCAGCGGTCCACGCGGCGATGGCAACGTACTGTCGCCGTTGCTGGCGACCCACAGCGCGCCCTGCCGCAACGCGACGGCACCTTCGGCGAGGTCGAGCCAGCCGACCTCGCGACCAAACCCCTGTGCCACGGCGACGGTCTTCTCGGTGGTCGCGCGTACGGGCGCGAGCCCGACGTCGGCGACTTCGGCCGCCAGCGCGTCGCTGCCGATGATCAGCACCTCGGCCCCGGCCGGCAACCGGTCGGCCAACGAGCTCGCCGCCGCCTGCGCCGAGGTCACCACCGCGTCGACCTCGGCCGGCACGCCGACCTTCGCCAACAGCGCCACAACGGCGTCGGGCCGGCGCGAGGCGTTGTTGGTGACAAACTCCAGCTTCATGCCACGGTTGCGGGCCTCGGCCAACGCTTCGGCGGCATGGGGCACTGGCTCCTCGCCGGTGTAGACGACGCCGTCCAAGTCGAGCAGTGCCACGTCGTACGCCTCGGTTAGCGGCCCGCTTCCCCGCAGCTCATTCAACGTCGTCCCCAGCGGCCTCGTCGATGTCTTCGCCTTCCTCGATCTCGATGCCGTCCAGGACCAGCAGCCGCTCGGCCGCGTCGGTCTCGCCGTCCTTGTCGGCCTCGGCCGCCAGCGCGAACCAGCGCCGTGCCTCCTCCTCGCGGCCGGCGGCCAGCAGCGTGTCGGCGTACGCGTACCACAGCCGTGGCGTCGACGGCCGCGACGGGCGCGCGCGCTTGGCCTCGGTGAGCAGCATCGCCAACGCCGCCGGCACGTCGTCGAGATCGCGCCGCGCTCCGGCCGCGACCATCAGCAGCTCGATCCTGCCGTCGGCGTCCAACTGTGCGGCCTCCGGCGCCTTCAGCATCTTGATCGCACGCTCCGGCCGGCCGAGCGCACGCTCGCAGTCGGCCTCCTCCGGGAAGTGTTCGACGCTGCCGGTCATCCGCCGGAAGGACCGCAGCTCGGTCAACGCCGTCGACCACTCGCCGGCGAAGTACGCGGCCAGGCCGACCGCCTCGCGTACCACGCCAATCCGGCCACCACTGGCACGAGCCGCGGTGGCGTGTAGGAGTGCGGTCGCTGGATCCGTGTCGATCAGCTGACCGGCCACGACCAGGTGCCGCGCGACGGTGTCGGCCGTCTGCTTCGACAGCGACGAGAGCTGGTGGCGGATCGCCGGGTCGAGCTCGGACGCCTCGATGTCCTCCGGGATCGCGACGCGCTTCTGCTCACGACGCTGCTGCTCACGCGCCGACACCGGCCAGTTGTCCTGCCGCTTGTCGGTTTTCTCGGCCGTACGATCCGGCCGGTCACCAACCGCGGACCTGCCTCGGCGGTCGCCTCCGGCCGGCCTCTCTCGCCGCGGCCGATCCGTACCCGCCGCAGGGCTTCGACGCGGCCGGTCAGCACTGGCCGCACCCTCGCGACGCGGCCGATCACTGCCGCCAGCTGACCGATCGTGCACCGGCCGGCCGCCAGCCGCGGGCTTGCCCGTACGCTGCCGATCACCACCGGTCTGACCCTCGCGCCGCGGTCGATAGCCAGTCTCGGACCGGTCGCCTCCAGCCGGCCGATCACGCCGCATTCTGTCGTCCGCCGGCGCGGGCCGACCGCCTTTCTCGTCACGACGAGCGCGGCCGTCGTTCGACCGCTCTCGCTTCGGCCGGTCATCGGCTCCGGCCGGCCTTCCAGTCCGCCGGCCGCCTGGGCTGTATGCCGCTCCACCGCGCGGTGCGCCTCGGCCACGCTCGTCGCCCTGCCGCTCGCGCGATGCGCGGTCACGCGTGCCGTCGCCTCGACCGTCCTGCCCTCTCGGCGTACGTCCGGCGGACTTGCCGCGAAAGTCCGACGACTTCCCCGCTCCGCCGGAGCTCTTCCGCGGGCCACCCGCCGCACCTTGTGCTCTGCCACCGCCACGTGGGCCCTGGCGGCGCGAGCCACCGTCGCCGGAGCCGCGCGACCCGTTCTGGTTCACCGAACTTCACACCCCGACGCGTCAAAAGGAGCCGACCAGCGGTGCCGGTCGTACGCTCACCAGCTTGTCATCAACAGCGAAAAGCCGCTAACGGGACTACCCGTTAGCGGCTTTTCGAAAGTAAGTCCGGCGGCGTCCTACTCTCCCACACCGTCACCAGTGCAGTACCATCGGCGCTGAGAGGCTTAGCTTCCGGGTTCGGAATGGGACCGGGCGTTTCCCTCTCGCTATGACCACCGAAACACTGTCGAGAAACTCGACCCAGACCGATCCGGCGTCGCAATCTCGGCGATGACGCCGAAACTCTGACACCGGATCGGGTCGCTCGTTTCTCGGGAACCATATAGTGGACGTGAGAGCAGCAGAAATCTGTGTATGTGGTCAAGTCCTCGGCCTATTAGTACCGGTCAGCTCCACGTGTTTCCACGCTTCCACTTCCGGCCTATCAACCCGGTGGTCTAGCCGGGGGCCTTACCCAGTTAACCTGGTGGGAAACCTCATCTTGAAGCGAGCTTCCCGCTTAGATGCTTTCAGCGGTTATCCCTTCCGAACGTAGCCAACCAGCCGTGCTCCTGGCGGAACAACTGGCACACCAGAGGTTCGTCCGTCCCGGTCCTCTCGTACTAAGGACAGCCCTTCTCAAGTTTCCTACGCGCGCGGCGGATAGGGACCGAACTGTCTCGCGACGTTCTAAACCCAGCTCGCGTGCCGCTTTAATGGGCGAACAGCCCAACCCTTGGGACCGACTCCAGCCCCAGGATGCGACGAGCCGACATCGAGGTGCCAAACCATCCCGTCGATATGGACTCTTGGGGAAGATCAGCCTGTTATCCCCGGGGTACCTTTTATCCGTTGAGCGACACCGCTTCCACCAGCCAGTGCCGGATCACTAGTCCCAGCTTTCGCTCCTGCTCGACACGTCCGTCTCACAGTCAAGCTCCCTTATGCACTTACACTCACCACCTGATTGCCAACCAGGCTGAGGGAACCTTTGGGCGCCTCCGTTACCCTTTAGGAGGCAACCGCCCCAGTTAAACTACCCACCTGACACTGTCCCTGAACCGGATCACGGTCCGAAGTTAGATATCCAGTACGACCAGAGTGGTATTTCAACGATGACTCCACCAACACTGGCGTGCCAGCTTCACAGTCTCCCACCTATCCTACACAAGCCGAACCGAACACCAATATCAAGCTGTAGTGAAGGTCCCGGGGTCTTTCCGTCCTGCCGCGCGTAACGAGCATCTTTACTCGTAGTGCAATTTCGCCGAGTCTGCGGTTGAGACAGTGGAGAAGTCGTTACGCCATTCGTGCAGGTCGGAACTTACCCGACAAGGAATTTCGCTACCTTAGGATGGTTATAGTTACCACCGCCGTTTACTGGCGCTTCAGTTCTCAGCTTCGCCCACGAATGGACTAACCGGTCCCCTTAACGTTCCAGCACCGGGCAGGCGTCAGTCCGTATACATCGTCTTACGACTTCGCACGGACCTGTGTTTTTAGTAAACAGTCGCTTCTCCCTGGTCTCTGCGGCCATACCACGCTCCAGCAGCAAGTGCCTTCACGCGTCCGGCCCCCCTTCTCCCGAAGTTACGGGGGCAATTTGCCGAGTTCCTTAACCACAGTTCACTCGATCGCCTCGGTATTCTCTACCTGACCACCTGTGTCGGTTTGGGGTACGGGCCACTCGAAGCTCGCTAGAGGCTTTTCTCGACAGCATAGGATCACTGACTTCCCCTCAATCGGGTCGGCATCACGTCTCAGACACATGAGGTACGGATTTGCCTATACCTCGTCCTACACGCTTACCCCGGCACTACCATCCACCGGGCTCAGCTACCTTCCTGCGTCACCCCATCGCTTGACTACTACAACCCGGGGTCACCCGCTCCACCACCTCACCCCGAAGGGATCCGCGGCTTTGGGGGCTTAGCACAAAGCTGCCTCATCATGGACGCTTCTTCGCGGGTACGGGAATATCAACCCGTTGTCCATCGACTACGCCTGTCGGCCTCGCCTTAGGTCCCGACTTACCCTGGGCGGATTAGCCTGGCCCAGGAACCCTTGGTCATCCGGCGGACGGGTTTCTCACCCGTCTTTCGCTACTCATGCCTGCATTCTCACTCGCACGGCATCCACGACTAGGTCACCCTGCCGCTTCACCCGCCGCACGACGCTCCCCTACCCACCCACACACCTAGACCCACACTCGAAAGAGTGGGCCAAGCTAACGTGTGAATGCCACAGCTTCGGCGATGTGCTTGAGCCCCGCTACATTGTCGGCGCGGAATCACTTGACCAGTGGGCTATTACGCACTCTTTAAAGGGTGGCTGCTTCTAAGCCAACCTCCTGGTTGTCTATGCAACTCCACATCCTTTTCCACTTAGCACACGCTTAGGGGCCTTAGCTGGTGGTCTGGGCTGTTTCCCTCTCGACTACGAAGCTTATCCCCCGCAGTCTCACTGCCACGCTCTCACTTACCGGCATTCGGAGTTTGGCTGACTTCAGTAAGCTTGTCGGCCCCCTAGGCCATCCAGTGCTCTACCTCCGGCAAGAAACACGCAACGCTGCACCTAAATGCATTTCGGGGAGAACCAGCTATCACGAAGTTTGATTGGCCTTTCACCCCTACCCACAGCTCATCCCCCAGGTTTTAAACCCTGGTGGGTTCGGTCCTCCACACGGTCTTACCCGCGCTTCAACCTGGCCATGGGTAGATCACTCCGCTTCGGGTCTAGAGCACGCGACTCAAACGCCCTATTCAGACTCGCTTTCGCTACGGCTACCCCACCCGGGTTAACCTCGCCACGTACCACTAACTCGCAGGCTCATTCTTCAAAAGGCACGCCATCACGAACAACCACAAAGGGCTGAGGACGCTCTGACGGCTTGTAGGCACACGGTTTCAGGTACTATTTCACTCCCCTCCCGGGGTACTTTTCACCTTTCCCTCACGGTACTTGTCCGCTATCGGTCACCAGGGAGTATTTAGGCTTGACAGGTGGTCCTGCCAGATTCACAACGAGTTTCACGAGCTCGCTGCTACTTGGGATCCCACTCAGGAGACTCCTCGTTTTCGTCTACGGGGGTATCACCCACTACGCCCACCATTTCCATGATGTTCGACTAACGAAGAATTTTCTAACTCCCCGACCATCCGGCAGAATGATCAAAATGGTCCCACGACCCCCAACACGCAACGCCCGCCGACTATCACACGTGCCAGGTTTAGCCTCATCCGCTTTCGCTCGCCACTACTCACGGAATCACAATTGTTTTCTCTTCCTACGGGTACTGAGATGTTTCACTTCCCCGCGTTCCCTCCACACGCCCTATATATTCAGACGCGGGTGACTGGACATAACTCCAGCCGGGTTACCCCATTCGGACACCCTCGGATCAAAGCTAGGTTGGGAACTCCCCGAGGCTTATCGCACCCTCCAACGTCCTTCATCGGCTCCTGGTGCCAAGGCATCCACCGTGTGCCCTTCATAACTTGGCCACAAAGATAAAAGATGCTCTACGTCCACTGTGCAGTTCTCAAGGTACGCCCGGACACCAACCGTGCTCACCGCATACTCGTTCGCCGGACTTGTCGAAACGTCCGGCGAACGGGCTGTTCGGTGCGGATGGGATCCACTTCGGTCACAACCTTGCGGTTGTTCCCTCAGGACCCAACAGCGTGTCAGAAGATCGAAACGACATCCCCGCGCACGTTCCACGCTCTGTAGGGAGCAGTACTGGTTACGCGGCTCTATCGAGCCGATCCGTTGTCAGCGTTCCACCCATGAGCACCGTCCGGACACGTTCGGCCCGGGAACGGTATTGCTCCTTAGAAAGGAGGTGATCCAGCCGCACCTTCCGGTACGGCTACCTTGTTACGACTTAGTCCTAATCGCCGATCCCACCTTCGACGGCTCCCTCCCAAAGGGTTAGGCCACCGGCTTCGGGTGTTACCGACTTTCATGACTTGACGGGCGGTGTGTACAAGGCCCGGGAACGTATTCACCGCAGCGTTGCTGATCTGCGATTACTAGCGACTCCGACTTCATGGGGTCGAGTTGCAGACCCCAATCCGAACTGAGACCGGCTTTTTGAGATTCGCTCCACCTTACGGTTTCGCAGCCCTTTGTACCGGCCATTGTAGCATGCGTGCAGCCCAAGACATAAGGGGCATGATGACTTGACGTCGTCCCCACCTTCCTCCGAGTTGACCCCGGCAGTCTCCTATGAGTCCCCGGCATAACCCGCTGGCAACATAGGACGAGGGTTGCGCTCGTTGCGGGACTTAACCCAACATCTCACGACACGAGCTGACGACAGCCATGCACCACCTGTACACCGCCCTTACGGACCCCGTGTCTCCACGAGTTTTCGGTGTATGTCAAGCCTTGGTAAGGTTCTTCGCGTTGCGTCGAATTAAGCCGCATGCTCCGCCGCTTGTGCGGGCCCCCGTCAATTCCTTTGAGTTTTAGCCTTGCGGCCGTACTCCCCAGGCGGGGCGCTTAATGCGTTAGCTGCGGCACGGATCCCGTGGAAGGGAACCCACACCTAGCGCCCAACGTTTACGGCGTGGACTACCAGGGTATCTAATCCTGTTCGCTCCCCACGCTTTCGCTCCTCAGCGTCAGTTACGGCCCAGAGACCCGCCTTCGCCACCGGTGTTCCTCCTGATATCTGCGCATTTCACCGCTACACCAGGAATTCCAGTCTCCCCTACCGCACTCTAGCCAGCCCGTATCGACTGCAGACCCGGGGTTGAGCCCCGGGATTTCACAATCGACGCGACAAGCCGCCTACGAGCTCTTTACGCCCAATAATTCCGGACAACGCTCGCACCCTACGTATTACCGCGGCTGCTGGCACGTAGTTAGCCGGTGCTTCTTCTGCAGGTACCGTCACTCACGCTTCGTCCCTGCTGAAAGAGGTTTACAACCCGAAGGCCGTCATCCCTCACGCGGCGTCGCTGCGTCAGGCTTCCGCCCATTGCGCAATATTCCCCACTGCTGCCTCCCGTAGGAGTCTGGGCCGTGTCTCAGTCCCAGTGTGGCCGGTCGCCCTCTCAGGCCGGCTACCCGTCGTCGCCTTGGTAGGCCATCACCCCACCAACAAGCTGATAGGCCGCGGGCCCATCCCCAACCGAAAAACTTTCCACCCCACACCATGCAGTGCAAGGTCATATCCGGTATTAGACCCAGTTTCCTAGGCTTATCCCAGAGTTGGGGGCAGGTTGCCCACGTGTTACTCACCCGTTCGCCGCTCGAGTACCCCGAAAGGCCTTTCCGCTCGACTTGCATGTGTTAAGCACGCCGCCAGCGTTCGTCCTGAGCCAGGATCAAACTCTCCGTAGATGCATATAAGAATCCCCCACCCAACAAAGAGCAGGATCATCGACACAACGAAGCGCCAAGCAAAACTTGGCAGAACCTGGCAATCAAACAAGCTGACACTTGTTCTCATACCAAAGGAATCCGACCTGCCGACCGACACCGGCCCCGACGGGGCCTTGCCAGAACGCCAGGCACGGGATAATTTGGCACTGACAATCCAACACGCTGTTGAGTTCTCAAAGAACAACCGCCGCCAGTTTCGCCTCTCGGTCTCCCTGGCGCCTCGGAGAACCTTACTCCGTCGGTTTTCGCCGTCGTAGTGGGGGTCCCCCTCCAGTCGCTCACCCGGTCGTGCGGTTCGCTCCTGGTTTTTGCCAACCCCACAACCTTACCTCGGCGGATTTTCACCGCCTGAGTGGGGGTCGGAGGTTCCAGCAGGCCGTCCGATTTCCGTCCGGTGCCCCGCTGGCAGAGAGAAAGTTACGTGCGAGTGGACGGCCGAGTCAAATCCGCGGCCAGTGTCGCCGGTCACACCTCACCAGCCACAGCCGTTCACCCACGCAACAGCTGATTGTTTGCGCTGGTGACCGGCTATGCGGTCTGGTTTTTGCCGGTACGAACACGTTTCACCGCCGGCCGGTAGGGCGAGACGGTCGGCTCGCCGTCGATCCAGAACCGCCACGGCGTGGCCGCTCCGTCACCGGCGACACCGGTCCGCGGACCGCTGAGGATCCGCTTCGCCGCGACCGGCTTGCCGGCGACCAGGCGTACCGCCGACCCCTCCGCCAGCAGATCGACGCCGTCGGAGGTGCGATCCAGGCCCATGCATTGCGCCAGGCGCGCCGGGCCGCGCGCCAGATCGCGATCGGTCGAGCCACGCCGGCGTTCTCTGGCCAGCTCCACGCCGTCGACCACCTCGCCGGCGCGCAGCAGCACCGCCGACCCGACCCCGGCGGGCCGGCAGGCGACGTTGGCGCAGAAGTGCATCCCGTACGTGAAGTAGACGTAAAGCGTGCCAGGCTGGGAAAACATCGACGTGTTGCGTGGTGTCCGGCCGCGGTGAGCGTGTGAGCCCGGGTCCTCGCCGACGCCGGCGTACGCCTCGACCTCGACCAGCCGCAGGGTCACGCCGTTGGCAACCAGCGTGCAGCCCAACAGCCGTTTCGCCGCCGTCACCGGGTCGCCGGCCAGTGCCTGCTCAAGCGTCCTCGCCACGCCTCTCCTCAAGATCAACTTTTCTTGCTTGTCAACATTCCACGCGAACCCACCCCCCACCCGTTCTGGGTGGGGGCCAGATTGGCAGGTGGGTATGACAGTTTCGCGGCGTAGCGGGTAGTTCAGCGGGCCGGGGACGAGGCCTGGGCCCAGAAACGTTTGGGGATGCGGCCGGCACGGTGGGCCTGGCGGCCGGCGTCGACGGCCAGGCGCATCGCGGCGGCCATCCGTTCCGGGTCGTCGGCGCGGGTCACCGCGGTCGCGAGCAGCACGGCAGAGCACCCGAGCTCCATCGCGAGCGCCGCGTCGGAGGCCGTGCCGATGCCGGCGTCGAGGATCACCGGCACGCCGGCGCGCGCGACGATCAGCTCGATGTTGTGCGTGTTGCGGATCCCCAGTCCAGTGCCGATCGGCGACCCCAGCGGCATCACGGCGGCGCAGCCGGCCTGTTCGAGTCGTTGAGCCAGGACGGGATCGTCGTTGGTGTACGGCAACACCGTGAAGCCGTCGTCGACGAGCCGCTCGGCCGCGTCCAGCAGCTCCACCGGGTCCGGCAGCAGCGTCTGGTCGTCGGCGATCACCTCCAGCTTGACCCACGACGTAGCCAGCGCCTCGCGAGCCAGTTGCGCGGTCAGCACCGCCTCGGCGGCCGTCCGGCACCCGGCGGTGTTCGGCAACGGCTCGATGCCGAGTTTTCGCAGCAAATCAAGCACACCGGTGCGGCCGGCGGCGTCGGCGCGCCGCATCGCGACGGTCGTCAGCTCGGTGTTCGACGCGACGAGCGCGCGTTCCAGTGCCTCCAGGCTGGTGGCCCCGCCGGTCCCCATGACCAGCCGCGAGGTGAACTCACGGCCGGCGATCACCAGTGGGTCGTCCATCGGTCAACCTCCCTGCGTGGCGGTCAGGATCTCCACCCGGCCGCCATCCGGTACGTACGTCGTGCCCCACTCCGACCGCGGCACCACCGCGTCGTCCAACGCGACCGCGATGCCACCGGTCGGGATCGCCAGAAGGTCGATCACCGCGGCCACCGTCGCGTCGTCGGCCAGCTCCCGATCGACGCCGTTGACCTGCGCTTTCATCTCGCCACCTCCACGCTGAAGCGGTCCGGACGGACCGCCGCCGGCGGCTCGCCACCGGCCAGTACGTCCCGCACGATGTCGGTCGTCACCGGCGCGAGCAGGATGCCGTTGCGGTGATGGCCGGTGGCGACCAGCAGGCCGTCCTCCAGCCAGCCGATCACCGGCCGGTTGTCCGGCGTGCCCGGCCGCAATCCGGCGGAGCACTCGACCAGCTCGTACTCCCCGATCTCCGGCACGATCCGCTCGGCGTCGGCCAACAGATCGCGTACGCCGCCCACCGTCACCCGCGTGTCGAAGCCGGCCTCGTACTGCGTCGCGCCGAGCACCACACCGCCGTCATCGCGCGGCACCAGATACATCGCGCGGCCAGCGACCAGCGCGCGTACGGTCCGCCGCGGTGGACCGACAGTGCCAGGACGCGCGCGCAGCCGCAGGATCTCGCCTTTCACCGGTCGTACGACCCGCGACAACCGCTCGTGGAGCCGGCCGCTGTACGCACCGGCCGCCAGCACGACGGCATCGGCGCGCAGGACACCGCCGCCGGCGAGGGTCACCTCGCCGCCGCGTACCGACGCGGCCGCTGTCCGTACGACCGGCACGTCACGGATGGCCAGGGACAACGCGGTCATCAGCTGACGGTTGTCGACCGCGTGGTCGTGCGGTACGGACAACCCGCCGCGGACCGGACCGGCGACCGCCGGCTCCAGCTCGCGGACCTCGCGCGGCCGCAGCGACCGCACCTGGCGGCCGAGACCGTCCAGGAAGGCCGCCAGCCGGTCGAGCTCGGCGCGATCGGTGCCGTCCGCGGCGACCACGATCGTCCCGTCCGTCCGCAGACCGGCCGGCACGCCGGCGGCGGACGCAAGATCATCGGCGTATGCGGGCCAGGCATCGAGCGAGGCGGCGCCGAGCTCCAGCAACGGCTCCTCGCCGTGCCACGCCTCGGTGACCGGCGCGAGCATCCCGCCAGCGACCGCCGACGCGCCGCTGCCGGCGGCAGGATCGACCAGTGTGACCTGCCATGACGCCGAGGCGCGCCAACAGATGGAGAGACCGACGACGCCACCGCCGACCACGATCAACGTACGAGCTGTCACCGATCACCACGCTCCCTGCGCCGGCATGACCCGGATCAGGTTCGACGGTCGAAGCGGATCGCGCTTCCTCTCAGCCCGGCTTGCCCAGGCTCCCGTGCGGACCAACTGCCATCCTAACCCGGAGACTCGCTACGGTCGGAACCATGAACAGCGACCCCCGCCACCGCCTCGCCGACGCGAGGCTCTATCTGTGTACGGACGCGCGTCGCGACCGCGCAGATCTGGCCGAGTTCGTGAACGCGGCGCTGGCCGGTGGCGTCGACATCGTGCAGCTGCGCGACAAGGGTCCGGACGGTCCGCTGGAAGCGCGCGAGGAGCTGGCCGCGCTGGAGATCCTCGCTGAGGCGTGCGAGCGGCACGGTGCGCTGTTCGCGGTGAACGACCGCGCCGACATCGCGCTCGCCGCCGGTGCCGACGTCCTGCATCTCGGACAGGACGACCTGCCGGTTTCCTGGGCCAGGCGGATCGTCGGCGACGATGTCGTGATCGGCCGGTCCTCACACGACGTCGGCCAGGCGTCGGCCGCGGCGACCGAGCCAGGCGTCGACTACTTCTGCACCGGGCCGTGCTGGCCGACGCCGACCAAGCCGGGCCGGCCGGCGCCGGGCCTCAGCTTGGTGCGCGCGACCGCCGGCTCCGAGCGGCCGTGGTTCGCGATCGGCGGCATCGACGCCGATCGTCTCGACGAGGTGATCGAGGCCGGCGCGCGGCGAGTCGTGGTCGTACGCGCCATCACGCAGGCCGAGGACCCGCGCGCCGCCGCAGAGTTCTTCGCGACCCGGCTGCGAAAGGTGAGCTGACGGCGTGGACGCGGAAGGCCTGCGCCGGCTCGGTGAGGACGGGCTCGCCGAGCTGCTCCGCCGCCGGCCGGACGCCGCCGACCCGGCGCCGGACAGCCTGCTCGCACTGGCCAACCATCTCCAGCACCCCAACTCCGTCGTACGCGCGCTGCAGCGGCTCGACCTGCCGACGATCCAGGTCTGCGAAGCGCTCGCCGCGCTGGGCAGCGAACCGTCGGTCAAGGAGTTGGCGCGGTTGCTGGGGGTCAGTCCGCGCGACGACGACCTCCAGCGCTGTCTCAGCGTCCTTCGGGCATACGGGCTGCTGGACGAGGTGGCGGCGCAGCGCCATCTCTCAGTGGTCACCGACCACGGCGCGACGGTCGGCCGCGTACGGCTGGTCACCACGGCCGCGCTGGCCTGGGAGTCGCCGCTCGACCTCGGTCCCCCGATCGGCCCGTACCTGGCCGAGCTGACCGTCTCCGCCCTCGCCGGCATCCTCACCGCGCTCGGCCGCGACCGGCCGTCCCGCAAGCAGGACCTGATCGACGCCGTCGTCGCCGCGCTGACCGACCACGACTTCGTCCGGCAGGTCGTCGACGAGGCGGACGAGGAGGTCGGCGCGCTACTGCACCGAATCTCGCGTACCGGCGAGGTGGTCGCTCCGCCGATGTTCGCCGAGCGACAGACGCCGGCGCAGTGGGCCCAGCAGCGTGGACTGCTGATCCCCAGCGACTGGTACTACAACGCCCTGGTGATGCCGGCCGAGGTGATGCTCGCGTTGCGCGACGACGAGCACCACGCTCCGTTCCAGCCGGTGCCGCCGGAGGTAGCGCACGAGCCGGTCGACAGCGAGCGCGTCACCGCCGACGCGATGGCCAGCGTCGGCAGGCTGCTGCGCGTCGTCACCGCCTCGCTGGACCAGGCCGGCGTCAAGCCGATCCCAGTGCTGAAGAGCGGCCACATCGGCGTACGCGAGCTGCGCCGGATCGGCAAGGAGCACAGCGCCGATGAGCTGGAGGTGCACACCGCGCTGCGGCTCGCCGGATCGCTGGGGATCGCGTCGGTCGATGAGCGCGGCGTGTCGCCGACAGCGGACTACGACGCTTGGCGGGCGCAGCAGCCGGCCGAACAGATCGCCAGCCTGCTGGCCATCTGGTGGGAAGTGCCCGTCCCGCCGTCACGGTCCATCGCCAGGCGTCCCGAGCTCAGCGTGGCGCTGTTCCGCCAGCAGCTGATCAGGTCGGCGGCACCGTACGGCCGCGTCGACCTCGACTCGGTGATCGAGCACGCCCGCTGGTCGGCCGCGCTGGCCTGGCCAGCCGACGAGGACGGCCAGGACGGCTCCGAACACGAGGCCGCCGCGCATGCGTGCTGGCAGGAGGCGGAGTTCCTCGGCGTCGTCGGCGCCGGCGCGGTCAGTCCGATCGGCCACGCGCTGCTGGCCGGCGACGACCTGACCAAGGTGCTCGCCGGTGTCGGCGAGACCGAGCACTCCGTACGGCTGCAGAGCGATCTGACCGCGATCGTCGGCGGCACACCGAGCGCGGCACTGCGCAAGCTGCTCGACCTGGCCGCCGATCCGGAGGCGTCCGGCACCGCGTCGACATGGCGGTTTTCGCCCGCCAGCGTGCGCCGTGCCTTCGACGCCGGCTACACCGCCGAGCAGCTGCTCGCCGAGATCGAGGCGGTCGCCGCCGGCACGTTGCCGCAGCCGCTCGGCTACCTGATCCGCGACGTTGGCCGTACGTACGGACACATCCGCGCGATCAAGGTCGCCTGCTGCCTGCGGTCCGAGGACACCGCGCTGCTGGCGGAGGTGGCCGCGGACAAGCGGCTGCGCAAGCTCGGGCTGCGCTTGCTGGCGCCGACCGTACTGGCGAGTCCGAAGCCGCTCAAAGACACCATCGCTGCACTCCGCGCCGCCGGCTTCGCACCAGTCGCCGAGTCCGCCGACGGCGAGCCGGTCGTCGAGCGCCTGACGACACACCGCTCGCCACCGCGCCGCCGCGTCCAGTTGAAGCGCGTCGACTACGCCGCCGTCGCGCGCCAGCTCCTCGCCGGTGAGGACGGCGAACCTGAGCTGCCACAGCCAAGCCCCACCGCCGAACAGATCGCGCCACTGGTGCCGCAACTCAGCGCCCCGGAGCTGGTCACGCTGGCCTTCGCTATCGACGATGAGCGGCCGGTGATGATCGAATATCGGTCACAGAGCGGGAAACGTAGCCGTCGGGTGATCGAGCAGCTCGATCTCGACGGTCCGGTGCTGCATGCGTGGTGTCGTTTGCGGCAGGACGATCGCGCTTTTCATCTCGGTCGGATTTTGTCGGTGTCGCCGGTGTCGGAGGAAGAGGACGACTGAGTGTCCGGGGATCGTTGGAGTTTCCGGTTGTTGCGTCGGTGAGGGGTGGTTGGGGTTTCAGGTTGCTGCGTTGGCGAGGGGGTTGGGTTTTCTGATTGTTGCGTTGGGTGGGTGGTTGCGTTTTATGTTTTGTTGCGTCAGGGGGTGGTTGGTTTTTTCGCCTGCGCGGCGGGCGCGCCTACGCGGCGAGCGACCTCAAGGGAGGGGGCGCGTGGCCGCCAATCATGTGCATTGGGGATGCGGGCGGCGGTTGCGGGCGGGGCTGGGTTCTCCAGGCTTGCTCGGTCACGTATGGGAAGCAACCCGTCGGGATGGACGCTAAACGATCGTGCCGTAGCGGCTGACTGCGTAATACTTGTTTAACAAGACATCAAAACCGACATCTGTTGCAGCCGAGCAGCCACAACAGCATTATCAGCCTCGGTAGTCACACCCGTCACAGCCTCCGGAGATCACGGCGGCGTGAAAGCCTTGTTCCTTGCGTCCAACGCAAGTAACTCGACATTCATGCCATCCACGACCCTCACAAGCCGGACATTTAGCGCTCCATACGCCTTCGCATCCCACATACTGGACCCCCACGCCACCCGCTGAGACGCCACGGCACCGCCGGCGCCCCAGCCACACTCCTGGTCCGGTTTGTCCGTTCTCCCCCGTCGGCGAGCTCTGCTTGAGCACATTCTGGCCGGGCCTGCCGCGTACGCAAACCAACCACGCACGAAAGCTCGGCAGGCCCGGCCAGAATGTGCTCATCCTCCGGACGCCGGCGGGGGAGAACGGACAAACCGGACCACACCACAAACACAACCGCACCCGCCGCACCCAACCCAACCAACAACGAAACCCCGCGCGCCCCTCCCCTTGAGGTCGCCCTCCGCGCAGGAGCGCCCGCCGCGAAGGCGCCACCACCCCCAAACGCAACAAAAATGAGAACCCAACCACCCCAAACGCAACAATCATGAAAACCAGCCGCTCCTAGGACACTCCTAGACCGACTACCCCCGAGCAGCCCACTCCCGCTGGACCTCGACATCATTCCGGGCCCCAGCCAGCTGCTCGCGTACGCGCTCAGGCGCCGTCCCCCCGATGGCATTGCGCGAGGCGATGGAGCCCTCGACGGTGAGCACTGAGCGGACGGCTGGAGTCAGGTGTGGGGAGATGGCGGCGAGGTCGGTGTCGGTGAGGTCGGACAGCTCGATATCGCGGGCTTCGCACGCGCGTACGCACTCGCCGGCGATCTCGTGTGCGTCGCGGAAGGCGACGCCCTGGCGGACGAGCCACTCTGCCACGTCGGTTGCCAGGGTGAACCCGAGTGGAGCGGTTTCGGCCATCCGTTCGGTGTTGAAGCGGATCGTCGAGATCATCCCGATGAACGCGGGCAGCACCGTCTCGAGCGTCTCCAGTGAGTCGAAGACCGGCTCCTTGTCCTCCTGCAAGTCACGGTTGTACGCGAGCGGCAGGCCTTTCAGTGCGGTGAGCAGACCGCTCAGATTTCCCACCAACCGGCCGGTTTTGCCGCGCGCGAGCTCGGCGATGTCCGGGTTTTTCTTCTGCGGCATGATCGACGAGCCGGTCGCGTACGCGTCGTCCAGCACAGCGTAGAAAAACTCGGCGGTCGTCCAGATGACGATCTCCTCGGCGAGCCGCGACAGGTTCACACCGAGCATCGCGAGGACAAACGCCAGCTCGGCGGCGAAGTCGCGGGAGGCGGTGCCGTCGATCGAGTTGGCCACCGGTCCATCGAAACCCAGCTCGCTGGCCACGAAAGCCGGGTCGAGTCCGAGCGACGAGCCGGCCAGTGCGCCGGAGCCGTAGGGCGAGTACGCAACACGCGCGTCCCAGTCGCGCAGTCGCGACGCGTCCCGTGCGAATGCCTGCACGTGAGCCAGAAGATGATGCGAAAGCAGGACGGGCTGCGCGTGCTGCAGGTGCGTACGACCTGGCAGCGGCGCACCGAGGTGTTGCTCGGCCTGGTCGCACAACGCCTCGGACAGTTCGGCCAGCAACCGGCCGACGACACGTGCGTGGTCGCGGCAGTACATCCGGAACTGCGTCGCGATCTGGTCGTTGCGCGACCGGCCGGCACGCAGCTTGCCGCCGAGCGCGCCGAGCCGCTCGATCAGGCCGCGCTCCAACGCCGTGTGTACGTCCTCGTCGTCGATGGTCGGCTTGAACTCGCCGGAGCGGCAGGCCGCCTCCAGGTCGTCCAGCGCGGCGAGCATCGAGCCGAGCTCCTCGGAGGTCAGCAGGCCGGCTCGTGCGAGCACCTTCGCGTGAGCGCGTGAGCCGGCGATGTCGTACGGCGCGAGCCGCCAGTCGAACTGGACGGACACCGAGAGCTTCGCGAGCGCGTCGGCGGGCCCGCCGGCGAACCGGCCACCCCAGAGTCGGGTCGGTTGCTGCGTCGTCACGTCATCCGACCCTACGTGAGTATCGGTTGTGGAAGCCATTGAGGTCCTTATTCGGCGCGCTGAGCCCAGCGGCGCATTTTCTCGGCCAGTTTCTCGCCGCCATCGGCCTCGCGAGCGATCACCAGGATGGTGTCGTCGCCGGCGATGGTGCCGAGGATGTCGGAAAGCCCGGAGCGGTCCAGTGCCGATGCCACGTACTGGGCCGCGCCAGGCGGTGTTCGCAACACCACCAGGTTGCCGTTTGCCTCGGCCGAGGTCAGCAGCTCCTCCAGCACGCGGACCATCCGCGCCGGCGCGTCGACCGAGGGCCGCAGCGGCCCCTCCCCTTCGTCCGGCATCACGTACACCGACGGCTCGCCGTCGGCGCCACGCAGCTTCACCGCGCCGAGCTCCTCCAGGTCGCGCGAGAGCGTGGCCTGCGTGACGGTCAGCCCCATCTCGGCGAGCAGGCTCACCAGCTCGGCCTGCGACTTGATCGCACGCGTACGGACGAGCTCGGCGATCCGCGCGTGGCGCGCGGCTTTCGTCGGTGGGGCCGATGTCATGAGTTCTCCAACAACCAGGCCAGGAGCGCCTTCTGCGCGTGCTTACGGTTGCCGGCCTGCTGCCACACCGCGCTGTACTCGCCGTCCATCACCTCGTCGGTGATCTCCTCGCCGCGGTGTGCCGGCAGGCAATGCAAAACAACCACGTGATCGGCCGCACGAGCCACCGCGGCACTGTCCACTGTGTACGGTCGAAACGGACCGTGCCGGTCGGCGCCGTCGTTCTCCTGACCCATCGAGGTCCAGGTGTCGGTCGCCAGCACGTCCGCGTTTTCCGCCGCCTCGCGCGGATCCCGCAGCACGGCGACCGATCCCCCGGTCTCCTTGGCGATCGTCTCCGCCTTCGCCACGACCTCAGGCGACGGGTCGAAACCTTCCGGACCGGCGACACGTACGTGCATGCCGGCGGTGGCGCCGGCGACCAGATACGACGCCGCCATGTTGTTGCCGGCATCGCCGAGATAAGCGAGCGTGACGCCGGACGTGCGGCCAAACTTCTCTTTGACCGTCAGCAAGTCCGCCAACAGCTGACACGGATGGAAGCCGTCGGTGAGTGCGTTGACCACCGGCACGGTCGCGGCTGCCGCCAGCTCGGCGATCCGGTCGTCGCCGAAGGTACGGATGACGATCGCGGACACGTACTCGGACAGCACGCGAGCCGTGTCGGCGACCGTTTCTCCGCGTCCCAGCTGCGAATTCCGCGCGTCGACGACGATCGGATGCCCACCGAGCTCGGCGATGCCGGCGTCGAAGGACAGCCGCGTACGCGTCGACGGTTTCTCGAAAACCACGGCAATCGACCGCGGACCGGCCAGTGGCTGGCGGGCGTACGGCTCGGCTTTCATGGCGGCGGCCAGCTCCAGCACCTCGGCCTGCTCGGCCGGTGTGAGGTCGTCGTCGCGCAGGAAATGCCGGGTCACGTGCTCGCCCTGTCCAGCGCCGCGGGCAAAGCGGCGATGAAACCGTCGGCCTGTTCGTCGGTGAGGACGAGCGGCGGCGCCAGCCGGAGCACCTCCGCGGAGGTGGCGTTGGCCAGATATCCGGCCTCCTGCAGGAACGCCTGCGTTTGCTTGGCGATCGGATCCGTTGTCACGACACCGAGCAACAGGCCGGCACCGCGCACCTTCGCGATTTTCGGATGTTTCAAGGCGTCGATGCCGCTGACGATCCGCTCTCCGAGTGTTTTCGCCCGGTCCAGCAGACCGTCGGACTCGATCGTGTCCAATGTGGCCAGTGCGGCGGCGCAGCAGATCGGGTTGCCGCCGAAGGTCGTGCCGTGCATGCCAGGCGTCAGAAGCTCAGCGGCAGGGCCGAAAGCCAAGCAGACGCCGATCGGCAGGCCGCCGCCGAGCGCCTTCGCGACGGTGACGACGTCCGGCTCGATCCCTTCCGCCTGGTACGCGAACCACGCGCCGGTCCGGCCGATGCCGGTCTGGATCTCGTCGATGGCCAGCAAAGCGCCTTTGTCGGCGGTGAGCTGACGCGCGGCGCTGAGATATCCGGGTGGCGCCGGAATGACGCCGGCCTCGCCGAGGATCGGCTCGATGATGACCATCGCGGTTTCCTCGGTGACCGCGGCTTTCAGCGCCTCCACGTCACCGAACGGCACGTGCGTGACGTTTGGCAGCAATGGCTGGAAAGGCTCGGTCTTCGCGGGCTGGCCGGTCAGCGACAGCGACCCCATCGTGCGGCCGTGGAACGCCTCATCGGTCGCGACCAGGTGCGTACGACCGGTGCGCCGCGACAGCTTGATCGCCGCCTCGACCGCCTCGGTGCCGGAGTTTGCGAAATATGCCCTGCCATAGCGGCCGGTCAGCGCGAGGAGTCGTTCGGCCAGCGCGACGACCGGTGGTGTGGCGAAGAAGTTCGAGACGTGCGCGAGCGTGGAGACCTGCTCGGTGACCGCGCGTACGACCGCCGGATGCGCGTGGCCGAGCGCGTTCACCGCGATGCCGCCGAACATGTCCACATAGGACTTTCCGGTTTCGTCGGTGACGACAGCGCCTTCGCCACGCACCAGCGCGGCGCGTGGCGGACCGTACGTGTCCATGATCGACGATTGCCACTGATCGAGGATGCTCATGACGGGTCCACCATCGTTCCGATCCCCTCCGGGGTGAAGATTTCCAGCAGTACGGAGTGCGGCAGCCGGCCGTCGATGACGTGCGCGCCGGTGCAACCGCCTTGCACGGCGCGCAGGCACGCCTCCATCTTCGGCACCATGCCACTGTCCAATGTGGGCAGCAGTTTTTCCAGGTCGGCGGCGTTGATCCGGCGGATCAGCGAGTCGCGGTCCGGCCAGTTGGCATACAGGCCCTCGACATCGGTGAGCACGATCAGCTTCTCCGCGCCGAGCGCGATCGCCAGCGCGCCCGCGGCCGTGTCGGCGTTGAGGTTGTGCACCTGTCCGTCGGTATCCGGTGCGACCGTGGAAATCACCGGGATCCGGCCGGCCTCGATGAGGTCGGTGACGGCGTCCGGGTTGACGCTTTCGACATCGCCGACCAGACCGACGTCGATCGCCTCGCCGTTCACATACGCCGACCGGCGCGTCGCGGTGAGCAGCCGGCCGTCCTCGCCCGACATGCCGACCGCGTACGGCCCGTGCGCGTTCAACGTGTTGACCAGCTCGCGACCGACCTGGCCGACCAACACCATCCGTACGACTTCGAGAGTTTCCGGTGTGGTCACTCGCAAACCGCCGCGGAACTCGCTGTCGATGCCGAGCCGGTGCAGCATCGAGGAGATCTGCGGACCGCCGCCGTGCACGACGACCGGCCGGATTCCCGCGGCACGCAGGAAAATCAGGTCCTCGGCGAAGGCCTCGGTGAGCGCGCGGTCGGTCATCACGTGACCGCCGTACTTGATCACCACGACCTTGCCGTAAAACCGTTGCAGCCATGGCAAAGCCTCGATCAGCGTCTGCGCCTTGACGATCGCTTCCACGGCGTGCGCCGGAATCTGCGTGGTCACGTCGAGTACGCCGAGTTCTCGTGGACGTAGGCCTCGGTGAGGTCGTTGGTCCAGATCGTCCCGGACTCAGCACCGGCGTGCAGGTCGACGCGTACGTTCACCGCGCGGCCGTCGAAAACGACCTTCTCCGGCGACTCGTCCGGCTCGCCACCCGTGCACACCTGGACCCCGTTGATCGCCACGTCCAGTTGGTGTGGCTCGAAAACCGCCTTGGTCGTGCCGGCCGCGGCGAGTACGCGTCCCCAGTTGGGGTCCTCGCCGTAGATGGCGCATTTGAACAGCGAGCTGCGAGCGACGGCGCGGCCGACCTCCAGTGCATCGGCCTCAGAGGCAGCGTTGACGACCTCGATGGTGATCTCGTGCGCGGATCCCTCGGCATCGCCGAGAAGTTGCATCGCCAGATCCTGGCAAACATTCGTGACGGCGGCCGTCAGCTCGTGTGCGTCGACGCTCACGCCGGAGGCGCCTGACGCCATCAACACGACCGTGTCGTTGGTCGACTGGCAGCCGTCGGAATCGAGGCGGTCGAAGGTTTTCGCGGTGGCGGCGCGCAATGCCTCGTCGCAGATTTCGGTGTCCACGACGGCATCCGTGGTGATGACGACCAACATGGTGGCCAATGCCGGCGCGAGCATGCCGGCACCTTTCGCCATGCCGCCGACACTCCAGCCTTCGGTGCGTACGAGCGACTGCTTGGAATGCGTGTCGGTCGTCATGATCGCCTCGGCGGCGTCGGCGCCACCATCGCGCGACAGTTGGTCGGCCGCGACGCGTACGCCTTCGAGCAGCTTGTCGCGATGGAAATTGACGCCGATCAGGCCGGTGGAGCAGACGATCACGTCGACCGCGCCGGCGCCGACGAGTTCGCCCACCAGCTCCGCGGTGGCGTGTGTCGTCTGGAAACCCTGGGCGCCGGTGTAGCAGTTGGCGCCGCCGGAATTGAGCACGACGGCTTTTGCGTGACCGTCGCGGATCGCCTGCTCGCTCCACAGCACCGGATTGGCTTTGCAGCGATTACTGGTGAAAACGGCCGCGGCCACGTCGAGCGGACCGTCGTTGACGACCAGAGCGAGGTCTTTGTTGCCGCTGTCCTTGAGTCCGGCGGTGACGCCGGCGGCGCGGAACCCGGCCGGAAACGTGACGCTCACGGTGCCACTCCGTTGATCGGCAGGCCGGTCGTCTCGTCCAGACCGAGAACAATGTTCGCATTCTGTACGGCCTGGCCGGCGGCGCCCTTGCCGAGGTTGTCGATCGCGCTCGTGACGATGAGCCGTCCCGAGTCGATGTCGACGCCAGCCTGCAGATGTGCCGAGTTGCTGCCGAAAGTCGCCGCCGTGTGCGGCATCTGCCCCTCCGGCAGGACGTGCACGAACGGCTCGTCGCCGTACGCCGCCTGCAAAACCTCGCGCACGTCCTGGGCTTTTGTCGTCTTTGTTGGCTTGACCGTCACGGTGGAGAGGATGCCACGCGGCATCGGCGCGAGCACCGGTGTCATCGACACCGATGCCGCTTTGCTGGCCTGCTTGATCTCGGCCACGTGCTGGTGCGCGCCGATCTTGTACGGCGACAGGTCGCCCATCACCTCACTGCCGAGCAGGTGCGGCTTGGCCGACCGGCCGGCACCGGACGTGCCGGAGGCCGCCACGATCACCACGTCGTCCGGCTCCGCGATGCCGGCGGCGATCAGCGGCGCGAGCGCCAGAATCGAGGCCACCGCATAGCATCCGGTGTTGGCGACCCGTTTCGCGCCGGCGATCAGCTGGCGCTGACCCGGCAGCTCCGGCAGTCCGTACGTCCAGCTGCCGGCGTATGTGCCGCCGTAGTAGCGGGCCCACGCGGCCGCGTCGGTGAGCCGGAAGTCCGCGCCGAGATCGACGATCGCCGTCTGTTCCGGCAGTTTCGCCGCCAAGGCCGCCGACTGTCCGTGCGGCAACGCCAGAAACACCAGGTCGGCGCCGGCCAGCGCGTCCACCGTGGTCTCCTGGAGGACCAGCTCGGCCAGCGTGACCAGCTGTGGATGCACCTCGCCGAGGCGCTTCCCCGCCTGCTCGTACGCCGTCGCCGCCGTCACCTCCAGCTCGGGATGTCCGGCCAGCAGGCGCAACACCTCCCCACCCGCGTATCCGCTGGCGCCCGCGACCGCCACCTGTAACCCCACCGGATCTCCTCTCGCCTCCGTACAACTATGCACTAGGTCGCATAATCATGCAATCGTGTCGCCGGCCACGCCAGTGGTTTTACGCCGCCGCGCGTTCAACGTTGGAAAATTCGGCGTCGCGCAAAACAAACCGGCTCGTAAGCGGCACCGGCGAAGATGTGTCCGGGCTCGTCACCGAAGGTCCACCACCAGGCAGCGGCGGCGAGTATCGGTGTGGTCGACGGCAGCGAAAACCTGCCCCCTGCCGTCGACCTCGCCTCAGCTGACCTCCAGCGCGAAGAGGCGCACCAACTCCGAATAGCGATAGCGGCCCGCTTCGACGTCAAGCAGCCGCACGTCGACGAGCTGGTCAAGGATGTCGCCGGCGGCGCGGGAGGGGATGCCGAGCGCCGCGGCGGCCGTCTCGCCGGTGAGGTCCTTCAGGACCGCCAGCCGGCGAAAGGCCGAGCGTACGGGTGGCGACAGGCCGTCGTAGCCGGTGGCCAGACACGCCCGTACGCCTCGGCCGGCCGGCGAGAGCAGGCCAAGCCGCCGCGCCGGATCGGCGAGCGCCTCCGCCAGGCCGGCGACCGACCGCGTGGCCAGCTCGTCATGAGCCGCCTGCAACGCGACCGGCAGTCGCTCGCACAGCGACACGATCGACAAGGCGGCCGCGTCCCGGCGATCGGTGGCGAGCACGGCCAACGCGTCGCGCTCCGGCAGCGGCGCCAGGTCGAGCTGCCGCGCCGGCAGGCCGGCCAGCCGTACGCGGCTGGTGACGATCACGCCGCAGCTCGGCGTGCCCGGCAGCAACGGCTCGACCTGCGCCTCCGTGGTCGCGTTGTCGAGCACGACGAGCACGCGGCGGTCGGCGACCAGGCTGCGAAACAGCGCGGCGCGCTCAGCGGGCTCCTCCGGACTCTCGGCGCCGAAGGCGGCCAGAAACCGGCCGAGCACGTCGTCGCCGGCGCGCAGGTCGCCGTACAGCTGGCCGTCCGGATAGTCGTCGCGTACGAGGTGCGCCAGCCGGATCGCGAGCGCGCTCTTGCCGACTCCCCAACGACCCGAGATCGCCACCGCACCGGCACGCAGGAGCGCGCGCAGCTCGGCGAGCTCGGCCTGGCGGCCGCGGAAACCGGCCGGTGCCGGCGGCAGGCCGTCGACCTCCAGCTCGGCGTCGAGCAGCGCCTGCAGCACCTTCTGCAGCTTGGCGCCAGGCTGGACGCCTGGCCCGAGCGCGCGGCGACTGTCGTGATATGCCTCGATGGCCTCGGCGCGGCGGCCGCTGCGGTCGAGCGCCGTCATCAGCTGGCCGACGAACCGCTCGCGCGCCGGATGCTCGCGTACCAGGTGGCGCAGCTCGCCGACCAGCTCCGCGGCCTGACCGGCGGCCAGGTCGGCGTCGATCCGCGCGGCGACCGCGGTCAGCCAGGCCTCCTGCAGCCGCGCCGCCTCCGCGCGTACGCCCGGGTCGTCGCTGACCTGGTCGTACGCCGGACCGCGCCACAGCGCCAACGCCTCGCGCAGCCGGCCGGCGGCCACCTGCCGCTCGAAGACCTCGGCGTCGACCTCCTCCGGCCGTACGTGCAGCGTGTAGCCGCCGGGTCCGAGAGTCAGCCGCGCCGGGTCACCGAACAGCTGCCGGAGGTGGTGGATCGCCACCTGCAGGCTGTTGGCCGCCGTACGCGGTGGCCCGGCCGGCCACACGGCCGCGATCAGCCGCTCCGCCGACACCGGCCGGCCGCGGGCGCTCAACAACACCGACAGCACGATCCGCTGGTTGCCGGACCGCAGCGCCACCTCCGGCCCCTTGTCAGGCAACACCGCGAGCGGCCCCAGCACGCGGAACCGCATCGCACCTCCCTGCCTCTTGGTCGCTGGCACCGTAACAGCCGGTCCCAAGGAGGTGCGTATGCCACCTGCGAGGAGGGGCGGGTGGGTGGTTGTCCGTGGTGCCGGGGGAGCTGGGTCGGGGTGGCGGTAGGTGGTGCTTCGTGTGCTGTTGCGTTGGAGAGGGTGGTTGGGCGTTTCCCTCGGGGCGTTGGAGAGGTGGTTGCGTCTCTTGTTGGTCGCGCCAGGGGGTGGTTGGGCTTTCTGGTTGTTGCGTCAGGGGGTGGTTGGGTTTCGCCTGCGCGGCAGGCGCTCCTGCGCGGAGGGCGACCTCAAGGGAGGGGGGCGCGGGAACGCCAATCGGTGTGCATGGGGGTGCGGGCGGCGGTTGCGTGCGGGGTCGGGTTTTCCGAGCTTGCGCGGTCACGTGTTGGAAGCAACCCGTCGGTATGGACGCCGATCACGGGTGCTGGTGTGGCTCATGTGGCTGACAATGCAGGTGAGGCGGGCTGACTGCGTAATACTTGGCCAACAAGGCATTAAAACGGACATTTTGTCGCGCTTAGGCGGTGATCGTGAGATAGACCAGGGCTACGTTGAGGACGATCACCGCGCCGGCGATGGTGCTGGCGATGATCGTCGTCGCGGGGGCGTTTACCGACTCTCCCATGATGCTGCGCCGGGCCGTGAGTGCGACCAGCGGGATCATGACGAACGGGATGCCGAAGGACAGCACCACCTGCGACAGGATAAGGGCCCAGGTTGGATCCACGCCGAGGGCGAGGATGGCGACCGCCGGCATCAGGGTGATCACCCGGCGTACGAGCAGTGGGATGCGGCGTTTGAGCAGGCCCTGCATGATCACCGCGCCGGCGTAACAACCGACCGAGGTGGAGGCGAGGCCTGAGGCGAGCAGGCCGATCGCGAACAGCAGTGCGACTGGCGCGCCGAGCACGTCGCCGATGGCGGTGTGCGCGCCTTGCAGCGTGTCGACGCCAGGCCGGCCGCGCAGCGCGGAGGCGGCGAGCAGGACCATGGCGAGGTTGACGGTGCCGGCCAGCAGCATCGCCAGTACGACGTCGTACCTGGTGGCGGTCAGCATCCGTTTGCGGTCGTCGCCGGCCACCATGCCGTGCCGGTCGCGCGCGAGCGCCGAGTGCAGGTAGATCGCGTGCGGCATCACGGTCGCGCCGAGCATGCCGGCGGCCAGCAGCACGCTCTCGGTGCCGGCGAAGCCCGGCAGCAGGCCGCCGGCGACGCCGGCCGGCGACGGCGGCGACCAGAACAGGCCGGCCACGAAGCCGACCGCGATCACCAGCAGCAGGCCGGAGATCAGCCGCTCGAACGGCCGCTGACCGCGCCGGTTCTGTACGGCCAGCAGTCCCAGCGACACCACGCCGGTGACCAGTCCGCCGACCAGCATCGGCAGGCCGAAGAGAAGGTTGAGCGCGATCGCGCCGCCGATCACCTCGGCCAGGTCGGTCGCCGCCGCAACCACCTCGGCCTGCAGCCAGTACGCCAGCCGGGTCGGCCGGCGCATCCGGTCGCGTACCACCTCCGGCAGTGACCGACCGGTGGCCAGGCCCAGCTTGGCGGACAGATACTGCAGCAGGCCGGCCATCAGGTTGGCCACCACGATCACCCAGACGAGCAGATAGCCATAGCGCGCGCCGGCCGACACGTTGGTCGCGACGTTGCCGGGGTCGACGTACGCGACGGCGGCCACGAAAGCCGGGCCGAGCAGCGCCGAGGACGCGACCAGTCGCACCATCCGCGGCTTGACCCTCTGCAGCATGACTCGTTTCTACCCGGCCGGAGCCCCGCTGACGAGAGCCGGCCGGCGACGACCCTCGGTCATAGGAATGGCGCTCGCCAGTCACCGGCGCCGATGTGACCAACAAAATCTTGCGAGCGGCCATCTTCGCTGGTAAACACGGTAAACGACGCCTCGGCGACGCGGATATTCGTACGGTTAAAGATGCTGACAGTCAACCAGCTCTGCTATTGTGACGAGACCGCGAATTTTTTTCACCTCTACCGAGTTTTTGGCGCTATTCCTCGACGACCTCGCCTCACGAGAGCGAAGGAGCAACCGCACCATGCCGGTAAGTGATGCCTCGATCCCTGCCACAGAGCCAAAAAACCAATTCCGGATCGCACTACCAGAGCCGTCCACCTCCTACGACCAGGACGCCGAATGGTGCCTGGTCGACGTCGATGGAAAATGGCGAGAGTTCCGTTTTCACGACTATGCCGACATCTATCGGATGCCAGGACTGTACGAACAGCTTTTCCATCGCGTACTGCGCTGCACCTCACCACGGACCATCGCCACGCTGCTCGCCGGCGGGCTGCGAGAGGACGGCACGCCGGCCGCCGACCTGCGCGTGCTCGACCTCGGCGCCGGCAACGGCCTGGTGGCCGAGGAACTGACCCGGATCGGCGTCGGCTACCTGGTCGGCGCCGACCTGCTGCCGGAAGCCGCCGAGGCGGCACGCCGCGACCGGCCGGGGACCTATCGTGACTATCTCGTCGCCGACATGGCCAACCTGACCGCCGAGCAGACGACCCGGCTGCGCGACCACCGGTTCACCGCGCTGACCTGCGTGGCGGCCCTCGGCTTCGGTGACATCCCGACCGACTGTTTCCGCGTCGCGTACGACCTGGTCGCCGACGGCGGCTGGATCGCCATCACGATCAAGGACGACTTCCTCTCCGACCGGGACACCTCCGGCTTCTCCGGCCTGATCAAGCGCGCCGTGCAGGACGGTGCGCTCAAGATCGTGGAGTCGCACACGTACGAGCACCGGCTGTCGACCGATGGCACGCCACTGCGGTATGTAGCGGTCGTCGGCCGGAAGCTCAGCGACCTCTAGATGGTCGAGGAAGCGCGGACGAGCAAGTCGACCCACCTGAGTCACAACAGCATTGGCGGCCTCAAGAGTCACACCAGTCACAGCGCATGGCGGCCACGTGGCAGTGAAAGCCGTTTTTCTTGCATCTAGCGCCCCATGAACCACGCAAGCCAGACATTTAGCGTTACAGATCCTTGTCCGTCCCACATAGTGGCCCGTCTCGCCATCTACCAGGACGCCACGGCATGCCCGACACCGCGCAATTGGGCGAAAGGTGCATGTAGCGCTCCGACAGCCAGCGCCTCGGTTTTGCCGCCCCTATGCTAGAGTCCACGGCACCACCGGCAAAACCGAGTCGGCACAATCGGGTCCCGATTGTGACGGTCAGACGCGCTGGACGGCTCCACACCGGCGTACGGCCTCGTCGACCGCCGACTGTCGCGCCGCCGTCGCCTCGTCGACGGTCAGCGTGCGGTCCGGCGCGCGGAAGCGCAGCGTGTACGCCAGGCTCTTGCGGCCGGCGCCGACCTGCTCACCGGCGTAGACGTCGAAGAGCCGTACGTCCTCCAGCAGCTCACCGGCACCGTCTCGCAGTGCCGCGGCCACGGCGGCCGCCGGCGTTGCGGCCGGCACGGTGAGCGCCACGTCCTGGGTCGCCGGCGGATAGCCGGAGACCTTCGGCGCCGACGGCTCCGGCGTGCCGGCGTCCAGGACCAGTGTGAGGTCGAGCTCGGCGGCGACCGTTCGCTTCGGCAGCTCCAGCGCCTCGCACACCGCCGGATGCAGCTCACCGGCATAGCCGACCACCGCGCCGTCGACCCTCACCGCCGCACAGCGGCCGGGATGCCACGGCGCCTGCTCGGCGGCGGCCAGCTCGATCGTCACGTCGGCGGCGTCGGCGACCAGGCGTACGGCGTCGATCGCGTCGGCCCAGGTCAGCTCGCGGCCGCGACCCCACCAACCGGCCGGCTCAGCCGCGCCTGTCGCGGCGATCGCCACGTGCTCGTGCTGGATCGGCAGGGCCGCGTTTTGCGCGGCGATCTCGTCGTCGGTCGGCTTACGCGCACCGGCGAGCACCGGTGCCGGCCGCCGGTCGGTCCGCTCGACGAAAACCGTGCCGGTCTCGTACGCCGGCACGTCGCCGAGCCCTCGGCCGAGGTTGCGAACGACGGTCGCGAGCAGGCCGGGCAGCAGACTCGAGCGCAGGAACGCCTGATCCGACGAGAGCGGGTTGGCCATCCGTACGAGCCGGCGCCGCTCGTCGTCGGCCGGCACACGCAGCGCGTCGAGCACGTCGGCCGACTGGAACGGGAACGACGGCACCTCGACGTATCCGCCGTATGCCAGCGCGCGCGACACCGCACGGCGACGGCGCTGCCGGCGGGTCAGGCCGCCACCGGCCGGCGCGGCCGGCAGCACCGGCTCGATGCGGTCATAGCCGTCGACGCGCGCGACCTCCTCGGCCAGGTCGGCCATCTCGACCAGGTCGGGCCGCCAGGTCGGTGGCGTGACGGTCAGCAGGTCCGCACCGGCGACCGTGCAACCGACCTGCTCCAGCCGGCGCGCGACGGTGGCGCTGGAGTAGTCGACGCCAACCAGCTTCGACACGCGCGACGGGTCGAGCTCGATGGCCGTCGGCGGCTCCGGCGCGCCGACGATGCCGACACCGCCCTCCGCGCGCGCACCGCCGTACGTGGACAGCAGCTCGGTCGCGAGCGCGATCGCCACCGGACCCATCTCGGGGTCGACGCCGCGTTCGAACCGCCGGCCGGCCTCGGACAGCAGCGCGTGCCGGCGGATCGTCCGGCTGGTGGTGCGCTGGTCGAAGTGCGCGGCCTCCAGCAGTACGTCGGTGGTCGCCGCGGTGATCTCGCTGTGCGCGGCGCCCATCACGCCGGCGATCCCCTGGATCCGCTCGTCGTCGACGATCAGCAGGTCCTCGCCGCCGATCAGCTTGCGCTCGACGTCGTCCAGCGTGGTCAGCGTCTCGCCGTCGGCGGCCCGCCGCACCAGGATCCGGCCGGCCAGCTTGGCCAGGTCGTACGCGTGCATCGGCTGACCGAGCAGCAGCATCACGTAGTTGGTCACGTCGACGGCCAGCGAGATCGGCCGTACGCCGGCCTTCGCCAGCCGCGCGCGCATCCACAGTGGACTCGGTGACGCCGGGTCGAAACCGCGCAGGACGCGATAGCTGAACCGGTCACAACCGGTCGGATCGTCAATGACGACGGGGAAAGCCGGCTCGTCGCCGGCCGGCAGCTCGACGGCTCCCTGGTCGGCGAAGTCGGTGTCCAGCTTCGCGGCCAGCTCGCGCGCCAGGCCGCGTACGGACAGCTGATAGCCACGGTCAGGCGTCGGCTCGGTGACCAGCACCGAGTCGTGCAGGCCGAGCAACCCCACCGCGTCGGCGCCGATCTCGGTGTCCGGCGGCAGCACCATGATGCCGGTGTGGTCGTCGCCCAGGCCCAGCTCGCGCGCCGAGCAGATCATGCCGTCGGACACGTGACCGTACGTTTTCCGCGCGGTGATGGCGAAACCGCCGGGCAGCACGGAGCCGGGCAGCGCGACGACGACCCGGTCGCCGGCGGCGAAGTTTTGCGCGCCACAGATGATGCCGCGCACCGCATCGTCGCTGTCCTTTGTGGACACTCGGACCTGGCACCAGCGGATCGGCTTTTTCAGGCCCTCCAGGACCTCGAACTCCAGCACCTCGCCGATCACCAGGCCGGACACGTCGGCCGGGCCGGTGGTGACGATCTCGTCGACCTCGACACCGAGGTTGTCGAACAGGTCGGCGACCTCGGCCGCGGTCTTGCCGGCGAGCGCCGGCACGACCTCGACCAGCCACGAAAGCGGGACCCGCATGGTGCTATGCCTCCAGTCCGAAGTGGCGGGTGAAACGCAGGTCGCCTTCGGCGAACTCGCGCAGGTCGGCGATGCCGTGCCGGAACATGATCGTCCGGTCGATCCCCATGCCGAACGCGAAACCGGAGTATTCGTCCGGGTCGATGCCGGCGGCGCGCAGCACGTTGGGATGCACCATGCCGCAGCCACCCCATTCGATCCACCGGGGCCCGCCCTTGGCCTGTGGGAACCACAGGTCAGCCTCGGCACTCGGCTCGGTGAACGGGAAGAAGTGCGGCCGCAGCCGGGTTTTGGCGGCCGGGCCGAACAGCGCCATCGCGAACCGGTCGAGCGTGCCGCGCAGGTGCGCCATGGTCAGGCCGCGGTCCACCGCCAGGCCCTCCACCTGCGCGAACACCGGCAGGTGCGTGGCGTCGTATTCGTCGTCGCGATACGTGCGGCCCGGCACCACCACGTACACCGGCAGGTCGCGAGAGAGCAGCGAGCGCAGCTGGCCGGGCGAGGTGTGCGTACGCAGGACGACGCCGTCCTCCGGCGGGTCGAGGAACAGGGTGTCCTGCAGGCTGCGGGAGGGATGGTCGCGCTTGAAGTTGAGGCCGTCGAAGTTGAACCACTCGGTCTCCGCCTCCGGCCCCTCGGCCACCTCGTATCCCATCGCGACGAACGTGTCGGCGATCAGCTCGGAGACGGTGGTCAGCGGATGCCGCGCGCCGACCGGCCGGCGACCGCCGGGCAGCGTCACGTCGACAGCCTCCTCGGCCAGTACGCGCGCCTCGCGCTCGGCGGCCAGCTGCTCGCGGCGGCCGTCGTAGGCGGCCTGGATCGCCTGCCGGGCGTGGTTGACCCGCTGGCCGGCGTCCTTCTTGGCCTGCGGCGGCAGCGCGCCGATCTCGCGGCGGGCCAGCAGCACCGGCGAGCGGTCGCCGAGATGCGGGGACTTCAACGCGGTCAGCTCGTCGAGGTCCGCGGCGGCCGCGAACGCCTTCTCGGCCGACTCGACGGCCGTCGTCAGCGCTTCCTCGCTGAGCGCGGCGACCTGTTTGGGATCGTACGGATCGTTGGCACCTGACATCGCTGTGTGATCGCTTCCGGTGTGCGGACTCTGCCTGTCGGAGAGTCTATGGAGTCGGTCGCTCGCGGCTGCGCCGCGGCCCGCGAGACCGGCGCGCTGCGCTCAGGCAGCTGAGCGTGCGTCGAGAACGGCCCCGGCGGGCCGTGGAAATCGACGATCACACATCACGTAACGATTCTACCACTGACCGTTCCGCGACTTTCGGCCGATAAGCACCTTCGGCGGCCGGCGACGTCGATCGCCTGTTATAACGTTGGAAAGCATTTTCGCCATACCGCTGTCCGATCCGAAGTTTTCACCCTAATAAACACACACGGAGGGCAAACTTGATGAAATCCCATCGGCGCAGACTGCCGTGGTACGGCGTCGCCGCCGCCGCGACGGTCGCCGCGCTGGTCGCGACCGGCGTGGTCGTCGCCGGCATCGGCAACGCCTCGGCCGAGACCACCGGCGGCCAGAGTTGGCGTAACGCGCGGTTGGCCGCGCAGTTGCGGGCCGCGGTCGCGCAGCAGGACTGGAAGAACGTCCTGGACACCACCCCGCCCGGCTCGACCGCGGCGCGTCTGGTCGGCAAGACCCAGGCCGAGAAGGACGGTGCGGAGCCGTCGCCGGCTCAGGTGATGCAGCGGCTGCGTACGCTTGCCACCGCGCAAGCGACGCCAGCGCCGATTCACCAGAACCCGCAGCTGGACGCGGCGGTCATCGAGCTGGACAGCGCCGGCCGGCCGATCGCCGCCGCCGATGTGGTGATGAGCCCGCAGTATCCGACCGGCAAGATCGTGCCGCTGGACGCCAACCTGTCCACCGACCAGGTCCGCTATCGCGCCTGGGACGATGACACCTGGGACAACAACAACGGCCAGGGCGTCAAGGACGCGATCCCCGGCCGCGAGAACGCACCGATCGACTTCATGTCGCCGTATCCGGCGTCGGTGTTCAAGATGATGGTCGGCTTCGGCGTGCTGCAGCTGGTCGACAAGGGCGAGATCTCCCTGGACGACCAGTACGCCTACGACCCGACCGGGGCACCGTCCACCAGCTCCTGCGGCGGAAAGGTCACCAAGCCGATCCGCCAGTTCTTCGACGAGATGATCACCGTGTCACGCAACGAGTCCGCCTGCGCGATGGTCAAGCTGCTCCACCAGCACAACTACGTCACCGGCCTCAACGACTACTTCGCCGGCATCGGCCTGCCGATGCTGCAGATCAACGGCACCCGCCCGGTCGACGGCGGCCGCTGGGTCGACAACATCATGAGCGCCCTGGACACCGCCAAACTCTTCCTCATCCTCAACGGCACACCGGGCACCCTGTGGAAGGCACCGGACGGCACACCGGTCACCCGCGACGCACTCAGCGCCACCTCCCGCGCGTTCTTCCTCAAGGAACTCAACGAACAGGCGCTCAACCAAGCCCTGTCCACCACCAACTGGTGCGGCCGCGCCTACCCCGCGCCCGGCATCCCGCAGAGGATCTCCGACCGGTGGATCAACCCCGCCGACGGCACCGTCACCGCCGCCGGCCGCGTCTACGGCCAGGACGTACGCCCCTGCCAGGCAGCCGCCCAGGTCAACTTCGCCCACAAGACCGGCTTCGTGGACACCTCCGGCAACGACGCCGGCATCGTCGACTCACTGCCCGGCAAAACCAGGCGGCACTACATCATCGCGGTGCACTGCAACCTCGGCAACCGCTACATCGACCCCAACCGCCCCGCCGACCCACCCGGCATCTACCCCGTGCAGTACTCCGAGAAATACGGCCTCTTCGGCAAAGCGGTCGACACGATCGTCACCGGCCACCACAACCCGTAGCCGACAGTTCGCGGCCCCGGTTCAACCCGACCGGGGCCGCTTCTGTTTTGCCGGCACTACCAGGTGCGTGCGGAATATGCCCACGGGCAGATGTGGTCTGCTACGGCGGCTGGCTACGGTCCATGGATCCGAATGCAAGAGAGGATTTCGCAGTGACGTATCGCCGCACTGCCGGGGCTTTGTTGAGCCTCCTGGCGCTCGGGGCGCTGAGCGCCACGCTGGTCAGTACGCCGTCGGACGCGGCGATCCCGCGCGCCGTGGCGCACCAGGATCCGACGCTGCCGGCCGACCTGGACAAGATCCTCGCCGATCCGCGGCTGGCCAACGCCGTCTACGGTGTGGACGTACGCGTCGCCGCGACGGCCACCAGCCTCTATGCGCACACCGTCGACGCGGCCGTGACGCCGGCGTCGAACACCAAGCTGTTCACCACTCTCACCGCGCTGGACCTGCTCGGCCCCGACCACCGCTTCCAGACAACGGTCGGCGCGACAGGCCCGCTCGGCGGCTCGACGCTGCGTGGCGACCTCGTGCTCAAGGGCACCGGCGACCCGACCGTACGCGCGGCCGAATATGACGCGCTGGCAGCGAAAATCGCCGCGAACGGCGTACGCACCGTCACCGGCCGGCTGCTCGCCGACGACACCTACTTCGACAGCCAGCGGTGGAACCCGCGCTGGGATCCGACGGACGCTCCGTTCGCGTACGCGTCGCAGATCTCGGCGCTGACGCTTGCGGTCGACGACGTCTACGACACCGGCGCCGTACAGGTCACCACGACGCCGACCACGCAGGGGCAGCCGGCCGCTGTCGCGCTGAGCCCGGCGACCGGCTACGTGACCGTCGACAACCGCGCCACCACCGGCGCCGCCGGCTCAGCCAACACATTGACCGTCGACCGGCCGGCCGGTGCCAACAAGGTGGTCGTCACCGGATCGATCCCGGCCGGCGGCGCGGCCGTCGTCAAGCTCCGTACGGTCGAGGACCCGGCGCTCTACGCGGCCAGCGTTTTCCGCGTCGCGCTTGCCAAACACGGCGTCACGGTGGCCGGCGCGACCGCGCACGGCACGCTGCCGGCCGGCGCGCCGACGCTGGCCGCCCGGCAGTCCGCGCCGCTCAGCGCGATCCTCACGCCGTTCCTCAAGCTCAGCAACAACGGCATCGCCGACATCCTGGCCAAGTCCATCGGCAAGAAGGTCACCGGCGTCGGCAGCTGGAGCGCCGGTCTGGGGATCGTCAAGGCGCACGTACGCGCGTCCGGCATCGACACGTCGGCGATGCGGCTCTTCGACGGCTCCGGCCTGTCCTTCGACGACCACACGTCGGCACGCTCGGTGGCCGACCTGTTGTCGGTGGTGCGCAAGCGGCGCTGGTTCACCACCTTCTACGACGCGCTGCCGATCGCCGGCAAGCCCGGCCAGCTGGTCGGCGGCACCCTGGAGACCCGGATGGTCGGCACACCGGCGGCCGGCAACGTCCACGCCAAGACCGGCACGCTGACCGGCGCCACCGCGTTGTCCGGCTATGCCACCGCACCGGACGGCACGCCGCTGGTTTTCGCGATCATCATGAACAAATACGCGACGCCGACGCCGACCGACCTGCAGAACCGGATCGCCATCCGGCTCGCCGGCGGCCCCGGCTCCACACCAGCGGCCGCGAAGATCGCACCGCAACGTCACGCCGCCGGCCACAAGGAGCTGGAGCCTTCCTGGCAACGCTGGCGCTAAAGAAAATCCGCAGGGACTCCCCACGTGCACCAGGCGCCAATGCCAGGAACTTGAGGTCGTCCGGATCGCTTTCCCTGTCTCGCGCATCGAGCGCGGAAAAATCCCGCATCTGAGGGCCAGTCGTACCGGGATGTGACCACACTCGACCAGCCGTCACCACAGATCCTGGACCACGACCACATCCGCACACTCAGGACGGCCGCAGCATGCGGTGAACGGAGCATCCCGTGCATCAGACGCACGGGGTGGGGAACCGACCCAACCGAGACCGACATTAAGTTCCTGGCATTGGCACGAGGCGCACGCGGGAGTCCCTGCGATCTTCAGCGCAGATAGGCGGCGAACGCGTTCAATGCGGAGTACGTCAGAGGCAGGCCGGCCACCGGGATCGACACGACGAAATGCGCGATCAACAGCGGCAGGATCCGCCGGTGCAGGTGCGAGATGACGCCGGCGAACAGTCCCCAGACGAAGTACGCGGCCATGAAGACCGGCACACTCCCCCAGGCCCACGCGTACGCGCCATACTGCACACCGAAGGCCACCGCGGTGATCGGGATGCCGATCCAGGTGTGCCGGGATCGCGCGATCAGCCGTGGCTGGACGTAGCCGCGATAGTGCATCTCCTCGAACAGCGAGTTGGCCAGCGGGAACAACAGTGCGATCAGAATGCTGTACCAGAGCGGAAAACTCAGCGCGACCTGCGGACCCATCCGGTCGACGAACAGCCGGTTGACGCCGTTGACCAGGCTGATCAGGTCGGTCGGCCGGGCCAGCAGATAGGTGACGCCGACGAGCGTGACGGTGAACAGCAGCTGCAGGCCGAGCAGCCACAGCAGGCTCCAGCCGAGGTCCTTCAGCACCGGCACCAAGCCGCCGCGGAAGCCGATCAGCTGGCGCAGCCGGAAACCCTCGGCGTGGCCGCGCCAGATCAGGATCTCCAGGCTCACCAGGTTGGCGACCAGGGTGAGCGGCATCGCCGCGGTCAGCGCGTAGAGCAGCTCCTGCGGGCTGTGCAGCAGCCGCGCGACACCGAAGACGACCCCCATGCCGACGGCGATGATGCCGAGCCGCAGGAACAGCAGGCCGAGCGGCCAGCCCCAGCCGACGGCTCCGGAGCGTACGCCGGACCGCGCCACCCGGACCGCGTCGAGCTGGCCCGTCCGGGCCCTGGCACTTGCCATCACCATGTCCGACCACCGTGGCGCCGCCCGCAGGCACGCGCGTCACCCTGAACTGCCCCGCTGCCGATCATCGCCACCAACCCTAGCCAGCCGGCACAGTGGCGTACGGCCGTTTCGCCGCATTAGTGCCCGGACGGCCACCGAGATGTCCACAAAGCCACATTCTTCCGGCCCACACCGGCCAGCGTTTGTCACCTCTGTGAGGATGCCGTTGTGTAGAGGCACACAGCGGCGGCCGCGGCGAGGTTGAGGCTTTCCGCCTGACCGAAAATCGGCACCCGTACACGCGCGTCGGCGAGGGTGGCGACCGTGTCCGGCAGACCGCGTGCCTCGTTGCCGAACAGCCACGCCGTCGGCTCGGCCAGCCGGCCGGAACGGGCCTCCTCGAACAGGTCGGCCTCGCCGTCGCCGGTCGCTGCCAGCACGCGTACGCCCGCGGCTCGCAGCGTGCCGATGATCTCGGTAACGTCGCCGCCGCGTACGACCGGGAGGTGGAAGAGGCTGCCGGCCGACGCCCGTACGCACTTGCCGTTGTAGACGTCGACGCTGCCGTCGGTGAGGACGACCGCGCCAGCCCCGGCCGCGTCGGACGTACGCAGGACCGTGCCGGCGTTGCCGGGCTCGTTTGCCTCCACCAGCACCGAGACCAGCGACGGCCGCAGCCCGGCCAGCGGCACGTCGATGAACGAGCAGACCGCGACGATCCCTTGTGGCGTCACGGTTTCCGAGAGGCCGGCGAGCGCCTGTTCGGTGGCCAGGTGGACGCGTACGCCCTGCAGCATGTCGTCATATCGTGCGGCGGCCTCAGGAGTCGCGAAGACCTCGACGTCCGGCAGCCGTACGGCCTCGGACACGGCCTGCGGTCCTTCGGCGAGAAACCGCCGGGTCTTGTCGCGATGCGCGCGCCGCGTCAGCTTGCGCGCAGCGACAACCCGGGGGGTCCGCTCGGTGAAGAGCGGGCCATCCCCGGGTTGCATGAAGGAAGGGAGCGGATCAGGCGGCCGACTCGCCGGTGTGACCGACGACGGCTTCCTTGGCGACCTTGACCAGAGCGGCGAACGCCGGCGCGTCGGTGACGGCCAGGTCGGCGAGGACCTTGCGGTCGACCTCGACACCGGCCAGCTTCAGGCCCTGCACGAAGCGGTTGTACGTCATGCCGTTCTCACGGGCCGCCGCGTTGATGCGGGTGATCCACAGCTGCCGGAAGTCGCCCTTGCGCGCCTTGCGGTCGCGGTAGGCGTACGTCGCGGAGTGGAGCAGCTGCTCCTTGGCCTTGCGGTACAGCCGGGAACGCTGGCCGCGATAGCCGCTGGCCGCCTCAAGCGTGGTCCGTCGTTTCTTCTGGGCATTGACTGCCCGCTTCACGCGCGCCACTTGTCCACCTATCTCATCACTGTCCCGCGCCGGCGCGGGATTACGTCTGCGGTCTGTTCGGTTCTGGCGTTGCGAAGGTCAGCGGGCGAGCATCCGCTTCATCGTCTTGCTGTCGGCCGGCGAGATGTCGACGATCGCGGACAGCCGGCGGGACCGCTTGCTGGTCTTGACCTCCAGGCGGTGCCGGCGGTTGGTCTGCTCGCGCTGCAGCTTGCCCGAACCGGTGATGCGTACCCGCTTCTTGGCGCTGCTGTTCGTCTTCTGCTTCGGCATGTTCTCCTCGTCCTTCATGGCGGCGGCCGTCGGCTCCGGCCGGCGGTTGCCGGCGGAGTGCGGTGCGGCAGCCGTTATTTCGCGGTCTTCAGTGCACGGTGCGGGGCCATCACCATGATCATGTTCCGACCGTCCTGCTTGGGCTGAGACTCGACGTAGCCGAGCTCCTCCACGTCCTCGGCGAGCTTGCGCAACAGCCGGAAGCCGAGCTCCGGACGGCTCTGCTCGCGACCACGGAACATGATCGTGATCTTGACCTTGTCGCCGGCCTTCAGGAACCGCTCGACGTGACCCTTCTTGGTGTCGTAGTCGTGCGGGTCGATCTTGGGCCGAAGCTTCATTTCCTTGATGACCGTGAGGGTCTGGTTGCGGCGGGCTTCGCGGGCCTTCTGCGCGCTCTCGTACTTGAACTTGCCATAGTCCATGAGCTTGCAGACCGGCGGCCGCGCGTTGGCCGCGACCTCCACGAGGTCAAGGTCGGTGTCAGATGCCAGTGCTAGCGCTTTGTCGATCGGCACGATGCCGATCTGCTCACCCTCCGGACCGACTAGACGCACCTCTCTGGCGCGAATCTGGTCGTTCACACGCAGGTCGACGCTGATGGGGCCTCCTTGGACGGAACCATTTCTTCTTTCTTACTGCCACTGCTTGCGCGGGCCCCGAATACAACAAAAAGAGCCCTGGGCTATGCCCGGGGCCCTCGCTGAACCGGCCTTTGACTGCGGCAACGCCACAGCTGGCGACGAGGTCCGTCGCCGGGACCGGACCCGGACGCCTGATGGTGCGACGGCGACTCGGGTGGGAGCGGGGCTCCACTTGACGCCACCCGCTCGCACGGGTGGTCGGTCAGCGCAGAATACTAGCAGGCCGGTCGCGGCCGCTGCTAATCGCCGTCCGCGTCACCGTCGCGCGACGCCGCCAGCAGCGCCCGCAGGCCACGCACGGCGGCGACCGCGCGCTCCTTGTCCTGCCGCTGGATCGCCATCACCGCGACCTGGTCGTCGTCGGCGAGGTCCAGCGTGGCCCACGGCGAGCCGTCGTCGAAGCGTACGGCCGTGACCACCTGCCACGGCAGCTGGTAGGAGCCGACCATGTTGCGGATGCGTACGCCCTTGCTGTCGGCGTAGACCCGCGGCCTGGTGAACCAGAGCACCGCCAGCCCCATCAGGATGCCGAGGCCCACCATCGCGATCTGGTCGCCGGTGCTGAAGTAGCCGCCGCCTTCGGTGCGGCCGGACAGGCCGAAGGACAGCAGTCCGAACAGGATCACGATGAACGGAGCCACGAACCAGCAGACCTGCGTCAACCGGCGCGGTTTGGACTGGACGACAGGCGGACGCTGCTCACTCACGGCTCCAGTGTGCCGCACCCGTCAGTTGCTCAGGAACAGCGGCTGCCACGGCAGCAGGTCCTGCCAGCCGGGCCGGTCGAAGGCCCACCGGGTCATCACGTCGTGCACCAGCCGCTTGTCCGAGGCCACCGCCTGGAAGTGCCGGTCGGGGCCGCCGTCGCGGTATTCGACCTGGTATTCGCCGGTCGGCGCGAAACCGACCTGGACGTAGGTCTGCGGCGTCGCCAGCCGGTCGATGATGACGAAGTACTCCTCGCCGCTGTCCATGTCGTCCAGCAGTTGGAGGATCAGCTCCTCGGACGGGTCGTCCCAGGTCTTCCCCGACGAGGTGCTCGCGCGCAGTGCCGGCTCTGTCATCGTCCGATCATGACGCACGCGACCGTACGATCCACCGGCGCGGCAGACCGGGACCGGGCTCATATACGCAGTCCGCGCCGGTGACGATCGCCGCTTTCAGTCGCGCTCCGAGGTCCGCGTCGCCGGCGGCCACGGCCTCCAGCGCGCGGCGCAATGCCTTCTGTACGGCCGTACGCGCGCGTTCCTTGCTGTCGACGAACGTACGCGCGCGGCCGCCGACGCCGGTGTGCCGCGCGATCTCGCCGAGCAATGCCTGGCGCTCGGCCCTCGCGCGATCGACGCGGCCGAGGTCGGCGCAGGCTTCGGCGTCCGCCAGCTCGGCGTCGATGTCGGCGAGCCGGTGGCGGTATGCGTGTCGAGCCGACGCGTCCAGCACCTCCTGCGACGACTCGCCACCGATCCAGCCGGCCAGGTCCCCCGCCGGCACCGACCGGCCGGGTCGTCCGAGCAGGACAGCCAGATGCGCCATGCCGCGCGAGTGCGCGACCTCGACGGTCCGCGGCCCGATCCGGAAACACCAGCCGCGACCGTCGCGCTCGAGAACGCCGGTCGTCGCCTCCGCGGCTCGTCGTGCCGCCGCGTCCGCCCGCGTACGCCAACTGGCCGCTCGCCGTGCCAGCCCCATCTCGGCGGCCGCCGCAGCCGCCCCGCGCCAGTGCGCGATCGCGGCCTCCTCGTCGCCGGTCGCGGCGAGCGCATCGGCAAGCTCGCCACGCGCCAGGCAGGCGAACGGCCGGTTGCCGAGCTTGTCGTTGTCGGCCACGGCCGCCGCGAAATGCTCCGCGGCGACCGCCGACTGCCCGGCGACCATCGCGCAGACGCCGAGCGACCGCTCGACGGATCCGAGGCAGACGACCGCGAAAGACGTGAGTGCCGCGAGTCGTGCGTACGGCTCAAGCCTGGCCGCGGTGGCGGCGGCCAACTCTCGATCGTCGAGCAACCGGGCCGCCTCGGCCGACAGCACCTGCAGCCCCAGCCAGGTCGACGACAGCCGCTCGTCGTCCGGACCACGCGGCTGGTAGGTCGCCAGGCAGCGCCGAGCGCCGTCGAGGTCACCGCCGGCGGCCATCACCAGCGCCGCCATCGCCGCGTACGCCTTCTCCGGACCGTACGCGGAAGCGTGCAGCTCCGCCGCCACCGGCCCGAGCTCGCCGGCACGGTCCTGCAGCCAGCGGATCGTCAGCATCTGCGTGCCGAACCAGCCGTACGCGTCGGGATCGCCGGCGGCCAGACCACCGGCGAGGCAGCCTTCCGCGCGCTGCTCCGCCTCGGCGACTTCGCCGTCGCGCAGCAGCAGCATGATGTCGAGGATGTCGACGACATAGCCGATCCCCAGATGGCCGAGCGACCGCGCGCGTACGCGCAAATCCGCCAACGCACGCTCGGCGTCCGGATCTGCGACCAGAAACGCGTCGATCGTGGCCCAGCAGCGGCCATAGAGTGCGAGTACGTCGTTGCCGGCGCGCGTCGCGACCTCGACAAGCTCCCGTGCGACGGCGATCCGTTCCTCGGCACCGGCCGGACCCATCAGCGTGTGGTGGCGCATCGACAGCGCCTCGCCGAGCGCGTCCGGATCGCCGAGCGCGCGTGCGCGCGCGAGCGCCTGCCGTACCGGCTCGTCCGGCCCGCCGGCATAGCAGTCGACGGCCGCGATCCGTGCCTCCAGGCGCACGCGAAGAGCGTGTTCGTCCGGCGGCAGCGTGGCCAGCGCGCGGCGCTGGAGGGCGAGGATGCGCTCGGCGTCGATCGCGGTCACCGTCTCGTTGATCCACACGCCGCCGAGGCCCAACGCGGATCGACCGAGCATGACCGCGTCGGCCTCCGCCGTCGCCGCCGCGCTGGCGACCTCGAATGCCGACCTCGCCGCGGCCAGCTGTCCGGCTGACCGCAGCGCCTCGGCGCACGCGGTGAGCAGTGGCGCGCGCGGTCCGTGCAGATGTCCGCGGTCGAGCACGTCGACGGCTTGAGCGAGCCAAGCGGCCGCACGCTCGTATCCGGTCGCGCGGACCGCGTCGGCGGCCGCGCGCCGGCAGGCGTGCACGGCGAACTCAGCGTCGACCCGGCCCCGAGCCGCCGCGCGTACGGCATGGTGCGCACACCGGGTCACGTGCTCGGAACCGTTGCCTACGGCGAAAATCGCGGCCGCCTTGGCGTGTGCCTCCAGCCGGTCGCCGGCCGGCAGGCTGTCCTCCAGCGCCTCGCGCACGAGGTCATGGACGAACCGCAGCCGGCCGTCGGCTGGCTCGGCCAACTCGGCGGCGACCGCATCGGCGACAACCGCCATCACCGCGCGCGCTGAAACACCACTGATCGCGGCGATCTCCTCGACAGTGCTCTCGGCGCCGAGCACGGCCGCGCGCGCGAGTACGGAGACGGTCGAGCGAGCGAGTGGACGCAGCCGCGCGTCGATCACCTCGCGTACGGTCGCCGGCGGCGGACGCTGGCCATGTGCCACGACTTCGCTGAGAAACAACGGATTTCCACCGGTCGCCGCGCGCAGCCGGACCGCGTCGACGTGGTGCTGACCGACGGCCGCCAGATATGCGCGTACGTCGTCACGCGTCAGGCCTGTCAGGGCGATCGTGCTGCCTTCGCGAGCCAGGTCGGCCAGCGCCACCGCCGACGGCGTGCCTGGCCGCGGCTCGGTGGACCGCCGGCTCACCAGTACGAGCAGCCGCGAGGCGCCGGCCTCGGCCGCCAGCATCCGGGTCACCAGGATCGCGTCCGGATCGGCCAGGTGGAGGTCGTCCAGGATCAGCAGCCGCGGCCACTCGGCGCTGGCGGCGCGTACCGCCTCGACGATCGCCATGAACCGGGCGAACCGCGGGACCCGCTCCTCCCCCAACTCCGGCTGTCCGAGCTCGGAGAGCACCTTCGGCCACGGCCACAACGCCGGTGCGTCACCGCCGGCCCAGCACCGGCCGGTGTGCACCACGAAACCGGTTTTCGCCGCTGTTTCGGCACATTCCCGCAGCAGCCGGGTCTTGCCCATCCCGGGCTCGCCGGTCACCACAACCAGGCCGGCCTGCCCGGCAGCGGCCTCGTCCGCCGCCGCGAGCAGCGCGCGCAGCTCCGTCTCGCGTCCGACGAACGGCTTCACGCCCGGATGGTAGCCGTCAGTCAGCTTCCCTGAGAGCCTGTTGGTAAACGGTGGTGCGTGAGAGTCGAGATCCAAACGTCGCTCTGCCGGTGCCGGGCGGAGCCCCAAATAGCAGCGCAATGGTGGAGTTTCGTCCGGTGCCGGCAGGCGGCGTTTGGGCTCGGCTATCGCGTACCACCGTTTACCAACAGGCTCTAAAGTGCAGCGAGATCCGTCAGTCGTCAGGCAGCGGATCGACCGGCAGATAGACGACACGGACGGTGCCACGGCTGGACAACACGCGTACGACCCGGTCGAGGGTGGAGAAGCTCAGCCGCGTACGGCCGTCTGTCAGTGCCACGTCGACGTGCTCGGCGAACTGCAGGCCCCAGCCGATGACCTGCGCGTCCGCGCGTACGCCCAACTCGGCCACCAGCGCGAAAGCGCGCGGCTGTTCCATGGCCACCAGCCGGTTGACGAACTCGTCGAACTCCTTCTCGTCGTAGAGCGGCGGCCAGTCCTCATCGTCTTCCTCGGCCGGCATGCCATCAGTGTGGCGCACCGCGGCCGGCCCGTCATCCGAGCCGGCGGCCCCAGGTGGACAACAGCGGATAGGAGGCCACCGCCAGCTCCGGATTGTCCAGCAACACAAGGAAAGCCTCGATCGCGGCGTCCGTCGCATAACCCTTGGCGACCAGCTCGCCGCGCACCTGCACGGCATTGGCGCGGTGCAGTCCGATCGCCGGCGTGCCGCCGATCCACGACTCGGAGAAGCCGCGCATGCCGCAGTCCACCAGACCGGCCGCGCGCATCGCGGCGAAGGCGTGCAGGCCCCAACGCTGGTCGCCGCCGCGGTCGTCGACCAGCCGGTGTACGCCGCCGCTGACCTTGGTGAACAGCTCGGCGGCGGCCTCGTCGGGAGCGGCGAGCACCGGCAGGTACGAGCAGTCGAACTCGTCCAGCAGCAGCCAGCCACCGGATTTGAGCGCTCGGACGATGTTGTCCAGCGCGGTCAGGCGGTCGCGCAGATGCAGGAGCACCAGCCGGGCGTGCACCAGGTCGAAATGGCCGGCCGGCAGCTCGTCGGCGACGATGTCGTGCCGCTGGACCCGTACGTTCGGCCGGTCGACGCGTACCAGCGCCGGATCGATGTCGGTGGCCAGCACCGATCCGGCCGGACCGACGTGCTCGGCCAGCCAGTTGGCGATCGAGCCGCCGCCGGCACCGACCTCCAGGCACCGCCAGCCGGCGTCGACGCCCAGCTCGGTCAGCTGGTCGATGGTGACCGGGTCATAGCGGTGCTCCAGCGCGGCGAACCGGTTGGCGGTCGGCACGGTCTGGCTGTTGTCGAAAACGTACGCTGTCATGGCTCTCCCCGACGCAATCGGATTCCGAATGTAACGTCCACCGCGGCGACGGGCAGGCAGCCCAGGTGACCTCGACCCGTAAAGGCAGGCCGGCGGCGCTCCGCCAGCTGCCGGCCGGTCCAGGCGTCTACCGGTTTCGCGACGACCGCGGCCGCACGCTCTACGTCGGCCGCGCCGTCGACCTGCGCCGCCGCGTCGCGTCGTACTGGCGCGACCTGCGCGACCGCCAGCACCTGTCCGCGATGGTCAGCCGAATCGGCCGGGTGGAGGCACTCGCCTGCGACTGGAGACCACGAGGCCGCCTGGCTCGAACGCAACCTGCTCGAACACCGGCTGGCGCCGTGGAACCGCATCACCGGCGGCATGGAGGTGCCGCTTTTCCTGCGGCTGGACGAAAAAGCCGGCACGCTGCGGATCGTACGCACACCGGAGCGCGGCCGGCTTTTCGGACCATACCTCGGCGGCATGAAGGTGCGCGCCGCGGTTTCCGCCCTGCACAGGCTTTTCCGCTCGCGTACGCCACCGACCGGCTCACTGGCGCCGAGCGCGACATGGCGCGCGTACGCGGCATCGACATCGCCGACCGCGACGGTCTGGTCGCCGCCGTCGGGACTCTTCTCGACCGAGACACGCGGGCCGTGGCGGCGGCTCTCGCGGATCTGACCGAAAAACGCGACAAGGCCGCGGCCGAGCTGAGCTTCGAGCTGGCCGGCCAGCTGCAGGCCGAGATCGAAGGCCTCGGCTGGATCACCGCCGAACAGAAAGTCACCGTGCACGGCTGCGCGGACGCCATCGCGTACGGCTGGCGCGACGGCGTGCTGGTGCGTTTGGACATCTGTGCCGGTCGGCTCGTCGAATGGACGCAGCGCAGCTGCGGCGAAGACACCGCACGCGAGCGTATCGCCGCCACGCCGTACGAATGGCACGCATTCACTGAGCGAAACGCCCGGCTCGCGGCGCTGCTGGTTGGCCGCCAGCGGCCGGAAAAGAATTCTTGACGCCGGTCAACCCAGCGGACGGCGCAGGCGTTGACCAAAGTAACGAGCGCTCGCGACCTGACGGGAATTTTCACGACGATAGGCCACAAATCCATGACGATCAGTGACGACGTGCTGAATGCCAGCTGCCGGTACGAGCCGATCGGCGAGGCCGAGCGGCGGCGCTTCCAGGAACAGGGTTGGCTGCTGATTCCAGGTGCTTTGGACGCCGCTACGCACCGACGGATGGTCAATGCCGTCGACACCATATACGCCGAGGAAGAACGCGCCGGCGGACTGCGCGGCGACCGTTCGCTGCACCTGCTCGGTTTCTTTTCGCGCAACCCGGAGTTTGCCGAGCTTCTGGACTATCCAACGACATTCCGCTATGTCTGGAGCCTGCTCGGCTGGAACATCTACAGCCACCACAACCACATCGACGTCAATCCGCCGGTCGAGCCGGGTCCGCTGCCGTGGAACTGGCACCAGGACGGCTATCGGCAGAACTCCGACGTCGACCTCTCGCCGCGACCCATGCTGTCGCTGAAAATCTGCTTCGTCCTTTCCGATCTCACCGAGAAAGGGCGCGGCGCCACCCAGATCATCCCCGGCAGCCACCTGGACAACCAGCTGGCCGGCCGGCCGGCCAAAACCAGCGATCCGTACGTGAATCCGCCCGGCGCGGTGGAAATCCAGGCCGAGGCCGGCGACGCGTTCGTCTTCGACCGCCGGCTGTGGCACTCGCGGTCGCTCAACACCTCTGACGTCACGCGAAAACTCATCTTCGTCGGCTACACGCACCGGTGGATCCGGCCACTGGACGAGCCGCGCTATCACCCCGACGCCAACTGGCAGCTCGGACTTTCGGCCGTACGACGGCAGTTGCTCGGCAGCGGCCCGGACCACGCCAACTTCTGGGGTGTCCGGCAGGACGGCTGGATCGACGACGAGATCCCCCTGCGCGCCGAACTGCGCCGCCGCGGCGTGCTGGACGGCAGCGAACCCTATCTCCGCTGAGTCGTGCTGTGAGTGTGGACAAATCCCGGTAAACCAGCCTCGCGACGCGGGACTTTTCCACACTCGATGTGCCGCAGCTACAGACGGCAGGCGTGGATGTCGGTGGTGAGGATCGCGCGGGCGCCGACCTCGTAAAGCGCGTCCATGATCGGATGCATCTCCGACCGCAGGATCATCGCCTGCACGGCGACCCAGCCTTCGCGCCGCAGCTTGGACACCGTCGGCGACTCGATGCCGGGGGTCAGGGCGGTCGCGCGGTCCAGGATCGCCTCCTCCACGTCGTACGCGAGCATCACGTACTGCCGCGCCACCAGGACGCCCTGCAGCCGGCGCAGCAACAGCTCCACCGCCGGCCATACGGACTCGTCGCGGTCGCCTGGCCGGCGTACGAGCACCGCCTCGGACTCCATGATCGGGTCGAGCACGATCTCCAGTCCTGCGGCGCGCAACGTGCTGCCGGTCTCCACGACATCGGCGATCGCGTCGGCCACACCGAGCCGGATGGAGCTTTCCACCGCGCCGTCGAGCCGGATGATGGTCGCCGCGTGACCGTGCCGCGCCAGGTGCGCCGCGACCAGGCCGGGGAAGGACGTGGCGATCCGCAGTCCGTTGAGGTCGGCCAGCTCCTTCACCGCGCCGGGGCGCGCCGCGTAGCGGAAGGTGGAGCCGCCGAAGCCGAGCTTGAGCAGCGTCTCGGCCTCGACGCCGGCGTCCTGCAGCAGGTCCCAGCCGGTGATGCCGAGGTCGATCTCGCCGGATCCGACGTACGTGGCGATGTCGCGCGGCCGCAGGTAGAAAAACTCCACATGGTTCTTCGCGTCCAGCGCGGCCAGCTCGCGCTGGCTGCCGCGCTGGTGATAGCCGGCCTCCCGGAGCATGGTCGCGGCCGGCTCGGCGAGCGAGCCCTTGTTCGGCAGGGCGATACGCAGCGTACGAGTGGGTTGCATCAGGTCCTCAGAGGTGGGCGTAAACGTCGTCCAGGCCGATGCCGCGGGCCAGCATCACGACCTGCAGGTGATAGAGCAGCTGCGAGATCTCCTCGGCGGTGCGCTCGGTCGACTCGTACTCGGCGGCCATCCACACCTCGGCGGCCTCCTCGACGATCTTCTTGCCGATCGCGTGGACGCCGGCGTCGAGCGCCTTCACGGTGCCGGAGGCCGGGTCGCCGGCCGCGGCCTTAGCCGACAGCTCGCCGAACAACTGCTCAAAAGTCTTCACATCGGTATCTTTCCAGGCCGTCACGATTCCGGCCGCACGGGCCACCGGCCATTCTCACTGACTGAAGAGTGCTTTCTCAGGGAATTGTCAGGTAGTTCACGCAGACTCAGGCTTATGACGGTGGGGACCGGTCGAAGTGATCACGCGATGGACGAGCGGGCTCGTACGGGCCGCGAGCGGCGGCGGATGGCCGCGGTCACGGCGGCCGCGGCCGGCGGTCTGATCAGCCTCACGGTGGCGCTGCTCGGCGCCAACTCCAGCGCGCCGGCCTCCGCCGCGACCCCGACGGTGCACCGTCCCGCGCAGGTCAGCGGAGTGACCGCCGGCACGACCAACCAACGGCGGTGAGCCGGCTCGATGCCTGACACGCCGCTGGTCCGGCTGCCGTACTGCGACGACGCGGACGCGGCACCGATCTTCCGCAGCCATGTGTGCGACGACCGCGAGGACGCCGAGCTGCTCATCGTCGGCGGCGACGCCGGCATCCTGGAGGACGCGCGCGACTCGCTGCACCGGCTGGCCGTACGGTGGGCTCCGCGCGGCAAGCGCAGCGAGCTGCACTGGATCGGCACGTCCACCGGCCCGGTCTCGGTCAGCCCGGAGACGCTGCTGCTCGCCGGCCTGTTGGAGGACCAGGGTTTTCCGCTGACCGTCGACTTCACCGCCGGCACGGTGAGCCGCGACGGCACGGAACCACTCGAGCTGGCCGGCGTCCCGGATGCGCTGGCGACCGACCTGGTCGCCGCCGAGGCGCTGGAAGGCGGCGCGGACGGCGTCGCGATCGCGGTCGGCAACGTCGTACGCGTCGCCGGCGTCGCGCCGCACCGGGTCGGCTGGCGGGTGCCGGCCTGGCTCGGACCGGACGGCTGGCGTCCGCTCCTGCTGCGCGAAGGCGCCGTCGCCGCCGCGCAGGACGGTCGGCGTACGGCCGTCGCGGTGGACGCACAGGCCTGGCGAGCGCAGCGCGCGCTGACCGGCCTGCTGTCCGGTGACGACCCGGCGCCGGAGGTCGGCGCGCTGGTCGTCGGCGACGGTCTGCCGGCATGGCGTACGCCGGCGTGGAGCCAGTACGTCTATCCGGCCTCGGCATAGCCGCGCCACCAGCCGGCCGGCACGCTCGACCGTACGTCCGGCTCCGGTGGCGACATCGCCAGTTCCCAGACGTCGTCGACCACCGCCGGGTCGTCGACGTCCTCGACGCGGATCACCCGGAAGCCGCGCTCGGCGAGAGCGTCCAGGACGTGTTGCGGCCAGCGGCCGAGGACCAGCAGCAGTGGCCCGTCAGCGCCATAGGTGATCTCGGCAGCGCCGCGGCGGATCGTCTCGGTGGCCATAGTTCTCCCCTTGTGCTTGGAAAACTCTGGTCGGGCCGCGGGCCGCTGACCGTGTCGGCCTCAGCGTAAACGGCGCGCTCGACGTGTGTCCAGCGTGATCCTGGCTACCCGCGGAATGTCCGGATCGACCGCGGACTCACGAAATCCGGATGCGGCAGGAACTCTGGCGGCGCCTCGACGCGCAGCTCAGGCAACCGTTCCAGCAGTACGTCCAGCACGATCGCGCCTTCCAGCCGCGCGAGCGGAGCGCCGAGGCAGAAATGGACGCCGCGTCCGAAGGCGAGATGGGGATTGGGATCGCGGGTCAGGTCGAACACGTCCGGATCAGCGAACTGCCGCGGATCGCGGTTGGCCGCGCCGAGCCAGACCTTGATGATCTGACCCGCCGGGATCGTCGTGCCACCGACGTTCGCGTCAGCGCTCGTGACGCGATCGGTCGCGGCGAGAGGACTGAGAAACCGCAACGATTCCTCGATCACCGCCGGCACCAGCGATCGGTCCTCGCGTACGCGGTCGGCCGCGTCCGGATTGGCGTCCAGGCACAAGACCGTGTTGCCGATCAGGCTCGTCGTCGTGATGTGGCCGGCGTGCAGCACCAGACTGGCGAAACTCACGATCTGGTCGTCGGTCAGCCGGTCGCCGTCAGCTTCGGCCCGCAGCAGCAGCGTCAGCAGGTCGTCGCGCGGCTGCTTTCGCCGATCCTCGACGTAACCGAGAAAATAGTCGCGTATCGACGGCGTGTCATTCTGCGTGTCATTCGGCGTGTCATTCTGCGTGTCATTGTCGTCCGATCCGCCGATCGCCTCGTCGGCCCATTGCCGGAACAACGCGCGATCCTCACTTGGCACGCCGAGCAGCTCGGCGATGACCGTCACCGGCAACGGATACGCCAGCTCCTCGACCAGGTCGAAGCGATCGCCGACGCCGTCCAGGATGTCGTTGGCCAGCGTACGAATCCGCGGCGCGAGGCCGGCGACGATCGCCGGTGTGAACGCGTGGCTCACGAGTTTTCTGATCTTGCGGTGTTCCTCGCCATCCAAAGTGGACAGTGCGTCGTCCGGAAACCTGTCGGCGAGCTCTTTGGGCAGCACGCCGTCCGTGTCACCGGTGAAGGTCGCCGCGTCGGTGAGCACCTGGCGGACCTCCGGATAGCCGAACACGTGCCAATAGCCGTACGTGTCGAACATCCCCCAGTCCTGGTGGAATTCCACCGGTTGCCCAAATGTGCCGCCGCGCATCCAGAAATGCGCCGGATGAGTGTCCCAGGTCATCGGTCTCTTCCTTCGTCAGTTCACGCGTTGCATTGCTTTGTCACGGCGTGCGGCGACACTCGACCCGGACTCACGGCGCGCCATCCGCCGCAGCATTCCCGGCGCCAGCAGGAGTCCCAGAGCACTCCAGACCGCCAACACGCCAATGGTCTCGAGATGGCGCCACGACTGTCCGATCTCGACGGCCGCCGCGCCGGCCGGCAACAGTGCCGACCGCATGCCCAAACCCAGCCAGTAGAGCGGAAACACCTGTGCGATTCCCTGCAGCCAGCCGGGAAGTGCGGTGATCGGATAGAAGATGCCGGAGACGGCGGTCAGTCCGAAGATCGGCAGGAGCAACAGGTTGAGATTGCGCGCGTTCGCGGTGACCGCACCGAGCACCGCACCGATCGGAATCGTCGCCACCATCCCCAAAGCCAGCACCCATGGCAGTGTCTCGGCTCGTACGCTGACACCGCCGACGATGAACGCGCCGGGAATCAACACGACCAGCAGATCGACGATCAGCGAACCACCGACGAAAACGACCTTGCCGATCAGATAGCCGGACATGCCGTGCGGAATCGCCTTGCTCCGCAGCAAAGTGCCGTCCTCGCGTTCCATCGCGAGCAAAGCCGCGGTGGTCAGCAAGCCGTTGGTCGCCAGGTTCATCGCCAGCATGCCGGGCAGCCCGAGCGCGCCCAGCGACCACGTGGTGGCCGCGAACGTCTTCTTCTGCAGGAAAAACAGGGCGACGAGCATCAGCGCCGGCCAGAAGAAATGGCCCCAGAGGTCGGCCGCGCTGGTGAACGACTGCCGCAGCTCGATCAGGCCGCGCACGCAGCCGGCGCGTACGGCGCGTCTCATCACCGCGGCACCGGCGTGTCGGACCGGCGGATGACGATGTCGCCGTTGTGCGTACGCGCTCGCACTTCCACACTCGACTCGGCTTTCTCCGGACTGTCGACGGCGTCGAGAAACCGTCGTACGGTCCCGGTCACCGTGTTCGCGTCCAGCCACACCGGTGTCTCCGGCCGTACGCCGACGTCCACGCCGCCGACCGCGGTCGTCAGGTCGACGCGGTCGGCGGACACCTCACCGACGTGGATGTTTCCTTGCGTCGTACGGACATCGACGGCGCCGCCCGCACGGTCGACGTGCACGTCGCCCTTGCTGGCCGTGACGCGCAAGACGCCGGCCACCTCGCCGATCTTGGTGTCACCACGGTCGTTGCGTACGGTCGCCGGGCCGTCTACCTCGTCGACGACGATCTGACCGGCGAGCGTACTCAACTGCAGCTCACCGACCCGATCGATGTCGAAATCGCCGTGGTAGGCCTCAAACCGGCACTCTGCCAGGCGACCTTCGGTCCGCAGCACGACCGCGGCGACGTTTCCGCGTACGGACGAGCCGGCCGGCAGCTCGACGGTCACGTCGATCGAGCCGACACTGCCGAAAAGCTCGGTGAGGACGCCCTTCGCGCTCTGCGCATCCGGATTTTTCGGCGTCACCACGGACAACCGGCCCTCGGCGAAGTCGATCTCGGCGCGCTCGGCGAGCCGTACGTTGGATTTTCGCGACTCGCGCGACGGCGCGACGTGGACGACCGTGTCGGTGCGGTCAGTGGCGGTGAGCTGGATCCGGCTGGCGATCCCGTCCAGCTCCAGGAACAGCGATATCGGCGCAGGCGTGTCGAACGTCGGCATGACAGATGCCTCCAAATGATCAGTGGACTAGCGAAGCCAGCCGGTGTAACGGCGACCGGTGGCGCCATCCTTGGTCGGACCTGTGGCGCCAAGTGTGGCGCCAACGGCACGTACCAGCCAGGCGTTGACGGAGAGGCCGTCGCGACTCGCGGCCTCCTCGATGCGGGCCTTGAGCTCGCCCGGCGGTCGGAAGTTGATACGCGCGGTCGGACCGTCGGCCTCGTACGGCGTCTGAGGAGCCGGTTGTGGAGCCGGTTGTGGAGCCGACTGGGGCGCCGGCTGGTCGGCGCGCTGCCGAGTCACCGCCAGCTCCGGCTCGAAACCGCGAAGTCGCACGTCAACCCTGGTCGGAGCGAGCTCCTCGGTCAGCTCCTGGGCGGCGGCCGAGAGCGCACCGAGCAGCGCGAGCCGGAGCGCCGACTCCAGCGGCACGGCAAGCTGCCGCGCCAACCGCTGCGCGTCGTCGCCTCCGGCAGCCGCGCTCGCGACCAACTCGCGTTGTACGGCGTCGATGAACGGCTTGAGCTCCATGACGCCATTATGGCGCCATCACTGGCGCCAATGCAAGCCAGTGGCGCCACACACGAAAAGCCGCCCACGTCGTGTACGACGCAGGCGGCGTTTTCGACTCTCTCTAGGCGAAGCCGGCGCGGTGTGCCGGAGCGGACAGCCGGCGCAGGGTCACGGCGGAGTCCAGTGCGGCGATGGTCGCCTCGTAACCCTTGTCCTCGGTCGATCCCGGCAGGCCGCTGCGGGCTTCGGCCTGCTCGACGGTGTTGCAGGTGAGTACGCCGTTGCCGACCGGCGTGCTCTCGTCCAGCGCCACCCGCGTCAGGCCGGCCGTCACCGCGTCGCACACGTACTCGAAATGTGGCGTGCCGCCACGGATCACGACTCCGAGCGCGACGACCGCGTCGGTCTGGCGCGCCAGGGCCTGCGCGACCACCGGCAGCTCGATCGAGCCGGCGACGCGAGCCTCGACGATGTCCGTCACGCCGGACTCGGCTGCGGCGATTCTCGCTCGTTCCAGCAAAACATCGGTCAGCTGGTGGTTCCAGCGCGTCGACACGATGCCCAGCCGCAGGCCGGTGGCGTCCACCGGCTCGACCGCCGGCCGTCCCTCGCCGCTCACAGCACCCCCGTTTCCGGCAGGTCGAAGATCTCGTGCCCCATCCGGTCGCGTTTCGTTCGCAGATAACGGATGTTCTCCGCGTGTACGTGGGTCGGCTGCGGCACCTGGCCGACGACCGACAGTCCATAGCCTTCCAGGCCGGCTCGTTTGGCCGGATTGTTGGTCAGCAGCAGCATCGTACGCACACCGAGATCGGCGAGAATCTGTGCGCCGATCCCATAGTCGCGTGCGTCCGCCGGCAATCCGAGCAACGTGTTGGCGTCGACCGTGTCGGCGCCCTTGTCCTGCAGTTCGTACGCGCGAAGCTTCGCGATCAGGCCGATCCCCCGGCCTTCGTGGCCGCGGACGTAGAGCACGACACCCCGCCCGGCGGCCTGCACCGCGGCCAGCGCGGCGTCGAGCTGCGGACCGCAGTCACACCGCAGGGAGCCAAAAGCGTCACCGGTCAGGCATTCCGAATGCACGCGTACGAGCACGTTCTCGCCGTCGCTGATGTCGCCGCAGACCAGTGCCACGTGGTCGCGTTCGTCCACTGTGGACTGATAGCCGTACGCGGTGAAAGTGCCGTACTTGGTGGGGATCCGGGTCTCGACGACCCGCTCCACCTGCTTTTCCGAGCGCCGCCGGTAGGCGATCAGGTCGGCGATGGTGATCAGCCGCAGGTTGTGTTCCCGGCAAAACTCGATCAGGTCCGGCAGCCGCGCCATCGAGCCGTCGTCCTTGACGACCTCGCAGCAGGCCGCCGCCGGACGCAGGCCGGCGAGCCGGCACAGGTCGACCGACGCCTCGGTGTGGCCGGCCCGCCGCAGCACGCCGCCGTCCTTGGCGCGCAACGGAAAGACGTGACCCGGCCGGGTCAGGTCGTCGGCGGTCGTACGCACCGCCGCGAGCGTCCGCAGCGTATGTGCGCGGTCGGCGGCCGAAATCCCGGTCTGGACGCCTTCGCGCGCGTCCACCGAGACCGTGTAGGCGGTGCCCTTGCGGTCCTGGTTGGTGTGATACATCGGCGGCAGCTCGAGACGGTCGGCCTCCTCCGCGGTGACCGGCGCGCAGATCACGCCGGAGGAATACCGCACGGTGAATCCGACCAGCTCGGGCGTCGCCATCTCGGCCGCGAAAATGATGTCGCCCTCGTTTTCGCGGTCCTCATCGTCGACCACCACGACGGCCTTGCCGGCCTTGATGTCGGCGATGGCGTCCTCGATGCTGTCAAAAGGAGTCATCGCGCGCTCACCAGCCGCTCGACGTACTTGGCGATCACGTCGACCTCGATGTTGACCCGCTGGCCCGGCTCTTTCTTGCCGAGCGTGGTCAGGCCGAGGGTGGTCGGGATCAGGCTGACCTCGAACCAGTCGGCGCCGACGCCGGAGACGGTCAGCGACACGCCGTCGACCGCCACCGACCCCTTTTCGGCCAGGTAGCGCGCGGTGTCCGCGGCGAGCTGGAACCGTACGATGTCCCAGTGCTCGTCGGACTCGCGGCGCAGCAGCGTGGCCGTGTCGTCCACGTGTCCCTGCACGATGTGTCCACCGAGCCGGTCGCTGGCGCGTACGGCCCGTTCCAGGTTGACCGGGTCGCCGGGCTGCAGCTCGCCGACGGTCGACCGCTTGAGGGTTTCGGCCATCACGTCGACGGTGAACCGCTCACCGTCGGTCCGGATGACGGTCAGGCAGACGCCGTTGACGGCGATGGAGTCGCCGTGTCTCGCGTCCGACGAGACGGTCGGCCCGTGCAGCGTCAGCTGCCCGGCCGTACCCAGATCGCTCCAGCTCACCACGGAGCCGAGCTCTTCCACGATTCCAGTGAACATCCTGCCTCCCGGCCAGACGATGGTCACCGGGGTTGATCAGGCAGGTGCCAGAAAGCGGCACCACAGGCAGGCCTGTGGCGTCGCGCGCATCCTCCCATCCGGACTTTCACCGTCGGTCCCGGACTCTCACCAGGTCAACCGGCCGCTGGCTGCGGACGGGTCGCGGACTGAGGGCCGTCAAGCCCATCACCGCCGGTTCGGAATTACACCGACCCCGGAGCGCGTACTGCTTCTTACCTGATCGATTGTCGCACGCGCCGTCGCCGCCGGCGCCGGACGTGACCCGCTCCACACCGGCCGGCTGGCCGTCCGTCCACCGGGCTGCGACCTCCTGGCTGTTGACGCTTCTACGTCAAACTCCTCAGGACGTGGCCCGTGCGGACTCTTTTCGCGCAAGTTCGTCGATCGCGGCGGCGAGCGTGTCCGCGTTCTTGAACGGGATCTCGGTGTGCGACGACGGCAGCGTCGCGAACACCGAGACGTGGTCGTGTTTCTCGGCCAACGGCGCGACGGACGCGCGCATCTTGCGCACCTCCTCGTCGGTGCTGCCCGTGTGCCGCTTCGTACCGAGGACGAACGTGATCGGGCAGTCGATGCTGCCGAAATCCGGCGCGATCCGGTCGAGGATGTCGCAGTTCTCGATGTTGATCTCGGCGGCCTGCCTGGCCGGCACGCTGGTCCGGCCGATCAGCCGGAGGATCCACATGATCGGCGCCATCCGGCCGAACAGCTTGCGGATGCGAGCCTGTTCCTCGTTGCCGAAAGCCGGGAAAGGCATGCCGCCGTCGACAAGCACGAGGCCGGCGATCTCGCCGGGACGCCGCGCCGCATGGCGGACGGCGAGCGTGGCACCGTACGACCAGCCGACCAGGATCGGCCGGCGGATGCCGGTGGTGGCCACGACGGCCGAGACGTCGTCGAGCGCACCGACAAACGAATAGTCCTTTGACGGCCCCGATTTTCCGCGGCCGCGCGCGTCGAAGGTGATCGTACGGTAACGACCGCCCAGCTCACGCAGCGTGCGCTTCCAGTCGGTCTGCGGTGCCAGCATGCCGTTGAGGAAGAGGACCGGCTGGCCATCGCCACTGTCGTTGATGTCCAGCGCGGTGTCAGCAACCGGAATCCGGATATGAGCCATTTATTCACCTCGTGATTTTCTTTGCGACCACCACTCATCGGCCAGAGCGGGGATCCTTCTGGCCAGAAACTCGTAGAATTCCACCGCCTCGCGCAGCATCGCGGTCTGCGTCGGCGCGTCGTGGTCCAGGTGCGTCAGGCCTTCTCGCGCAAGCGCCGCCATTTCATGGAAGAGGCCACCGTCGAAGCCTCGCGGCCGCACCAGGCAGCTCGGGTCGATCTCGATCGAGTCGACTCGCTCGCCGGCCTCGCGCCACCGGCTGACGATCCGTCGCTCCTCCAGCATCTTCACCGCGCCGGTGATCGCACTGCGACTGGCTCGCAGCGCGTCGCTCAACTCGGCGATGGACTGGCGAGGCGGATCGCAGACCAGCAGGAAACCCATCAGGCGTCCGGCCATCGGCGGAAACGCGTACTCACGTGCGTAGAACCGGCCGATCAGGTCGGCGAAACGGAGCTTGTCATCCATGGCCACCCTGGCAACGTAGCACGGACAACGAAGATGACACATATTTCTGTCATCCATGGCACATCATTTTGGTGCCAATCCGACACCAGACCGCTTGCACATTGTTCAAAAAGGTCTTATGGTTCATGAACTAAGTTCAAGAGAGGACCCATAGGCATGCCTGTTCCGGTCACCATCGCCGCCGCGCTCCAGCTGCTGCTGGCGGCGAGTTTCGTTGTCATCGCACTGATCGCTCACCGTTACGGTGACGCCGCTCAGCACGCCGCCGAGGCCGAGGCGGTCCGCCAGGGACACCCGGCGGGTGTGCTCGCGGCGCATCGCGTACGGTTCGCCGAGACCACCACCGAGATGCTGTTGCCACTGGCCATCGGTGTGGTGATCGGCGTGCTCGCGGCGGTCAACCTGGCCGGTGTCCAGGCCGGCCGGATCGCCACCTGGGTGCTCGCGCCGGTGCTGGTCGTCGCCGGCGGCCTGGTGACCGCGACCCAGGTCTTCGCCGCGCGCTTCACGGCCGCGGTGTTCCGGAAGTCGACGACCGCCTCCGGCATCGACGCGTACGCGATCGTCGACGCGGCCAGCCGGACCTATCCGGCCATCCTCCGGCCGCTGGTGCTCGTACGGTTCGCGCTCACCACGCTCGGCACCCTGGCGGTCGTCATTCTCCTCGCGCTGCCGGCCGCGAACGCGCACTTCGGCTAGCCAGGCCGTCCAGGATCGTGGCCAGGCCGAACTCGAACGGACTGGCCATCCCGGCCGCCGACGTCGAGTGAGTGGTCAGCCGCGGATAGCGTCCCGCGACCTCCTCGGCTCGCGCGATCGCGATGCGCAAGGCCTCCTCGCCGCCACCGCGCCGCGCGTGCGCGCGCAACGCCTGCTCGCTTCCTTCGGCCTGCGCGGCTCCGAGTACGAACATCAGCACGGTGGCGGCGGCCTGGTTTGCCTCCGCCACGGTGAATCCGGCCGACTCGTACGCGGCCAGGCAACAGTCGTCATAGCGAGCCTTGCCGGGACCGTAGACCAGGTGCGTGCTCATCGCCGGCACCAGCCAGAAATGCCGGCTGACCATCTCGTACGCACCCCGTGCGAGCACCGTCGTGGCCTCGCGCCAGCCGGTGGTGGCCAGATCCGGCAGCTCGATCTGCGACCAGGCGTGGTCGCCGGCCAGCACGACCAGGTCGTCCTTGCTCCTGACGTGCCAGTACATCGCGGTCGCGGCCATGCCCAGCTGCGCGCCGAGCCGGCGCATGTTCAGACCGGTGATGCCGTCGGCGTCCAACACGGCGACCGCCGCCTCCACGATCTGGTCCCTGGTCAGCGTGTCGCGCGGCACTGTCCGAGCGTACCGGCAGACGTACGCTGACAACGTCACCAACCTCGTGGACGGGAGCCACTAATTGGACCTGCAGCTGTTGTTGCCGTTCGTCGTCGCCATCACGCTGATCAGCCTGGTGCCGGGGCCGGACATGTTCTACATCGTCGCCAACGGCATCGCCGGCGGACCACGTGCCGGAGTCGTCGCCGCCGTCGGCATGTCGACCGGCATGGCCGTACACACGCTCGCCGCGGCCGCCGGCCTCAGCGCGTTGTTCATCGCTCTCCCCGCTGCCATGGACGTCCTGCGCGTCGTCGGCATCGCGGTGTTGCTCTATCTCGCGATGAGCACGTTGCGATCGTCGTTCGCGCAACAGGAGCTTGAGCTGCGGCCGGAGCAGCGGCCGCTGAGCCGCACGTACGGCATGGCCGTGCTCACCAACGTCAGCAACCCGAAGGTGATCGTCTTCTATCTCGCCTTCATGCCGCAGTTCACCGATCCGCACGGCGCCTGGCCCGTACCGGTGCAACTGCTGGCGCTCGGGCTGCTGTTCATCACGGTCGGACTCGGCATCGACGCCGGCGTCGGACTGGCGGCCGGCAAGCTGTCCGGCCTGCTCGCCGGCAGCCTGCGGTTCCGGCGCTGGCTGCAGCGTGTCTCCGCCGCCGTTTTCGGTGCTCTCGCGGTGGACCTCGGCCTCAGCCGCGGCTGACCGACAGCCCTTCGGACGCCGGCGAGCGCTCGCGCGCCGGCGTCATCGGGGCTGGCCGTCGCCTGCCTCGGGTCGCGGCGCGCCGAGTGCCGGCCTTTACGCGTCGCCCGCCGAACGACGCCGCTTGCGCGGCCCTCGGCGAACGACGCCATTTCGCCGGCACCAAACGGCCAACGACGCATGTCGCCCGGCGCTCGCCGAGCGACGACTCCTACGCGGCGCTTGCCGAGCGACACCGTTTACGCGGCCCTCGGCGAACGACGCCATCTCGGCGGCACCGCACGGCCAACGACGCACATCAGGCGGCAATCGACCAGCGCCACAAATTCCGCGACACTCGGCCAACGCCGGCCTTCACACGACGCTCACCGAACGACGCCGCTTGCGCGGCCCTCGGCGAACGACGCCATTTCGCCGGCACCAAACGGCCAACGACGCATGTCGCCCGGCGCTCGCCGAGCGACGACTCCTACGCGGCGCTTGCCGAGCGACACCGTTTACGCGGCCCTCGGCGAACGACGCCATCTCGGCGGCACCGCACGGCAAACGACGTACGTCTGCCGGCAGCCGAGCGACACCGTTTACGCGACGATCGCCGAGCGACGCGTCTTACGCGACGCCCGCCGAGCGGCGGCGACAGCGCTACAGCCGAGCGGCGGCAACTGCTGAGGGCCTGCCAAACCAGCGCTGCAGCGCCTCCGCCAGACCCTGGTCGTCGCCGGTGGTCGACGACCACGCGACGTAGCCGTCCGGTCGTACGAGCAGGCCGGTCACCCCGTCCGGCAGCGGCCCGGCGGTGACCTCGATCCGGTCGTCGTAACCGGCCGCGGAGGCGCCGATCAGCACGCCGCCCGCGTGACGGCCGTACGGCCAGAACCGACCGACCTGCGACGGATCCGACGGCGCGTAGTCGATCTCCAGCCCGTTGGCCATCGCCACGAAATGGTCGAGTACGTCGGGAAAAGCCAGCACCTCGGCGACCACCTCGCGCAACGCGTCCACCTGCGGCCCCGGCCGCATCAACGCGACCTGAGCGCGCGTGTTGCGCAGGACCCACGCACCGACCGGGTGCCGCTCGGCGTCATATGTGTCCAGCAACGAAGAATCAGCCAGTCCGCGGACGACCAGGCCGAGCTTCCAGCCGAGGTTCGCGGCGTCCTGCAGGCCGAGGTTGAGGCCCTGGCCGCCGATCGGCGAGTGGACGTGCGCCGCGTCGCCGGCCAGGAAAATCCGGCCGCGGCGATAGGACGTGGCCTGGCGCGTGTTGTCGGAATACCTGATGCCGCCGTCGAAACTCGTCACGACGACATCCGGTACGCCGGACGCGCGGCGGATGCTTTCCTGCATTTCCAGGGCGGTCAGCGGAGCGTGCCGGTCGTCCGGGCCGCCGTCGAACTCGATGGTGGCGATCTCGCCTGGCACCATCGACAGGTTCACCAAGCCGCCCGGGCTGCGTACGCTCGACCGCAAGGCGGACGGATCGGCGACGGTGGCGGCGGCCGTACGACCGGTCATCGTCGCGTCCGTGCCGACGAAGTCGATGCCGGCGCACTTGCGTACGACGCTCCGGCCGCCGTCGCAGCCCACCAGATACGAGCCGCGCACCGTACGACCGTCGGCCAGCACAGCGGCGACGGTCTCACCCTCGTCGACGACGTCCACGACCTCGCAGCCGGACCAGACCGGCACGCCGAGCGACTCCGCCCAGTCGGCCAGCAGCTGCTCCAGGTTGTGCTGCCGTACGAGGAAGACCGGCAGGTCGCTCGGCTCGGTCACCAGCGGCAACCCACTGAAATGGCCGCGCGCCCGGCCCTCGCCGAGCATCTTCAGCAGCGAGTCCACCACGTCTGCCGGGTCCGTCCCGCGCTCGGCAGTCATCGAGGCGAACATCGCCCGCTGAGCCGCGGCCAATGGCGCGTCCAAGCCGCGCAACGCCAGCGTCTGTACGCTTCGGCCGTTGACGCCGCGCATGCCGAAACTGCGCGACCGCCGCTCGCGCGCGTCCGTCGCGGCCTCCAGGACCAGCGGCTCCGCACCGGCCACCTTCAGCTCACCTGCCAACAAAAATCCCGTCGGCCCTCCGCCGACCACGATCACGTCGATCATCGTCTCACTCCTTTTACTTACACCGTATGCTTACAGTGTAAGCTTTACACGTACGGTGTAAGCTTTGTCAAGTGCCACGACGAGAGCTCAACCGCGAGAAGGTGCTCGACGCCGCCCTGGAGCTGGCCGCCGAGGAGGGCATCGACGGCCTGTCCATGCGCAAGCTGGCGAAACGGCTCGGCGTGGAGGCGATGTCGCTCTACAACCACGTCTCCAGCAAGAGCGACATCCTGGACGGCATCGCCGAGCGCGTACAGGCGAGCATCGAGCGGCCCGACCCGGCCAAGCCGTGGCCGGAGCGGATCCGCGAGACCGCGCGCAACATGTACCGCGCCATGAAGGCGCATCCGGTGGTGCCGCTGGCGCTCGTACGCGACGAGGCCAACCCCCTCTCGACGGCGTCGCTGCTGCCGCTGGACGATGCCGTCGCCGCACTTTTCGAAGCAGGCATGGACGAGGTGACGGCGCGTCAGTCGCTGTCGGCGATGAACAGCCTGGTCTTCGGTTCGCTGCTGCTGGCGACCGGCGGCTTCGAGCGCGAGTACAGCACGCAGGCCGAGGCCAACCAGCTCGAGCCATATCTGACCGGTCTCGACCACGCGAAGGTGCCGCATTTCAGCCGGCTGCTGCCGGCGATCAGCGCCGGCGACCCGGAAGAGGACTTCGAGGCGGGGCTCGACATGTTGATCGCCGGCATCGTGAAGGCGGCGGGTTCGGGACCGTCCAACGGAATGGGCAACGGCAGCGCCACTTCCGCCTGAGGCGCGGAGTCGTACCGTCGCGACAAAAGGGATGTCTGTCACAGAAAACGTCACCAGTGGTTACGGCCAGGTCACCGACCTGCAACAATCCCCGGCGAAGCTTGGTGGCACGTCTCGTACCAGCCGATCGGAGTCGCAATGGCATCAGCACTCGGTGACGTCCTCTTGTGGTCACTCGGTCGGCTGCTGCCGCACGGCGGCCAACGTACGGCACGACGTAATGCGTGGATCGCGATGAGCGAAGGCGTGGCGCGGGCACGGCAGCGCCAGGAAGCCGAGACCGCGCTCACCCTGCTGCCTGCTGACGCGCGGAGGAAGCTCATCTAACCTCGCCCTATGGCAGAGCTCGTCTATCCCCCGGTGATCGCGTTCGGGCGTACGGTCTTCCGCATCTGGGGCCTGCGTTTCGACCTCCAGGGCACCGACAACGTGCCGACCAGCGGAGGCGCGGTGATGGCGATCAACCACGTCGGCTACCTCGACTTCACCTTCGCCGGCCTGGCCGCTCTGCCGTCGAAACGGCTCGTCCGTTTCATGGCCAAGGAGTCGGTGTTCCGCCACCGCGTCTCCGGGCCGCTCATGCGCGGCATGAAACACATCCCGGTCGACCGCGACGCCGGCGCCGCCTCCTTCCGCGCCGCGTTGACCGCGTTGAAAGCCGGCGAGATCGTCGGCGTCTTCCCCGAGGCGACCATCTCGCAGTCCTTCGAGCTCAAGGACTTCAAGTCCGGCACCGTACGGATGGCGCGCTCGGCGAAGGTGCCGATCCTGCCGACGATCGTCTGGGGCTCGCAGCGGATCTGGACCAAGGGCCGCAAGCGCGACTTCGGCCGTAACAAGTTTCCGCTGACGGTCGCCGTCGACGAGCCGATCGAGGTGCCGAAAGGCGTCGATCCGGAGGACGTCAACGACGAGCTGCGCCGCCGGATGACCGCGTTGTTGCATCGCGTACAGGAGGCCTATCCCGACAAACCGCGCGATGAGGACGACCGCTGGTGGTTGCCGGCACGGCTCGGCGGCACGGCGCCGACGCCGGAGGTCGCCGCCAGGCTCGACGAGGAAGAGGCGACCGAACGAGCCCGTAAACGCGCCGCTCGGCTGGCTGATTAGGCACCGACCGGCTGCGTCCGCGTACGCGCGTTGTCACTAGACTTGGCCGCATGGCAAGAGACCCGGAGAAGCCGACCTTCCGCGAACGCCTGACCAAGTTCCGCGAGCGGTTGGTGCTGATCTGGCAGATCTTCAGCATGACCCGCAAGCGCGACAAACTGCTCGTGCCGCTGATGGCGGCGATCTTCGTCGCGCCGATCGTCGTGACCGTCGTGGTCAGCCTGTTCATCGGCTACTGGGGTCAGACGATCCCGATCGGCGTCGCGCTCGGCGCGCTCGGCGCGATGATCATCTTCACTCGGCGCGCCACCAAGGCGCAGTACGACTCGATCGCCGGCCAGCCCGGCGCGGCGCTCGGCGTGCTGCAGCAGATGCGCGGCGGCTGGATCACCTCGGACACGCCGGTGCAGTTCAACGCCAGCCAGGACATGATCCACCGGGTGCTCGGCAAACCCGGCGTCATCCTGGTCGGCGAAGGCAACCCCAACCGGCTCAAGAACATGTTCAGCCAGGAGATGAAGCGGGTCTCGCGCGTCACCGGCAACGTGGAGATCTATCGCGTCGTCGTCGGCACCGAGGAAGGTCAGGTGCCGCTGGACAAGTTGCAGCGACATTTCCTGAAGCTGCCGCGCAACCTCACCGGGAAACAGGTGACCGCGCTGGAGAAGCGGATGGTGGCCATCTCCGGACCCAACATCCCGATCCCCAAGGGCCCGATGCCCAAGGGCGCGCGGATGCCCAAGGGCGCGCGCTCGCCGCGCGGCTGACCCCCTATTTCGTCCGCACCATCACCGACTCGACCGCGCGGTCGTGCCAGCCGCGGCCGTTGCGGTCGGTGATGACCGCCGGCACGAACAGCTGCAGCAGCGCCGCGCGTACGGCGGCACGCCACAGGCCCAGCCGGCCGCCGTCGGGCAGCCGTACGCAGGCGATGCCGAGCAGCCGCATGCCGACCGTCTGGCCGAAGAAGCCGACGAACAGCGTGTACTCCGCGAACAGGACGACCGCCGACCACACTCCGGGCAGCTGCGGCCGGGTGAACAGCAACGCGGCGAAGAACGACAGCAGGCAGTCGATCGCCAACGCGGCCAGCCGACGACCGAAGCCGGCCACCGCACCGGCGCCCTCCGCCGGCAGACCCAGGTCAGCGCCGCGGTGCGGCTCGGTCATCTGATCGCTACGCTGACTGTCCACAACTGCCAGCGTAGCGAGACGGTGACCGCGCGCCGGAGCATGGTGAGCGTCACCGTCGGCGTAACCTCCCCGAAACAATGGGGATACGGGTGAGCAACGCCGCGTTCGTAGCGTGGACTCATCATCGAACCGCGACGGAGGACGGATGTTTTCCAGCCAAGAGGAACTCCTGGAGTATCTGCAGAAAGAGGACGTCAAGTTCGTCGACGTACGTTTCTGTGACCTGCCGGGAATCATGCAGCACTTCACCGTCCCGGTGGGGTTCTTCGACGCCGACGTGCTGGAAGAGGGCCTGGCCTTCGACGGCTCGTCCATCCGTGGCTTCCAGCAGATCCACGAGTCCGACATGCTGCTGGTCGCCGACCCGACGACCGCCTTCGTCGACCCGTTCCGCGCGCAGAAGACGCTGATCCTCAACTTCTTCATCGTCGACCCGTTCACCCGCGAGCCATACACGCGTGACCCGCGGACGATCGCGAAGAAGGCGGAGGAATACCTGGCCGCCTCCGGCATCGCCGACACCGCCTATTTCGGTCCCGAGGCGGAGTTCTACATCTTCGACTCGATCCGTTACGACACCGCACCGCAGCACGGCTTCTACTACATCGACTCGGTCGAGGGTGCGTGGCGTACCGGCGCCGAGGAGGGTGGCGCCAACCTCGGTCACAAGACGGCGTACAAGGGTGGCTACTTCCCGGTGCCGCCGGTCGACCATTACGCGGACCTGCGCGACGAGATCGTGACCAACCTGATCAACGCCGGCATCGTGGTGGAGAAGGCGCACCACGAGGTCGGCTCCCCCGGCCAGGCGGAGATCAACTACAAGTTCTCCACGCTGCTCAACGCCGGCGACACTTTGCAGAAATACAAGTACATCGTGAAGTGCACCGCGGCCGCGGCCGGCAAGTCGGTGACCTTCATGCCGAAGCCGATCTTCGGTGACAACGGCTCCGGCATGCACACGCACCAGTCGCTGTGGAAGGACGGCTCGCCGCTGTTCTACGACGAGACCGGCTACGCCGGCCTGTCCGACACCGCGCGCTGGTACATCGGCGGCCTGCTCTCGCACGCGCCGTCGCTGCTGGCCTTCACCAACCCGACGGTCAACTCCTACCGCCGGCTGGTGCCGGGCTTCGAGGCGCCGGTCAACCTGGTCTACTCGCAGCGCAACCGGTCGGCCTGTACGCGTATCCCGATCACCGGCAACAACCCGAAGGCCAAGCGCGCCGAGTTCCGCGTACCGGACCCGTCCTGCAACCCGTATCTGGCCTTCTCGGCGATGATGATGGCGGGCCTGGACGGCATCAAGAACAAGATCGAGCCGCCAGCGCCGGTCGACAAGGACCTCTACGAGCTGCCGCCGGAGGAGCTGGCCGAGGTCGCGCAGGTGCCTGGCTCACTGCCCGAGGTGCTCGACACCCTGGAAGCCGACCACGAATACCTGCTCGCCGGTGACGTGTTCACTCCGGACGTGATCGAGACCTGGATCGACTACAAGCGGGAGAACGAGGTCGACCCGATCCGCCTCCGCCCGACCCCACACGAGTTCGCGCTCTACTACGACGTCTGATTCCTCGCCTCAAGCGGTGGCCGGCCAGCACCTGCTGGCGGGCCACCGTTTTTTGGGCTCTGTGCCGGCGTTCCGCACGGACGAGGACGGCGGCCGGCACGAGTACGGCGGCGGTGACCAGGACGACCGCGCAGCGCGCCAGTAGCTGTCGGCCGGTCCGATGAGCGCCAACGGCACCGTCCCCACCACGATCACGACCAGTCCGGCGAAGACGATCCGCGCGCCGCCGACCGTGCTGCCCAGCACCGGCGCGAGCACCAGCGGAACACTGGCCACCGCCATCAGCCGGCCCATCCGGCGCGGTCCGGCGATCGTCGCCACCATCATCTGGCCGACCGGCACCAACAACCCGCCGGTCATTCCCAGCAGGATCCGCGCCACGATCAGCAGCTCGATGTTCGGGGCCAACGCACAAAACGCCGACGCGAGAGCGAAAATCCCGATACCGGCGATCCAGACCCGGCCCGCCCCAAACCGCCGAGCCGCCCAGCCACTGACCGGCACGGTTGCGGCCATCGCCAGCAGATAGCCGGAGGCGGTCCACTGCACGGTCGCGAGCGGTGCCGAGAACTGCCGGCTGAGTGCGTCCAGCGCGACATTGACGACGGTCGAGGTCGCCATCGACGGGAAGCCGCCAACCAACAAAATCGCCGTCAGTCCCCACACGTTCGCGGGAATGCGGTCGTCATCCACGGTCGGGCACTCCGAGCGCGTCGCGTACGACCCCGACGATCCGACCGGCATTGTCGCCTGGCCCCGCGGTCAGCCGGTTGTGGGTGAAGGCAAAGGAAAACCGATGGTCGCGATCGGCGAATGCCAGGCTGACGCCGGAGCCGTTCATGCCGAAGCACGCGACCCTGGATCCCATCTCGTAGTCATCGTGGCCATGGAAGAATCCGTATGACTTCGGCACTGGGCCGCCCAGCACAGGGGCGAAGGCGGTGGTGCGCACAGCGGTCGCCTCGTCGATGGTTTCCTTGGACAGCAGGCGAAAACCGTCGATCTCGCCATCGCCGGCCAACGCCGCGTAGACTCGCGCGGCCGCGCGCGCCGTCATCGTCGCGATGGCTGGATTCGGGCCTCGCATCGCATCCGGAGCGTTGCTCAGGTCGGCCATGCCGCCAACGCTTTCCTCGGCACGGCACGGAAAAGTGGCAGGTCCGCCGGCAGGGAGGCGATCATCGCGGCCCAGCCGCCGTCGTAGGCCGTCGCCTTGACGACGGTCTCCGGCGCGGCGAACATGAGCGCACCGGAGATTCCCAGCGGTGTCGCGATTTCCTCGGCCAGCACCGCATCCGCACCGCGTCCGGTGGCTCGCCTGACGATCTCGGCGACCAGCACACCGCACGTCCAACCGTGATAGGCCGTCTGTGTCCCCGGCTGCCAGGCCGGCGGTTGGCTGGCCAGCCGCGCCGCCATCGCGCGCTGGTCGAGAAGCTCGTCGACATCGACGTCGGGCTCGATCCACGGCAGCCCGACCGAATGCGACATCACCTGCCCGACCGTCGCTTCCGCCTTGCCGGCAACGGAAAACTCCGGCCAGTAGCGGGCCACCGGGGCCTGGTAGTCGAGGAGGCCTCGGTCGACCAGGACGGCCACGGCGGCGGCCGAGATCCCCTTGCCGGCGGAGGCCGAATCAAACAACGTGTCGCTGGACGCCGATTTCGGCGCCAGAGGCGGTCAAATCGGCCAACACATCCTGCACTCGCTCTTGTGCGCTCATTGCCATGTCTGCAGTATATGAATTCTTTGCATTTACTGCAACCGCCTGGATCGCGTCTTGCCCGATGCCGCGCGGCTTTCTTGGCGCTTTCTTGGTCGTGCCGTTGACGGATCAGGTGCGGTCCAGTTACTGTCCCGCCGACCCGCTGGTTTAGCGCTAAGAAGGGACCCCGTCATGCGCAGATTCCTTGGCAGGGCAACAAGACTCGTGGCGGTCGCCGTCGCCGCCGGCACGCTCCTGCTCACGGCACATCCGGCGGCCGCCGCCACCAGTACGAGCACCGAAGGCGAGGCGCTGGTCCCCGGCGCGACCCCGTTCCAGGCCACCGCGACCGTGCAAAGTGGATCGATCTGGTCCGGCGGCAAGCAGATGCTGGTCAAGGTCGACAGCGGCCAGACCCAGGGAATGATCTCCAACACCATCAGCCTGCCGTCGCCGAGCGCCGCCGCGTACCACGTCACGGCCTTGCTCACCACCGGCCCGAACTATGGCGTGGTTGAGCTGAAGTTCGGCGGCCACGGCGGCAACTACTTCGACGCGTACTCCCCCACGACCGCCGTCAAGACGGTGGAATTCACCGACGTAGTCGTATTTCCGGGCTCCAACAGCACGACCGTGCTGAGCGTCCTGGTCGCCTCCAAGAACGCCGCTTCCTCCGGCTACAACGCCGGTCTCGACAAGATCACCATGACCCTGCAGTAAGAAGTTCGCATGGCCACCATGCTTGCGTTGGACGCAAGCATGGTGGCCGTGCGGCCGTCAGTCGTCGAGTTTGAGGTCGGTGGTGCGGCCGCGCAGGACCAGGACCAGCGCGACCACGCCACCGGCGAACAGCCAGACCAGGCCACCGATCTTGGCCAGGATGTCGGCGTTGACCAGCACGTACGCGATGATCACGAAGCCGAGTGCCGGCACCGCCAGATGAAGCCACCAGTTTCGGCTCCGCTCCCGGCGCAGGTAGTAGTACGCGACGGAGAAATGCAGGAGGAGAAACGAAAACAGCGCGCCGAAATTCACCAGCTGGGAGACCAGACCGACCTGGCTGACCGCCGCCAACCCGAACACGAGCGAGATCCCGCCAACCACGAGTACGGCCCGCTCCGGCACCTTCCGGCGCGGATTCACGTGGGCCAGAAAGCGGAACAGCCGGCCGTCCCGCGCCATGCTGAACAACAGCCGGGAAGTGGCGGCCTGTGCGGCCATCGAGTTGGCGACCGCTGACGCGAGCGCGGAGGCCACCGCGACCGTCACCATCAGCCAGGCACCGCCGGCGATCCGCGCCACGTCATAGAAAGCGGTGTTCGTCTTGTCGCCGGCCGGAAAGGACGTCAGCGTTGGTACGAGCAGACTTGCCACGTATGTCTGCACGATGAACAACACGGCCACCAGGATCAGCGACGCGACGGTGGCCCGGCCGACCACCTTGCGGTCGCCGCGCACCTCCTCAGACAGCGTGGAAATCGCGTCGAATCCGAGGAAACTCAGGACGGCGACGGACAGCGCACCGAAGATCAGGCTCGGTGTCGCGACCTCCGGACGGAAGAACGGCTGGAGCGAGAAATGCGCGCCGTTGACACCGCGCGAGATCGCGATAATGCCGACGACAACGAAGATCGCCAGCACGATCAGCTCGGCGACCAGGAAGATCCGGTTGAGCCGCGCCGTCGACTCGATGCCGAGATAGTTGACGATCGTGTTGAAAACGACGAAAACCACGACCCACAGCCACTGTGGCACGGCCGGGATCAACGGGTTCAGCGCCGCGGCGCCGATGATGTAGAGCAGCGTCGGCACCAGCAGATAGTCGAGCAGGATGGCCCAGCCGGCGAAGAAGCCGACGATCGGATGGACACCGCGCGACACGTACGAGTAGACCGAGCCGGCGATCGGAAAGGCTCGCGACATCTCCCGGTAGCTGAGCGCGGTGAAGATCATCGCGACCATGCCGATCAGGTACGTCAGCGGCACCATGCCCTGCGAGGCGTTGAAAACCACGCCGAAGATGGAGAACGGCGCGATCGGCACCATGAAGACAAGGCCGTAGATGACCAGGTCGCGCAGCCGCAGCGACCGCTTCAGCTCCTGCTGATAGCCAAACTCCTCCAGGGCCTTCTCGCCGCCGGAGACCTCGCCGGTGGCCATCAGTCGTGCTCTGCCAGGAAACCGCGCACCAGCTCCATGTACGCCTCCCGTTCCTCCACGTGCGGCATGTGGCTGGAGTCCTCGAAGATCGTCCAGCGTACGTCCGGAATGCGGTCCGCGTACGGCTGCACCGCGGCCGGTGTGGCCTCGTCGTGTCGGCCGGAGATCAGCAGCGTCGGCCGGTTGATCTGGTCGAGTCTGTCCACAATGGACCAGTCCTTGAGCGTGCCGACGACGTGGAACTCGGTCGGTCCGTTCATCGTGTGATAGACGGTCGGATCGTCTTCGATAGCGGCAAAAGTGCGCGCCACGTAGTCCGGCCACGGCACCCGGCACACGTGCCTGTCATAGAAGACGCGGGTGGCCGCCTGGTATGCCGCCGAGTCGGTCGTGCCGGCCGCCTCATGCTCGGACAGCGTTTTCCGTACGTCGTCGGGAAGTTTCTCGCGAAGGCCGTTCGCAGCCGCCAGCCACAACCGCATGGAGGCCGGTGAGTTGGCGATGATCAGCGACGTCAGGCCGGCCGGGCGGCGTACGGCGTGCTCGGCGCCGAGCATGCCGCCCCACGACTGGCCGAGCAGGTGATAGCCATCGGCGATCCCCAGGAAGGACAGCAGATGATCCAGCTCACGCAGGAAAAGCTCGATCGTCCAGAAACCGGCGCCGGCCTCCGGCAAGTGCGTCGACTTTCCATTGCCGATCTGGTCGTAATGCACCACCGCGCGTCCGCTGTCGGCCACGTCCGCAAGCGGCAGGACGTAGTCGTGCGTGCATCCGGGGCCGCCGTGCAGCACGACCAGCGGCGGTTTGCCGCTCCGCAGATCGCCAGTGACCCGATACCAGGTGGCGTAGCTGTCCCATTCGAGCATTCCCTCAGCGACTGACACGCGCAGAGCGTACGCCGGATCGCTACGTTTCGCAGACGGCGGCGAATGCCTCACTCAACTGCTCGCGCGGCGGGTCGGTCAGCACGCCGGGCCTGGCCAGACCGTCCAGCACGATGAACCGCAGCTTCGCGCCGCGTGCCTTCTTGTCGACCCGCATGGCGGCCAGCAGGTCCGGCCATGCCTCGGCCGGATACGTGGTCGGCAGCCCCAACGACCGCAGCACTCGGACATGCCGGTCCGCGGTCCGGTCGTCGAGCCGGCCGGTGACCCGGCCGAGCTCGGCGGCGAAGGCGAGTCCGACACTGACCGCGGCACCGTGCCGCCACCGGTAGTTTTCCAGCTTCTCAATGGCATGGCCGAGCGTGTGGCCGTAGTTCAGGATCTCCCGCAGGCCCGACTCGCGCAGGTCCGCCGACACCACGTCGGCCTTCATCTGGATCGACCGGCGGACCAGCTGCGGCAGTACGTCACCGGCCGGGTCGATCGCGGCGGCCACGTCGGCCTCGATCAGGTCGAGGATGACCGGGTCGGCGATGAAGCCGGCCTTGACGATCTCGGCCATGCCGGGCACGAGTTCTTCGCGTGGCAGCGTGAAAAGCGTACGGAGATCGCACAGGACCGCGCGCGGCGGATAGAAAGCACCGACGAGGTTCTTGCCAGCGGCTGTGTTCACACCGGTTTTTCCGCCGACGGCCGCGTCGACCATGCCGAGCAGCGTCGTCGGCAGGTGGATCACCGGTACGCCGCGCAGCCAGCTCGCGCCGACGAAACCGGCCAGGTCGGTGACCGCTCCGCCGCCGAATCCGATCACCGCGTCCGTACGGGTGAACGCCTTCTCACCGAGGATGTCCCAGCAACGCGCCGCCACCTCGACCGTCTTGGCCGCCTCGCCGTCCGGCACCTCGATCGGCGTGATCTCGATGTCCGGCAGCTTCAGCGTCTCGACCTGGGCGGCCAGCGTCGGTGCATAGATGACCGCGACTTTCGAGGCACCGCCGAGAAAAGCCGGCAGCTCGCCGGCGACGCCGCGACCGACCAGCACCTCGTACGGCCGCTCCCCGCCGACCGCGATCCGGTCCGGCTCGGCCGGACCGGCGATCTCGTCCACGATGTCGACCGGATGCCGGCCACTGGTGTCCACAGTGGACGACGACACCCCGGTGTAGAGCGGCTCGCGCTCGTCCATCAGCGCACGCAGCCGGGCGCGCGGATTTCCCATCAGCATCGGGCGCGACGCCCCCAGACCGACGCGTTTCACCGCGTCGGCGAGGGAAACCTTGAGATAGACGACGTGGTGACCGGCCAGCGCGGCGCGGTTGGCCTCGGCCAGCACCGACCCGCCGCCGAGCGCGAGCACACCGTCGTGGTCGCGCAGCGCGGCGGCGAGCGCTTCGGCTTCCATCTTGCGAAAGGCTTCCTCGCCGTCGTCGACGAAGATGTCGGAGATCGGTTTTCCAGCGCTGGCAACGATATCGGCGTCGGTGTCGCGGAAGCCCACGCCGAGCCGGCGGGCCAGCAGCTCGCCGATGGTGGTCTTGCCGGCTCCCATCGGACCGACCAGGACGACTTTCGGAGCCATCAGCGGACCGCCAGCGTGTCCAAATAGGACTGCACGTTGCGGCTGGTCTCGCGCACCGAGTCGCCACCGAACTTTTCCGTGACGGCGTCAGCCAAAACCAGCGCGACCATCGACTCGGCGACCACGGCGCAGGCCGGCACGGCGGTGACGTCGCTGCGCTGGTTGATCGCCTGCGCCGCCTCGCCGGTGCGTACGTCCACCGTGCGCAACCGCCGCGGGACGGTGGAGATGGGCTTCATCGCGGCGCGTACGCGCAGCACCTCGCCGGTCGTGATGCCGCCTTCGGTGCCGCCCGCACGGTCGGTGACGCGGCGTACGCCTTCGCCGGTGTTGACGATCTCGTCGTGTGCCTCCGAGCCGCGCACGGACGCCTGGTGGAACGCGTCGCCGATCTCGACGCCTTTGACCGCCTGGATCCCCATGATCGCGGCGGCCAGCCGCGAGTCGAGCCGGCGGTCCCAGTGCACGTGGCTGCCCAGGCCCGGCGGCACCCCCCAGGCCAGCACCTCGACGACTCCGCCAAGCGTGTCACCGGCCTTCTTGGTCGCCTCGACCTCGGCGACGATGGCCGCGGAGGTGTCCGGATCTGCGCAGCGCACCGGGTCGGCGTCGATGCGGTCGCGGTCGGCCGGCTTTGGCCGGATCGTGTCCGGCACGCGTACCGGCCCCATCTGCACGACGTGGCTGACGATCTCGATGCCCGTGGTCTGGCGCAGGAACGCCTGCGCGACCGTACCGAGCGCCACCCGGGCCGCCGTCTCGCGCGCGCTGGCCCGCTCGAGCACCGGCCGCACCTCGTCGAAGCCGTACTTCTGCAGGCCGGCCAGGTCGGCGTGACCTGGCCGCGGCTGGGTCAGCGGCGCGTTGCGCGCCAGGCCGTCCAGCACCTCGGCCGGCACCGGGTCGCTGGCCATCACCTGTTCCCATTTCGGCCACTCGGTGTTGCCGACCTCGACCGCCACCGGTGACCCGATGGTGACACCGTGGCGTACCCCGCCGACGACCGTGACCTGGTCTTTCTCGAAAGCCATCCGGGCGCCGCGGCCATAGCCGAGCCGGCGCCGGGCGAGCTGGGTCTGGATGTCGGCGGTGGTCACCCGCACGCCGGCCGGGAGGCCCTCCAGCACCGCGACCAGCGCGCGACCGTGCGACTCCCCTGCGGTCAGCCATCGAAGCATGTCACAAGTCTGTCACCCGGCGTTCAGGCTGCTCACATGGTGGTCCGTACGATCTCACTGTGCGGCATCTATACAGCGGCAAGATCCGCGACCTGTACGAAGACGACAACGGCGACCTCCTGCTGGTGGCGAGCGACAGGGTGAGCGTCTACGACGTGGTGCTGCCGACGCCGGTGCCCGACAAGGGCAAGCTGCTGACGCAGCTGTCGCTGTGGTGGTTCGGCCAGCTCGCCGACGTCGTGCCCAACCACGTGATCTCGGCGACCGACGTGCCGCCGCAGTGGAACGGCCGGGCCGTACGCTGCGAGCGGCTGGACATGGTGCGGGTCGAGTGCATCGCGCGCGGCTACCTGACCGGACTGGGGCTGAAGGAGTACGAGAAGGACGGCACGGTCTCCGGCCTGCGGCTGGGTCCGGGGCTGGTGGAGGCCTCGCGGCTGCCGGAGCCGATCTTCACGCCGACCACCAAGGCCGACGAGGGCCACGACGAGTTCATCACCTTCGACGACGTCGTTGGTGTCTACGGCGCCGACACGAGCGCCAAGCTGCGCGAGCTGACGCTGGAGATCTATCGGCGCGGTGCCGAGCTGGCGCTCAAGCGCGGCATCATCATCGCCGACACCAAGGTCGAGTTTGGCATCGACGGCGACGGCCGGCTGGTGCTCGCCGACGAGGTGCTGACGCCGGACTCGTCGCGGTTCTGGCTGGCCGACGAGTGGCAACCCGGTCAGCGGCAGAAGTCGATGGACAAGCAGTTCGTCCGCGACTGGGCCAACACGGTCACCGGCTGGGACCACACCTATCCGGGTCCGGAGATCCCGCCGGAGATCGTCGCGCAGACGCGCGCGCGGTATGTCGACGCGTACGAGCAGCTGACCGGCAACCGCTGGCGCACCTGACCTGTAGCGCTTAGTGCCCGCCTCGTCCGTTTGAGCGATGGCGGCAAGGCCCCTTACGTGCGTCAGGCCAGACGCACGTAGGGAGGCTCCGCGAACATCGAGTGGCGGCCGAGGTGGTGCTGGTGTGACTGACGTGGCTGATAATGCAGGTGAGGCGGCTCGGTTGCGTAATACTTGTTTAACAAGGCATCAAAACGGACATCTGTTACAGCCCAGCAGTCACAACAGCACTACTGGCCTCGGCAGTCACACCCGTCACAGCCTCCGGTGATCGCGGAGCTGTGAAAGCCTTGTTTCTTGCATCTAGCGCCAGTGACTCGACATTCACACCATCTGCAAACCTCTCAAGCCAGACATTTAGCGCTCCACACGCCTTTAGATCCACATACCGGACCTTGCCGCCACTCACCGGGACGCCACGGCACCAGCCACACGCCTGGTCCGGTTTGTCAGTTCTCCCCCGCCACCGCGGCACCCGACCCCGGTCACAAACAAGCCCTCCCCTTGAGGTCGCCCGCCGCGAAGGCGCCACTACCCACCCAAGACAACGATCAGAAACTCAACCACCCCTCCCCAGCGCGACCACCGCAGGCATGGTGGCCATGCGACCATCCCGCCGTCATGCGTTGGCCGTATGAACTTGGCCACAGGGCACCAGGCAAGATGGTGGCGTGACCCCGAATGAGCTGATCGAGCAGGTCATGGGCCTTCCGCTCATCGACCACCACTGCCACGGCGTGACCACCGAGGATCTCGACCGCGACGCATTCGAACTGCTCGCGACCGAGTCCGACTGGCCGGCGCCGGCTGGTACGTCGGCCTTCGACAGTCCGTTCGGCATCACCGTCAGGGCCGAGTGCGCGCCGCTGCTCGACCTGCCGCGGCATGCCGGCGCCGACGACTACCTGGCGCGGCGGCGTGAGCTCGGCGGCGCCGAGGTGACCGCGCGGCTGCTCAAGAACACCGGAATCTCCACCTATCTGGTGGAAACCGGCTATCGCGCCGACGAGATCCTCGGCTCGCGGGAGCTGGCCTCGGCCGGCGGCGCGCGGGCCGCCGAGGTCGTACGACTGGAGAGCATCGCCGAGCAGGTGGCGGCGACCGGCGTGACGGCCGGCCTGTTCGCCGACGAGGTGGCCGCGGCGATCAACGCGGCACTGGAAGACGCGGTCGGCGCGAAGAGCATCGCCGGCTACCGGATCGGCCTCGACTTCGACCCGAGCCGTCCGACACACACCGAGGTGAGCACGGCGGCGGCCGAGTGGCTGCGGCCGTATCCGCGGCGGCTCGACCATCCGGTGCTGATCCGCCACCTGCTGTGGACCGCGGTCGACGCCGGCAAACCGATCCAGCTGCACACCGGCCACGGCGACGCCGACGCGGTGTTGCACCGCGCAGATCCGAGCCTGCTCAGCGGTTTCCTGCGGGCAACGCGCGAGTCCGGCGTGTCGATCATGCTGCTGCACTGCTATCCGTATCTGCGCGAAGCCGGTGCGCTCGCACAGGTCTATCCGCACGTGTACGTCGACAACGGCCTCGGCGTCAACTACACCGGCCCCGGCTCACTCTCGGTCATCCGCGCGTCGATGGAGATGACGCCGTTCGGAAAGCTGTTGTTTTCCTCCGACGCCTTCGGGCTGCCGGAGCTGTACGCCTGCGGCGCGTTGCTGTGGCGGCGCGGCACGGCTCGCGTTTTGGCTGACTGGCTCGAAAATGACGCGATCTCGGCGAAGGACGCGTTGCGCTATGCGGAAATGATCGCCTATCGCAACGCCGAACGGGTCTACGGCCTGTGACCGGTTGGGACGAGGCACTCACCGCCGAGCTGCCGCAAGCCGTTGAACTGCGCCGAAAACTGCATCGGGATCCGCATGTCGGCGGTGACGAACATCCAACCGCGGCCGTCGTCGCCGCGGCGATCGGATCGCCGGACGCGCCGGCCGTCGCCGAAGGCCGGATCATCCGCATCGGTCCGGCAACCGGACCGGCGATCGCCGTTCGCGCCGAGCTCGACGCGTTGCCGATCCAGGAGCGTACGAGTGTGCCGTGGGCCTCGACGAACGGCGCGATGCACGCGTGCGGTCATGACGTACATCTCGCCGCGTTGACGGCTTTCGCCCGTGCGGCTGGAAAAGTCGAGCTGCCGTACGCGCTGCTCGCGGTGCTGCAGCCGCGCGAGGAGAGCTTTCCGCTTGGCGCCAAGGATGTCGTCGACTCCGCCGAGCTGGCCCGGCACGACGTACGCGCGATGATCGGCGCACACGTCCAGCCGCGCGTCCGTTTCGGTGAAGTTGCCGCGACACCAGGACCGGTGAACGCGTCCTTCGACACGGTCACGATCACCGTCACCGGCCGGGGCGGCCACGCGGCGTACCCGCAGGACGCCCGCGACCCCATCGTGGCCGCCGCCGCGATCGTGCTTGCGCTGCAACAGATCGTGTCGCGGCGTACGGACCCGTTGGCGCCGACCGTGCTCACCATCGGCGCGATCAACGGCGGCCACGCTGCCAACGTCATCCCGGAGACCGCCGTGCTGCGTGCCTCCCTGCGGACCTTCACCCAAAGCGAGCGCGAGCGGTTGCTCGGTCTCATCGAGTCGATCGCCACGTCGACGGCTGCCGCGTACGGCTGCACCGCCGCCGCGAGCGACGAGCTCGGCGAGCCGGTGCTGGACAACGATCCGGAGCTGACCGAGCTGGTCTGGCCGGAGCTGGCAACGGCCGGCCTGCGGCTGTCGGATCCCCTGCGCTCCTGCGGCTCCGACGACTTTTCCTTCTATTGCGAGCGTTTTCCGTCGCTGATGATGTTCGTCGGCACCCGCACGGGCGGTTTCGACGTGCAGCCGAGCCTGCACTCGCCGACGTTCCTGCCGGTCGAGGAAACGATCGGCCTGGTCGCCAAGTCGATGCTGGCCGGCTATTTGGGGGCCTGTCGGCTAATCTCCCGGTCATGAGCGATGCGGTGATCGAGCGGTTGCGTGACCAGGGATTGCGCCTGCTGGCCACGACTTTCGTGTGCAACGCCGGAGTCGTACGGACCAAGGCGGTGCCGGCCGCGCGACTGGAGGCACTGGCCACCAACGGCGTCGGCATGTCGCCGGTGATGGCCGTGATGGCGGCCGACGGCGGCATCACTTCGGGCGGTGGCTATGGCGGGCCGGTCGGCGACATGCGGCTGTTTCCGGACTGGGACGCCGCCGTGGTGATCGATCCGGACACCGGCATCGGCTGGGCTCCGGCCGACCAGCTTTCCCAGGAGCTGGAGCCGATGTCGTGCTGTTCACGGTCGGCACTGCGGCGGGTGGTCCAGGCGGCGAGCGCCGACTACCAGATGGCGTTCGAGCTGGAATTCACCGTCTTCGACGCAGAAGGCGACGATCCGCCGGTCGCACACCACGGCCCCGCCTATGGTGGCGTCCCGCTGTTTTCGTTGGAAGACCTGTGCATCGACATCATTGAGGCACTGGACCGGGTCGGGATCGCGGTCGACCAGATCCATCCGGAATACGGGCCTGGCCAGATCGAGCTGTCGGTTGCGGCCACCACACCGGTCGCCGCCGTCGACCGCTATGTGCTGACGCGTCTGGTCGTACGCCGCGTGGCGCAGGAACACGGCCTTGCCGTGTCGTACGCTCCGCTGACCGTGCCGGACGCCGTCGGCAACGGCGCGCACGTGCACCTTTCCGCTTGGAAAGACGGCAAAAACCTGCTCGGTGGCGGCGCGGGACCGCACGGACTGACCACCGAGGGCACGCATCTGGTCGGTGGCGTCGTCGCCGGCCTGCCCGAAGCGGTCGGCCTGCTTGCCTCCGGCGTGCTGAGCTACGAACGGCTGCTGCCGAGCCGGTGGGCCGCGCCGTGGGCCACCTGGGGGCTGGAAAACCGCGAGTCGGCCGTACGCCTGGTGCAGGGCACCAAAACAGCGCGGCCGGACTCGGCCAACGTCGAGGTGAAGGTCGTGGACGGCTCGGCCAACCCGTATCTGGCCGCCGCCGCACTCGTCGCGCTCGCCGAGCGCGGCATGGCCTCGATGACAGCGCTGCCAGAGCCGGTGACCGCGGACCCGGCCGCGTTGTCCGACGCCGAGCGCGCGCAGCGCGGAATCCGCAGACTTCCCACGGATCTCGGCTCCGCGCTGGACGAACTGCAGTTTTCCACGTTTTTCTCGGAAACTCTGTCGCCGGAGCTGCTCGGATCGTTCATCGCCGTACGCCGCTATGAACACGACACCTACGGCGCGCGGCCGGTCGCCGACCGCATTCGCGCATTCCGCTGGGTGTACTGAAGTTACTGTTCGCGGTCGCTCTGCGAGGCAGCCGACAGCCGAATTTCGTTGACCTGCCGCGGTCATTTCCGCACAGAATTTTTAGCTATGTCCTCACAAATATGACACAGGGCATGTGACCCGGACCACAGGACGCTTGACGGCGTGCTCACCCGGACGGAACGGTCGAGCAATGCCGCGTTCCAGTGGGAAAGCCGGTTGGGTCCTGTTCCTGTTGTTCGTGTTCGGCGCGATCAACTTCGCGGACAAAGGCGTCCTCGGTCTGGCCGCGGCTCCGCTGATGGCCGAGTTACGACTGTCGGCGGCGCAGTACGGTTTCATCGCCAGCAGCTTCTATCTGCTGTTCATCGTCTCGGCCGTACTCGTCGGATTCGCCGGCAACCGGATGTCCAGCAGCCGGTTGCTGGTCGCGATCGCGGTGATCTGGGCCGTCGCGCAGCTGCCGATCCTGTTGCCGGCGGCCGGTTTCACCGTGCTGGTCGCCACCCGGATCCTGCTCGGCGTCGGCGAGGGGCCGGTGCCGTCGCTGATGAACCACACCGTTTTCACCTGGTATCCGCCGCGCGCGCGGCCGCTGCCGGTCGCGCTCGTCGCCTGCGGATCGGCCGCCGGCATCGTCTTCGGAGCGCCGGTGCTCGAGCTCGCGATCGTGCACCTCGGCTGGCGGTCGGCCTTCGGCATCCTCGGCGTACTCGGCCTGATCTGGGCGGTGCTGTGGCTGGCCATCGGACGCACCGGCGGCCACAACGCCGACGCGCGACCGGCCGACCCCGGCGACGACGGCCCGTCCGAGCAGCGCCAGCCATACTGGCGACTGCTGCTCAACGGTACGTTCCTCGGCGGCACGTTCGCCGGCTTCACCGTCTACTGGAACCTGGCCACCGCGCTCGCCTTCCTGCCACTTTTCCTCAACGAAGTCGTCCATCTGACACCGACCGCGGTGAGCCTGGCGGTGGGCCTGCCGAGTGGCACGTCGATCGTGCTCGTCATCGTGGCCGGCGCGCTGTCGCAGCAGCTGATCCGGCACGCGTTCTCGCGCCGCATCGCGCACGGCCTGGTCGGCGCCGCCGGGCCGCTGGTCGCCGGCGTCGCGATGCTGGTCATGACGCGACTGTCCGCCGTGCCAGCGATCCTGGTGGCGGTGGCGCTCGCGTTTTCGGCCGGAAACCTGCAACTTCCGTTGAGCAACGCGGCCATCGCCGACGTCGTGCCACCGCGCCAGCGCGCCGCCGTGCTCGGCATCTGGTATGCCGGCGTCTCGATGGCCAGCATCCTCTCGCCGTACGTGACCGGCCTGATCATCGACGCGGCACCATCGCGAGCCGTCGGCTATCAGCAGGCCTTCGGCCTCGCCGGCATCCTGATGGTGGTCGGCGGCGTCGTCGCCGCGCTGGTCGTCAAGCCGGACCGCGACGCCTTCCGCCTGCGGATGCTCGTCGGCGCCTCTCCCCTCCACGTCCGCACCGCCAACGCACCCAACCCCTGACCGGCCGTCACTCCTGAGAGGGAACGGAGGCGATACCTGAGCGGGTACGCCGAACGGCCCCGCACGCGGGACGCGTCAGCGGTTCGGTGGCGGGCACCATCTGCGCATGGTCGCACTTCAGGAATCCGTCCAGTTGCCGGCGAAACGACCGAAGAAGCGGCAGGGATGGTGGCTGTTGCCGCTCGCCGTGGTGGTGCTGGCGACGCTCGCCTACATGCTTCAGCCGTACGTCCCGCCAGACATGCAGCACAGCCGGATCACGCCGCGCAGCGGCCCGCATTTCTGCCTGCTGGTGGCACACATCGGCACGGCGGCGATCGCGACGATCACCGGACTGCTGCAGTTTTGGCCGTGGCTGCGCAACAACCACCCCAAAACACACCGGTGGACCGGCCGCGCGTATTTCTTCGTCGGCGTCTTTCCATCGACGATCCTGGCGATCCCGGTGGCCGCGCTCAGCGTTTTCGGTGCGGCGAACATGGCCGCGTTGTACGCCTTCGACATTTGTTGGCTGGTCACGGCAATCGCCGGCTATCGCGCGGCTCGCCAGCGGCGCTTCGCCGACCACCGCCGCTGGATGATCCGGAATTACGCGGTCACGCTCGGCTCGGTGTTCTCCCGGTTCTGGCAGCCGGTCGTGGCCTTCGCGGTGATTTCCATGGCGGACACCGACATCTATCGCGGCAGCGAGGTGGCGATCGCGCACGACATCGCGAGCGGCAGCGCCTGGCTCGGCCTGGTGGTCAACCTCATCGTCGCCGAGGCCTACATCCAACGCCGTTACGGCATCCCCAAGCGCACCAGGACATCGGTCGCGTAGAAGGCGGTCAACGCACCGGCGAACATGAAAGGGCCGAACGGAATGCGCGTACGGCGCCCGACGATCCGCACCAGCATGAGCACACCGCTGATCAGGCCGCCGTAAACGAAGCACAGCACCAAACCGGCGACCAGCGTCGGCCAGCCAAACCAGCCGAGCGCGAGACCGAGGACGCCGGCCAGCTTCACATCCCCCAGACCCATCCCCCGGATCGCGCACAACAAGGCGAAAACCACCAGAGCCACGAGCATCGCCAGCGCCGCGCGACCCAACGACGCCCAGTCGGCACGGACGTACGCGACACCGGCCAGCCACAGCCCGGCGACAGCGTACGACGGCAACGTCACGACATTTGGCAGGCGGTGCTCGGCGATGTCCACAATGGACAGTACGACCGCGAGCCAGGAAACGAAGCAGACCAGGAAAAGCTCCGCCGACAGTCCCATCCGCCAGCCGGCAAGACCGAACAGCAGGCCGGTCACCACTTCCGGCAACCACCAGACCAGACGCTCCGGCGAGGAAGTCGTACGCGCGACGACCAGGCGACCGGCGTAACCGGCCGCGACACCACACAGTCCACAAAGGACTATCAGGAGCACGTGGTCAGCCTACTTGCGCAGCGCCGACCGCATCGGCTCCAGCGGACCCGGCTCGCCGGTCATCAAGGTGACCTGGTGGACGGCCTGGTGCAGCAACAGGTCCAGGCCGGAAAGCACGGCACCGCCGGACTTCCGCGCCGCCAAGGCAAAAGGCGTCGGCCACGGATCATAGAGCGCGTCCAGCACCACGTCGGCGCGTACGGCCACGTCGGCCAGCGAGTCGGCGGCGGCCTTCGGGACCGTCGAGATGACCAGGTCGGCATCGAGACCGGAGGCGAGCGACGACCACGAGCTCAGCTCGACGCCGATGCCGACCCGCTCCGCGGTGTGCAGCAGATCGGCGGCACGCGACGGGTCACGCACGTAGGTCCGCACCTCGTCGCAGCCGAGCTCGCGCAACGCCGCGAGCGCGGCCTGGGCCGTGCCGCCGGCCCCCAGCAGCGACGCCGACTCGAAGGTCCGCTCAGCCGCGGCCTCGCGTACGGCATCGACAATGCCGAGGACATCGGTGTTGTCCGCATGCCAGCCAGCCTCGCGCGGCACCAGCGTGTTCGCCGCGCCGACCGCGGCCGCACGCTCCGACCGCGACGACGACAGCCGCAGCGCCTCGCGTTTGAGCGGCATCGTCACCGAGAAACCGGCCCACTCCGGACCGCAGCCGGCCAGCAGTGGCGCCAGTCCCGGTTCGTCGCACTCGATCCGGTCGTACGTCCAGCCGTCGAGGCCGAGCGCCGCGTACGCCGCCGTGTGCAACACCGGCGACAGCGAGTGCCGCACTGGCGACCCCAGCACCGCACACCGCCGGCCGGTCACTAAGGGATCGCTCCGTTCGCCTTCGCCTTGCGGATGTTGTTCTGATGCTCGGCGTAGGTGGCGGCGAACGCGGAGTTGCCCTGCTTGTCGATCACGACGAAGAAATACCACGGGCCCGGTGTCGGGTTGATCGCCGCGACCAGCGCCGCCTGGTCGGGGTTGCCGATCGGCGTCGGCGGCAGGCCCTTGTGCTTGTACGTGCTGTACGGGTCTGCGGCGTTCTCCTTCTCCGCCTGGCTCGGGTTGCCGGTCGGTGCGTTGGACCGGAACTGGCGGCCGTAGACCGTCGTGGAGTCCATCTGCAGCAGGCCGTACGTCGCACCCGCGTTGTGGTCGATCCGGTTGTAGATGACCTGCGAGATCTTGCCGTAGTCCGACGGGATGCCCTCGCCGATGATCAGCGACGCGATCTTGAGCACGTCGTACGGCTGCTTGCCCAGCTGCTGTGACTTCGCGACGAAGTTGATGTCGTTGAGGATCTTCATGGTCTGGCCGACCATCTTCTTCAGCGCGGTGGTCGCCGTGTCACCGGGCTCCAGCGTGTACGTCTCGGGATGCAGGAAGCCCTCGAGCTTGCCGCCGGCCCAGTCCGGCAGGCCGATGGCCGCGGGGTTCTTGGCCGCGTCGTTGAGCTGGTCGACGGTGATCTTGGTGTTCTCCGCGATCTTCTGGAACGCACGCTTCACCGTCATGCCGGGTGTCACGATGAACGTCAGCTGCAGGCGGCTGGACGGATCGAGCAGCAGCGCGACCGCGTCGGTCGCCTTCATGTGCAGTTTCAGCTGGTACGTGCCGGGTTGCAGCCTGCTGGAGCGGCTGTCCGCCTCGGCCGCGTTGGTGAACGCGCGTACGCTCTTCACCACGCCTTTGCTGACCAGCGTGGCACCCACCTGGCGGAGCGTCTGGCCGTCGGTGACCTGGATCGTCACCTTGCCGTCGCCGGGACCGTCGTAGTCCTCGCCGTAGATGTACGAGCGCACCACACTGCCGCCGTACCACAGACCGCCGCCGAGCACGCCGAGGATGACGACCACGATCAGCGCGGTGACGACGTTGCGGCCTTTGCCGCGCGGCCGGCGGTGCTTGGAGCGTGGCCGGCGTCCGCGCGGCGGCTTGGCGCCGGCGTAGGCGTCGCGCTCGTCCTCGTCGCCGAACGGCAGGCCGACCAGGTCCTCACTCATCGACCGCTCCACCCTGCCGGCTCGCGCGCGCGTCCAGCCACGACTGCAGAATCACCACGGCCGCCGCCTGGTCGACAACCGCGCGCTGTCGCTGACCCCGAACACCACGAGAAGACAGCGTACGGGTCGCGGACACGGTCGACAGCCTCTCATCCACGAAGTCGACCCGAACAGGCGCCACCCGGCTGGCCAGATCGGCGCCGTACGCGCGCGCCGCCTCGGCCGCCGTGCCTTCGGCGCCGGACAGGTGGCGAGGCAACCCCACCAGCACCTGTACGGCGCCGCGTTCGGCCACCAGCTCGGCGAGCCGCGCCAGGTCGGAACCGTCGCCGGATCGACGCAGGGTCACCAACGGACTGGCCAGGATGCCGTCGCGGTCACTGACCGCCACGCCGACCCGCACGGAGCCGACGTCGACGGCGATCCGTACGCCCGGCCCGGGATCCCGCGCCGGCTTGCGTCGCGGCTTGCGCGGACGCACGGTCTCGCCGGTGCCATCCGGCACGGTCAGGTCGCTCCTCGCGCCGCCGCGAGCTGGCGCAGGCTGTCCAGAACCGGCCGCAGCTGGTCGGCCGCGACGCCACCGCCCTGCGCCAGGTCGGCGTTGCCGCCGCCCTTGCCACCGAGCGCGCCGCGGACCAGGTCGGCCGCGGACAGGCCACTGTCCTTGGCCGCCTTGGTGATCGCGACGACCAGCGAAGCCTTGCCGTCGGTCGCACCGGCCACCGCCACCACGCCGGGACGGCCCGGGTCGAGCCGGCCGCGAATCTCCTGCGCGAGCTTGCGGATGTCGCCGCCGCCGGTGCCTTCTGGAGTCTCGGTGGCGACGTACGCGACGCCGTCGAGATCCTCGGCGCCGGACGCGAGCTCACCGGCGCTGGACAGGACCGCTGCCGCGCGCATCCGCGCCAGCTCCTTCTCGGCGTCGCGCAGCCGGGTCACCATCGACTCGACCCGGTCGGCGACGTTGTCGCGCGGCGACTTGAGGATCTCGGCGAGCTGGCTGACCAGGTCGCGTTCCTTGGCCAGATAACGGAAGGCCTCGATGCCGACGACCGCCTCCACGCGGCGCGACGACGAGCCGACCGACGACTCGCCGGTCAGCACCAGCGGACCGATCTGCGAGCTGGACTGCACGTGCGTGCCACCGCAGAGCTCGATCGACCACTGGCCCGGACCGATCTGCACGACCCGCACCTTCTCCGGGTTGTACGTCTCGCCGAACAGCGCGATCGCGCCGATCTCCCGGGCCTCGGTGAGCGGCATGTACGTCGCGCTCACCGGCAGGTCGCGGCGTACGGCCAGGTTGGCCACGTCCTCGATGTCGTGCCGGGACCGCTGGTCCAGCGCGCCCTTCCAGGCGAAGTCGAGCCGCAGATAGCCAGGCCGGTTGTACGAGCCGGACTGCAGCGCCGACGGGCCGAGCACCTGCCGCAACGCGGCGTGCATGACATGCGTGCCGGAGTGCGCCTGGCAGGCGCCGAGCCGCCACTCCGGGTCGACCTTGGCGCGTACGGCCGCGTCGACCGTCAGCTCGCCGTCGGTGATCCGGACCTGGTGCACGACCAGTCCGCGCAGTGGCCGCTGCACGTCCAGCACCTCGGCCGAGCCGCCGTCCCACTCGATGACGCCGGCGTCGGCGTTCTGGCCGCCCGACTCGGCGTAGAGCGGCGTACGGTCCAGGATCAGCTGGACGATCTCACCCTGGCCAGCGGCCGGCACACCGTCGGCGCCGCTGATCAGCGCCAGCACCTTCGACTCGGTCTCCAGCGTGGTGTAGGCCTGCCAGTCGGTCGGACCGTGCTGGTCGAGCACCGCGCGCAACAGCGAGGTGTCGGCGTGACCGGTCTTCTTCGCGCGAGCGTCGGCGCGAGCGCGCTCACGCTGCTCGGTCATCAGCCGGCGGAAGCCGTCCTCGTCGACCTTGAGGCCCTGTTCCTCGGCCATCTCCAGGGTGAGGTCGATCGGGAAGCCGTACGTGTCGTGCAGCTTGAACGCGTCGCCGCCGGACAGCTGCTTGCCGCCGGCCTTCTTCGTGGTCTCCACGGCGGTGTCCAGGATCGTGGTGCCGGCCGCGAGCGTCCGGCGGAACGCGTCCTCCTCGCCGTAGGCGATCTGCGAGATCCGGTCGAAGCCGGTCTCCAGCTCCGGATAGGACGCCTTCATCAGGTCCTTGGAGATCGGCAGCAGCTCCGGCAGCGCCGGCTTGTCATATCCGAGCAGCCGCATCGCGCGTACGGACCGGCGCAGCAACCGGCGCAGCACATAGCCGCGGCCCTCGTTGCCGGGGCTCACGCCGTCACCGATCAGCATCAGCCCGGAGCGCACGTGGTCGGCGATGACGCGCAGGTGCACGTCGTTGGTGTGGTCCTTCCCGTACGTGCAGCCGGCCAGCTCGGCGGCGCGTTGCAGCACCGGATAGACCTCGTCGATCTCGTACAGGTTGTCGACGCCCTGCAGCAGGTACGCGGCGCGCTCCAGGCCCATGCCGGTGTCGATGTTCCTGGCCGGCAGCTCGCCGAGGATCTCGTAGTCCTCCTTGCCGCTGCCTTCGCCGCGCTCGTACTGCATGAAGACCAGGTTCCAGATCTCCAGGAACCGGTCCTCGTCGACCACCGGACCGCCGTCCGGGCCGTACTCGGCGCCGCGGTCGATGTAGATCTCCGAGCAGGGGCCACACGGGCCGGGGATCCCCATCGACCAGAAGTTGTCCGCCTTGCCGCGCCGCTGGATGCGCTCCTCCGGCAGGCCGGCGATCTTCTTCCACAGGTCGGAGGCCTCGTCGTCGTCCAGATAGACGGTGACCCAGATCCGGTCCGGATCGAAACCGAGGCCGCCGGCGTCCTGGCTGCCGGTGATCAGCTCCCAGGCGTGCTCGATGGCGCCTTCCTTGAAGTAGTCGCCGAACGAGAAGTTGCCGTTCATCTGGAAGAAGGTGCCATGCCGGGTGGTCTTGCCGACCTCGTCGATGTCGCCCGTACGGATGCACTTCTGCACGCTGGTGGCGCGCGTATAGGGCGGGGTCTGCTGGCCGAGGAAGTACGGCTTGAACTGGACCATGCCGGCGTTGACGAACAGCAGGTTGGGGTCGTCCAGGATCAGGCTCGCCGACGGCACCTCGGTGTGGCCGCGCTGGACGAAGTGGTCCAGGAAGCGGCGGCGGATCTCCGCGGTACGCATCAGCGCCGGCCGCCGTTCTTCGGCGTGCCGTTGTTCTGGGTGCCGTTGTTCTGGGCGCGGTAGTTCTGGGTGCCGTCGTTCTGGCCGAGCACGTCGTCCAGGTCGACCTCGCCGGCCAGCGCTGCCAGCAGCTCGTCCTCGCGCTCGGACATGCCGTCGCGTACCTCGTCGACGAAGTCGCGGACGCTGTCCAGCATGCCGGTCACCGAGTCGCGGGCCCCCTCGGCCAGGCCGCGCGGAGTGTAGGACTCCGCGGTCTTGGTCAGCTTGCGCACGATCAGCGCTCCGACCGCGATCCCGATCCCCAACCAGATGAGCCGC